>CAZYWA010000104.1:0-18543 GCA_964650975.1 uncultured bacterium
CCGGGAAATTCTGGTAGTGCGCATTTCCCTTGTCGTCCACGATGGTGTCCAAGATCAGGTGATCCGTGCGGTAGTAGTAGCCGGACGCGAGCACCCGCCAGTGCTCGCCGAATTGCTGCTCGCCCACCAGCTCCACGGTGCGCACCGTCTCCGGCTTGAGCGAGGGATTGAAGAGGTCCGCCGACCCGATCGACGGATCGCCGCCGGTGTAGAAGCGCTCGAAGTTGTTGGGCGCCCGGAACGCCTCGCCGTAGAGCAGCTTGAGGTCGGTGCCGTCGGCGGGGCGCACGACCGCTCCGGCGCGCGGGCTCAGGTGGTCGCTGGTGCCGTCGAAGTGCACGCTCTGCTGGCTGTCCTCGGAGATGAAGTCGTAACGCCCGCCCGCCGACAGCGTGAGCCACTCGATGGGCTCCCAGTCGAGCTGCAGGTAGCCGCCGGCGACCACCTCGGTACCGTGGGTGTCGACGTAGAACACACGCTCGGGCAAGTCGTCGAAGTTCTTCTGCGTGAGGTCGAAGGTGTGCCGGACCTCGACACCCGACGTCAGCCGCAGCTCCTTCCACAGCGAAGCACTGCCCTGAAGCTCGCCGCCCCACCACGTGGCGCCTTGCTGGTCGCGGTTGATGACCCGCGGGAGATCGTCGCCGTAGTCGAACGGGTAACGACCGCCGAAGCCGTAGTGCATCACGTAGACGCGGCCCTCGATCGACGAGCCTTCGCCCGCCGAACGCTCGCCGAACACGTGCCGATAGGCGAGCCCCCCGCTGATCCAGGTCTCGTCGTAGGTGAACGCGGGATCGCCGAAGATGGTGCCGAAGCGGGGCAGGGGAATGTGATCGCGATCGCGGCTCGCGAACGCGGAAAGCGAAAGATCGCCGAGCCGCGCTTGGAGCAAGCCGCGCTCGTACCATTCGCCGTCGGCGTCGTGCGCGTAGCCGTCCTGGGTGTCGGGCGACGCGAACTGGCGCGCGAACACGCTGCGCTCGCCGTCCGCGGTGAGCGACGTGCCCGCCGCGAGCACCTCGACGCCGCCGAGCCGCCCGCCGTACCCGGCCGTCGCCCCTTCCGTTCCCAGGCTACCCAGCGTTCCGGCCGCGCGCGCCGCGTTCACGTCGTCGCCCTGCAAGGTGATGACGTTCACCACCGCGAAGAAAGCACTGTTGCCGTAGAGCGACGAGCTCGGCCCGCGCACGACCTCGATCCGCTTCACCCACGCCATGTCCACGGGAAAGTCGAGGCCGATGCCCACCTGGGCGTAGATCGGATCGTTGACGCGCTGCCCGTTGACCAGCACCAGAACCCGGGTGTTGAAGTCGCGCGGCAGCGAGAAGCCGCGCACACCGAGGTACGAATACTCGCGCGAGTCGGAGACGTAGAAACCCCGCACGCTGCGCAGCACGTCCGCCAGGGTGCGGAATCCGAAGTGCTGGATGTCCTGCTCGGTCACGATCGTGACCGAAGCGGGCGTCTCGCTCTGCCGCTGCTCGTACTTGGACGCGGTGACCACCCGGAGCGCCATGAGCTGCTCGAGGCTCAGGTCGCCCAGGTCGGCGTCCGAGCCAGCAGCCGGGGCGGGCTCGTCGGCGCTCGCCATCGTGCCGAGAAACACCGCGTGCAGGAGCAGCGCGAGGCAGATGACACGCCGCCGGCTCGCTCCGCTTCTCATCGCTCTCAGGCGCAACGAAGAACGCGCCCGATGCTACGTCCGAGGCGACGCGCGTGTCGAGCGCGCGTACCGAAGGCCGGGTCACCGCCAGTCAGGGCGGTGCACCTGCCAGCGCACCACGATCGACCGGACGCCGCCTCGGTCAGGACGTGGGAAGGGTGGTGGTGCTCGACACGTACGTCGCCGAGCTGGCGTAGCCCGTGGTATCGCCGTTGATCACCACGCCGAGGTTCACCCCGACCGTCGTCCCGTCGGGTGAAAATCCGAAGACATTGCCGCTCGAGGTCGCGAGGGTGAGCGCCGTCTCGTCATCGGTGGTGGTGAGGTCGGCATCAGCGTCGAGCAGAGCCGAGCTCACCACGGCGTCCGATTCGTCGAGAATCTGAGACGACGTCACGATGAGCCCAGTGACGCCGGGATCCCGGACGACGCCTCGAAGCACGAGGTTGTCGGACGTCGCGAACGAGAACGTGGCGGAACCCAGCGTGTAATTACGGTAGAGATCCGTCGCCATCGTTTCGAGGTTGAACGTGGCGGCACCGGTCCCATCCGCCGGCGGGGAATCGAGACCGCATCCGACGCCGACCAGCATGAGCAGTACGACCAAGCTCGAAGTACCCGTTCTCATGGCGTCTCCATCTGGTCGTTCGTCCGTGCGGAGTGTTTGCAGTGACGCGGTGGAACCGGCCCACGCCGACGCGGCGCATGCTTCCGTGAGAAGATGTCGCGCTTGTTTCGGAACCGTTAAGTAGTGCGAAGCCGCCGCCGTCAGCTTCGGCGATGCGTTGGACGAGTCGGGGCCACGCCGTGAGGCGCGCTCGCAACGGCTCTGCGCGTAAGCGGTGATCGTCTCCGATGGCGCGAACGTAGACGCCGTTTCCAGGCTGGGACTCGGCCAATCGTCACCGGCCGGCGTCATTCGGGTGGTGAATCCGCTCGTTCGCTCGCCGGCTGAGGGACCGGCGGGCCCCAGGGCGACGAGCTAGCGCTCTCTGGCGCGATCTCGCGGATGGCGGCGGCGAAGCGCGCGTGCTCGACCGGATCGACCGGTCGGTGGCGGACGCGGGTGCTGGCGGGGTCGTGGCCCAGGTAGTTGTCGCCCTTCCAGTTGCTCGACGGGCGGACGGGGCGCGGCGTGAAGCCGCCACCGCAGTTGGGGCAGACGTTGGCGAGCACGCGGTCCACGCAGTCAGCGCAGAACGTGCACTCGTAGCTGCAGATGCGCGCGGCAAGCGAGTCGGGCGGTAGCGCCGCGTTGCAGTTCTCGCAGGCGGGGCGTAGCTCGAGCATGAGTACCTCTCCGATTCAGCGCGCGCGGGGCAGCCGACCCAGCCAGAAGCTGAGCGCGCACACGACGACCAGCGTGGCGAACGAGCTGCCGGCCATCGCCGTCGCGGACGGCGGAGGCGGCGCCACGGTCATACCGACGATGGTGAAGACGAGCGTCAGCAGCACGAGGGCGGCGAGAGCGAGCTTCCTCGCGCGAGTCAGTGCCGTGCCCGACAGGAACGCGCACAGTCCTCCCACCACCACGGCGCTCTCCAAGGCGAGGGCCACGGGCACGTTCCGCCACAATCCGAGGCCGAGCCGCGAGAAGACCGCCTGGCCGGCTCGACGGTGTCCGGGAGTGGCAATCGAAACGAGCGAAAGAGACACGCGCCCGCCATGCGCGCCGTCGCGGCCACGACCGTCCCGGGATGAATGCCCTGCGCCGTCTCGAGCGCCGTGATCGAAGCGGCGGCGTACTCCTGCGCGGCGTCGAGCGGTGTCTTGGTGAGCCCCGGCGCGGTCACGCGATCCCTCGTTCGCTCATCATGGGCCGGGCGGCGTCTCGACCAGGATCTTGTCCGGGTTCTTGCTGTCGTAGGGCGGGAAGTAGACGGCGTACGCCACGGCCGGCTCGGACGAGAGGTTGCGGAACGCGTGCACGGTGGCGCGCGGCACGTAGAGGATCGAGCCTTCGCCCACGGGCCGGTCCTCGTTGCCGATGCGCATCGTGCCGTAGCCCTTGAGGATCACCACCACGAGATCGTGGGTGTCGTGGCGGTGCGGGGCTTCGCGATCGCGGATCGCGACCACGTGATGGCTACTCGCGTCGTCGCGACCGACGTCGACCACCTTGAAGCGCTGGTCGTCGGCGAGCTCGGCGAGGTCGATCAGGTGCGCGATCGTGGGCGTGGTGCGGCCGTCCTGGAAGAGCGCGTCGAGCACCGGGTGGGGCGCCCCCTCGCCGCCGCCCACGTCGAAGGCCGAGCAGCCGAGCACCGAGAGCGGTGCCGCGGCGATCAGCACGAGGGTCCAGTGTCGAAGCTTGCTTGTGTGGCGTTTCATCGCATCCTCCTGGAAGCGGGAGCGCAAGTAGCGCGACCGCAGTGTGCCACTCTCGATCCCGTGACGTCATGAAGGCGCTCGATCGATTGCTTGCCCGGAGGGCTGCGGTCCCTCGCAGCCGCAGCGTCCCATCGCGATCCGACGGCGCGGACGCGACGGAGCGCGTCCTTTGGGCGGCAACCGAGCCACCGTTCATGGCGATACAGGTGCTGGCGTTGGTGCTCGGTTGCCGCGTCGCGGCGGCGGCCGACGAGGGACCGCGGCGGGTCGAGAGCAACACTCGCATGGGCGAGATCCAGCTCTTCGCGCCCGAGGGCACGCCGCGCGCGTTCGTGTTCCTGTTCTCCGAAGCGAGCGGCTTCGGCGACGAGGACCTCGCGACCGCCAACGAGCTCGAATCGCGCGGCGCTTACGTGGTGGGCGTGGATCTGCCGACCTATCTCGCGAACCTGCGCGCGAGCCACGACGGCTGCCATTACCTGATCTCCGAGGTGGAGGCGCTGAGCAAGGAGTTGCAGCGGCAGGGTGGAGTGTCCACGTATCGTTCCCCGATCCTCGCCGGGCGCGGCGAGGCTGGCACGCTCGCCTATGCGGCCCTCGCCCAGGCCCCTGCTTCGACGGTCGGCAGCGCCGTGAGCTTCGATCCGGCGCCCAAGCTCATGACCAAGGTGCCGCTCTGCGAGGGGGCGCCGGCGCGGCCGATCGTGGGAGGCGGCTTCTCCTACGGCCCCAAGCGCGAGCTGCCCGGGAAGCTTCGCGTCGCGGGAAAGCGTGACGACCCGTATCTCGAGTTCCTGCTGCCGCGCGTGCCGAAGGCGGCGGTCGTCACCATCGACCCGAGCGCGCCGCGCGTCGAGGAATTCACGTCGTTGATCCTGAGCGAGCGGCCGGCCGACGAAGCGGCGCCACCCGAGGATCTTTCGGATTTGCCGCTTTCCGAGCTGCCTTCCGCGAAGCCGGCCCGCTATCTCGCGATTCTTCTCTCAGGAGACGGCGGCTGGCGCGACATCGACAAGCAGATCGCCGAGGTGCTGGCGAGCGGCGACGTCGCGGTGGTGGGGATCGACAGCCTGCGCTACTTCTGGACTCGCAAGGACGGCGCACGCATCGCCGGAGATCTGGAGCGGATCATCTGGCGGTACTCGTCGCTCTGGCACGCCGACCGCGTGGCGCTCATCGGTTATTCGTTCGGCGCCGACGTGCTTCCCGCCGCGGTGAACCGGCTCTCGCCGCTGGCGCGCTCCAAATTGGTGCAGGTGTCGATGCTCGCGATCGGCCAGAAGACCACCTTCGAGGTCCACGTCACCGAATGGCTCGGCGCCGAGGTCGACGGCCCCGAGGAAGGCGAGCCGATCGCGCCCGAAGTGGAAAAGCTCGACCCCGCGATGCTGCAATGCTTCATCGGCGAGGACGACGGCGATTCGCTGTGCCGCACCGAAGCGTTCGCTCATGCCGAGCGCGTCCAGACCAGCGGCGGGCACCACTTCGACGGGGATTACACGAAGCTGGCGCAACGGATTCGCGATGGACTGGAGCTGCGCGCGAACCGGAAGACACCGCCCAGCGACTGACGTTCTCTCGTCACCGGACGTTGCGACCGCGCGGAAGCGCGGCCCTCCCGACCGTTTCATCGCGATCGAACGCCCCGGCCGCGAGGGACCGCGCGCGCTCCAACAGCCTTGGAGGCCCACCGGTTCCTCGGTGGGCAGCGCTCGATCGCGGAATCCCTATCGCCCGAAAATCCGGCGGTATCCGCCCGCCACCAGAGCGCTCACGTCCGCCATGATCCTCGGCAGCGCCACTCCGCCCGGATACGCCAGATAGCGCGGCTCCCAGATCGGTTCGTACTTTTCCTTGTATGCGCGCAGGCCCTGGAAATTGTAGAAGCCTTCGCCGTGACGGAACAGGAACGCGCCGACCTTGGTCCAGAGCGGCGCCACCGCCGAGCCTTCGAGGCCGGAAAGCGGCGCCATGCCCAGATTGAAACGCTGAAAACCGTGCGCCTTTCCCCACACGAAAAGATGCACGAAGAGCGCGTCCATCGAGAGCTTGGGGGCCGTCTCGCGAAAACGCATCAGGTCGACCGAGAGCTCGCCGCCCTCCGGCGCCGCCCAGATGTTGGCGAACGCCTGGATCTTTCCGTCCGCCTCGATGAGCGCGGCCGGAAATCGCGCCAGATAATGATCCTCGAAAAAACCCAGCGAAAAACCTTTTTCCGCGACGCCTTTGTGGACCAGCCAGTCGTCGGAGACCTCGCGCAGCTGCGGCAAGAGCGAGGGGATCTCGGCGGCCTCGGCCACGCGAAAGGTGCCGCCCTCCTTCTCGAGCCGGCGCAGGGTGTTGCGGTGCTGCTTGGCCGCGGGGCTCGCGAGATCGAAGTCGCCGATCTGTACCAGCGCCTCCTCGCCCAGCTTCACGAACGTGAGACCGAAGTCCGCGTACTGGTGAAGGCGGTCCTTCGACACCTGATAGAAGATGCCGTCGCTGTCGAAGTCGTCGCAGCGCTCCAGGAAATCGCGGATCAGGCCGGGCGCTTCCTCGGCCGGACCCACCGGATCGCCGAGCGCCGCCCAGGTGCGGCCCTGCACGCCGTACATGACGAACGCGCTCCGGCGCTCGTTGAAGAGCAGCGCCTTGTCGCCGAGCAGCGCCACCGAGGAGGTGGTCGACACGTCGGTGGCGACGATCGGCACCGCGGCGTCGAGATCGCCGGCACTGGGCGTGGCCAGCGACGGCCGCGCGGGCCGCATCAGGCGTCGCGCGCCAACGGCGAGCAGCACCACCGAGGCGCCCACCGACGCGCGCAAGAAGCGCGGCGCCTGGTTGTCGAGCGCGATCTGCCAGAACGTCTTGAGCGAGAATTCCTGGTGCTTGAACGAGAAGAACCCGAGCCACACCGACGATCCCACCACCGCCAGCGTCGCCGCCACCCAGCCGGTCGAGAACTGCGACGCGAAGAAGGCGGCCTTGCGATCGAAGCGCTCGCGGCTGCGCAAGAGGGCCAAGAGCACCAGCGACACCAGCAAGGCCTCTTCCCAGTCGGCGCCCTTGAGCAGCGACGCCACGGCGCCGACTCCCAGCGCCACCACCGTGAGGTAGAGGCTCGCGTCGAGGCGGCGCGCGATCCCTTGCGAGAGCACCAGGAGCGCCACGCCCATGATGCTGCCCACGAAGTGCGAGGTCTCGAGGATCCAGATCCCGAACGGCAACAGCTCGTTGAGCGCCTTCAAGCGCTCGGGGACCGGAGGCGTGGCGCCCGAGAAGAGCAGCAGCGTGCCGGCGAGGAACGTGAAGACCGCGAGCAGCCGCGGGGTGAGCTCGCTGGTGAGCGCGCCCAGCACCGCGGTGGCGCGCGCCACGTGCGCGCGACGGACCCTGAGCTCGTCGGCTCCCAGCAACGCCAAGGCACTTGCGAGCGGCAGCAGGTAATAGACGACGCGATAGAGCACCAGCGCCGGAAGCAGCTCGGTGGGCGAGAGCACCGGGCGCAGCAGCACCACCAGCGCCGACTCGAACACACCGACGCCGCCCGGCACCTGGCTCGCGACGCCGACCAGCTGTCCCGCGATGAACGCGGTGAAGACCAGCGAAAACGGCACCCGCCCCGGCGGTAGCAGCGCCTCGAGAACCGCTGCGGCGAGCGCCCAGTCGAGGCTCGAGAGCACGAACTGCGCGAGTGCGATCCGTGGACGCGGCACCGAGATCTCGAGCTTCCAGAGGTGGATCGGCCGCGGGCGCGTCAGCGACACCACGGCGTACGCCGTGCACACCGCGAGCATCGCGACGCCCGCGAGGCGCGGGAACGCGGACAAGGCGCCCAGATCGAGCACGTCGAGGCGGCCCGCCGCGAGATTGACGCCGCCCAGCAGCAAGAGTCCAAGCCAGAACGTGCTCGAGTAGAAGAGCACGATGCGCGACAGCTCGCCGGCGTCGAGCCCCCAGCGCGTGTAGAACCGGTAGCGAACCGATGCGCCCGAGACCATTCCGAGCCCGAGGTTGTTGGCGAGCGCGTACGCGATGAACGACGCGAACGCGATCTTGATTCGCGGGATGTGCTTCCCGAGGTACACGAACGCCAGCTGGTCGTAGCCGGTCAGCACTCCGTAGTTGAGACCGGTGAGCAGCATCGCCACGAGGATTCGCGACGAGGGCAGCGCCGCGAACTCGGCGGAGATCTGCCGGTAGCTGATGGAGCTCAGCTCGCGGTGCAGGACCGCGAGCGCCACGCTCAGGATGCCGAGGCCGATGAGCGGCGGGATCCAGCGCGCGGCGTATTCGCGGAGCGGCGAAGCGGCCTCGCCGGCAGGTGCGGTGTCGATCTCGGCCATGAGCCTTGGACGAAGGGCAGTCCTGGAAGATGCTTGCTGCGGCGCGATTGGTCTAGTTCTTCGGGGACTGTTCCAGCCCCCCGCCCCGAGAAAAGGTGCGATTCCTTCGAGGCCTTACCCCCAAGCCGGCGCGACGCCGGTCCTCGCTGGCCAGGTGAATGTCGGATGGCCGAGTCTCGTCTACACTTCGCGCCGATGAATCGACCTTCTTCTCTCGCCTCCTTCACGTCCGCGCGTCGCGTGCTCGATCGGGCGGTGCGACTCGTCGCGGCACTGGCCGTGCTGGCGACGGCCACCGCGTGTCCGCCCCAACCGCCGACGCCTCCCGCACCCGCGGCGATCACGCCAGGCCCGCCGCCGGCCGCGGTCACGCCGCGGCCCGAGCCGCTCGCCGTGAAGGAAGAGCACCTCAAGATGGGGCGCTTCGGCCTCGGCACGTATCTGCAGCCCGCGCACATGAACGGCACGATCGTGCTGGTGCTCTCGGGACTCGACGGATTCCGCGGCGAGGCCGGCGTGATCGCGCGGGCGCTCGCCGAGCGCGGCGCCCTGGTGGCCGAGCTCGATCTCACGACCTACCTGCAGCGCATGAAGACCGGCGCCCAGGACGAGTGCTCGTGGCCCACCATCGATTTCCAGACCGTCACCAAGCACATGGGGAAAGGCGCCGGGCTGCCGCACTTCGTGGCGCCGGTTCTGGTCGGCTATCGCGAGGGCGCGTCGCTCGCCCTCACCACCGCGGCGCAGGCGCAGCCCGACATGTTCCGCGGCGTCGTGACCGTGGGCTTCTGTCCCGATCTCGATCTGCCGCGCCCGCCGTGCGCGGGCACCGTGGGGCTCGGATGGCAGCCCGCGTCGGCGCACCGGATGGGGCGGATCACGCCGCCGTCGCAGATGCCCGTGCCGTGGGTGGCGCTCGAGGATCGCGCGCGGCCGCTCTGCGGCTCGACCGACGCCGAGACCTTCGTGTCGAAGACGCCGGGTGCCACGATCGAGTGGCTCGCGGCCAACGCCGCCACCGGCAGCGCGCTCACGGCGTCGGTGGTGGCGGACGTCGAGAAGCTCATGCCCGCGGCGCCCGCGCCGCCGACGGCGCCGCCCACCGGCGCCGATCGGATCGCCGAGCTGCCGCTCACGGAAATGCCCGCCACCGGCGGGTCGAGCGACACGGTGGCGGTCTTCGTGTCCGGCGACGGCGGCTGGGCGAGCCTCGACGAGCAGCTGAGCGAGTACCTGAACGAGCACGGCGTCCCGGTCGTGGGGCTCTCCTCGGTGCGCTATTTCTGGGACAAGCACGAGCCCGACGGTGTCGCGCACGACCTCGAGCTCATCAGTCGTCACTACCTCGAGAAGTGGGGAAAGCAGCGGTTGCTGTGGATCGGCTACTCGGCGGGCGCCGACGTGCTGGGCTACGTGTCCGCGCGGATGCCGGCCGATCTGCTGGCGAAGACGCGAGCGGTGGCGCTCGTCGGCCCGGAGACCAACGTGGAATTCGAGTTCCACGTCACCGACTGGATCCCGACCACGCGCCACAACGTGACCGGCCTGCCGATCCTGCCCGAGCTCATGAAGCTACGCGGGCCGCGGGTGCTGTGCGTCGAGGGTGAGGACGAAGCGGCCTCGCTCTGTCCGCAGATCCCGGCCGATCACGCCACGATCGTGAGCTTCCCTGGCGGCCACCACTTCGGCGGCGATTACCACGCCATCGGCAAGGCGATCCTCGACGCGACGCCCAAGTGACGTCGCGCGCCGGGATCGGTCGCACAACTTCCTTACAGTCGCTTTGAACACTCGCGGATCCGTCGCGGTGGGTGCTGTCTGACCATTCTGCCGGGATTTGGCGCACCAGTGCGGCGTTCGCGCTCGTCTTTTCGTGAGCGCCCGGTTGGCTCGACTCTCTGGCACGGTCGTTGCTTGATCTGACGCCATGGACATCATTGGATTACTCAAACGCGATCACCGAAACGTCAAGGGACTCTTTCAGGAATTCGAAAAAGGAAGCGGCAAGGTTCAAAAGCAGAAGATTGCCGAGCGCATCATCGAGGAGCTCTCGTTGCATGCCTCGATCGAGGAGCAGCTCGTTTACCCGCTGTTGCGCGCCAGAGACACGAAGTCGAAGGACCGCGTGCTCGAGGCGCTGGAAGAGCACCACCTGGCCAAGACCACGCTCGCCGAGCTCGACGCGATGACGACGGCCGACGAGCGCTACGACGCGAAGATGACGGTTCTCGCCGAGTCGATTCGCCATCACATCGAGGAAGAGGAATCGCAGGTCCTGCCGCGGTTTCAGCGCGCAACGACCGAGGAAGAGCGCAAGCAGCTCGCCGACGCGGTGCCGCACCTGAAAGAGATGGCCCCCAACCATCCCCATCCCATGGCACCCGATGCGCCTCCGGGCAATGCGGTGGCGGGCCTGCTCGCGAAGATCCTCGACGTGGGCAAGGACGCCTCGCGCCTGATCATGGGCTCGACGAAAGGGAAGGCCCGACAGGCGGTGAAGGCGTCGCGTCGTCGCGCCGAGAGCGGAAAGAGCAGCGGGCGCGGGCGTCGCCTCCATGGTAAGCCGCGGCCGGTTCGCGTGGTGGGAACGTCGATCGTCGCGTAACGGAGTGCTTCACCGAGATTCGGGTTTCGCGAATTCGATCGCGTCGAGGATCGCGCTCCTGTACGCTTTCTTGCACGATGTTGAACGCGGGCTGCCCGGCCGGGTGGCCCGCCTGTCTCCGCTGCCGGCGGCTGCTCCACTGCGGCGTGTGTTCGCCTAGCCAGCGGTGAGGTTGTCGCGGCACGACGCTTGCTCTATCCGTGGGAAGCCACGAGCCCGGCGGCCGAGTCCGCCGCGGAGCGGACCGACACCATCCTCGGAGCGCTCGACCTGTGGAGATGCAATGCGATTGGCCGAGTTCATCGTGCGGGACATGGAAGGCATTCTGCAGGAATGGGAAGCGTTCGCGGCGACTCTCCCGGCTGCAGGGAACATGACGTCGCTGCACTTGCGGGATCACGCCAAAGGTATTCTGGAGGCCGTAGCGAGGGATCTGACGACTTTTCAAGGGCTCGAAGCTCAGGTCCGCAAATCTCACGGCGAAGCCCGAGTGCCGCTCGATGCCGGGCAGACGGCGTCGCAGACACACGCCTTCCTGCGAGCACGCAGCGGCTTCGACATCAACCAGTTGCTCGCCGAATATCGTGCCCTGCGCGCCAGCGTGCTTCGCCGGTGGATCGCCGCCAGCGAACCGGCGACGTCGGCCAGCAGGATCTGGTTCGCTTCAACGAGGCGATCGACCAGGCCGTGGCTGAATCGACCAAATCGTTCAGCACGCAGATGGAGCAGATGCGCAACTTGTTCCTGGGGGTGCTCGGGCACGACATGCGCAACCCGCTGAACAGCATCTTGATGACCGCCTCGCACTTGGCCGTGCTGAACGCCGGCGCCGAAGTCACCAAAGCCGCCTCCCGGCTGACGCAAAGCGGCGCATCCATGAAGGCGCTACTGGACGATCTCACCGATTTCAACCGGACGAAGCTGGGATTCGGCATCGACATCCAGCCGGCCCGGATCGACTTGGCGGGGCCTTGCGCCGATGAGATCGAGCAGTTGCGAGGGGCTCATCCCACGCGTCGGATCGAGCTGAAGGTCACCGGGGATCTGCGGGGTTGCTGGGATGGCTCGCGCTTGCAGCAGTTGATGAGGAATCTGGTGCTCAATGCGTTGACTCACGGTGCGCCGGACGCCGGGGTTCGCGTGGATCTGATCGGTCAGAAAGCCGAGATCCGGATCGATGTTCGAAGTGCCGACAAACCGGGCTCGGTCGCGGTCTCCGATGACGTCTTCGAGCCGCTCATGAGAGGTCCGGCAACGAATCCCGGCAGTGGACTGGGTCTGGGACTTTACATCGTGCGCGAAGTGGCGCGAGCGCACGGTGGCAACGTGAGCCTGGATTCCCGAGACGGTGAGACCGTCTTCTCGGTGCAGCTACCCCGGCGCGACGAAGAGCCGGCAGCTCGCCCCGTGTCTTCGATGATGGCGCAGGCCTGATTCGGTTTCGCCGCCAGCGCGGAGGCTACGGACGGGCGGTCGCGCTCCCCCCCGTCTCAGGACGGCGAGGAGCGCTGGCCCGCTCGCTACTCGCTTACTTGCCCTGGTATTCCCAGCCGCGCCTCACGCCTCCGCGCGCGGTCTCCCAGTCGTCTCCCTTCCAGCTCTTCCGGAGCTCGGTCTCGACGTCGGTCGACCACGGCGCAGTCCCTTTGCCGAAGTGCTGGCGGGCGCCCACGCCGTAGCGCGCGGCCGCCGAGTCTTCGTCGAAGGTGCGCGCCGTGTGATGCGGGATCGGGCTCGTCCCAGCCGCCTGCTTCACCGTGTCGCCGGCGTCTTGGCCGAGCTCCTTCGCGGTCTTCGATCCCATGTCGTGCTTGGTCTGCTCCCAGTCCCGCCGCAGCGCTTCCTTGGTCCGGTCCCAGGCGGAATCGTACTCCGGCTTCCACCATGCTGGGTTGGTGTTGGTACTGGTGTTGGTATTGGTGTTGGTATTCATCAGGATCTCCAGGTCTTCACGTCGAGAAGCGGCGTCGCCCCATGCGGTGCCGAGCCATCTGAGTTTCTGAAGGACGTCGAGCGTTCGCTGCGCCCGCCGTCGTCATCATCGGTTCAATCGATTCACACCCTTGGCGGGTCCGTCTCCCGCTCGAAATGACGGTGCGCCACCATCGCTTCCACCAGCTGACCGAGAATCCGCTCCGGCCCGGCGGCGGGCGCAAGCAGCAGCAACCCTGGATCGGCGGCGTGCGCGTGCGAAGCCTCGCCGGTCGGAACTCCGGCGGCTTCGATCAAACGGCGCCCTTTGCCGATCGCGAGCACTGGCTTGCAGTGGCGGTACTGCTCCTTCACGAATTCAAGGGCTCGAGCATCGTTCACCAGGCGGCCGATCGCTTCCGCGCCGTCGGCGATCACCACGGCGTCGAAGAGCACCCCGGGCGCGGTCTCGAAGGTTGCCTCGGCCTGGACCGCGCCACCGGAGCGAGCGTTTACGTTGCCCAACGTCGAGCCGACGAAGCGCGGGATCGCGCCGCGCTCGCGCAGCCCGCCGTGAAGGGCCACCAACGCTTCGGATTCGACGCCGTCCGCCACCAGGATGGCGACTCGCCGGGTCCGCACCGATCCGTCGCCCGGGCGCGCGAGAAGCGAGAGCGCCGGCGAGCTCTCGACCTCCGCCGCACGGATGCCGCCAGGGAGATCGTTGGGGAGAGCGGACGGAACCGCGATCCCCAGGCCGCTCGCCACCCGCTCGGCTAGCTCGTCGGCCACGTTCGCGAGCAGAGCCACGACTCGCTCGCGCACGGCCGGCGTCTCGACGCGCGTCAGTTCGAAGCGGAACGCCGCGACGATGTGGTTTCGTTCCACCGCCGACTGGCTCTTCCAGAAGAGCGTCGCCTGGCGGTAGTGCTCGGCGAAGCGATCCGCGTGGCCTCGGACCTTGTCTCCCTGGAGGCGCTCCGGAAACGACGTGAACCCCGCGGGCCCGGCCTGGAACGGCGACCCGCCGCCCAGCGAGTTGGGCTCGTACGAGACCCGCCCGCGATGGAGAGACTGGCGGTGCATGCCGTCGCGCTGATTGTTGTGGACCGGCGCGACCGGCGCGTTGATCGGTATCTCGTGGAAATTCGGTCCGCCGAGACGCGTGATCTGGGTGTCCACGTAGGAGTGGACGCGGCCCGCGAGCAACGGATCGTTGCTGAAGTCGATGCCCGGAACGACGTGCGCCGTGCAGAACGCGACCTGCTCGGTCTCGGCGAAGAAGTTGTCCGGATTGCGATCGAGAACCAGCTTGCCGATGGGGCGCACCGGCACCAGCTCCTCGGGCACCAGCTTGGTGGCATCGAGCACGTCGAAGCTCATCCGCTCGGCCTCTTCCTCGGTGAAGATCTGCGCGCCGAGCTCCCACTCCGGATAGGCCCCCGCTTCGATCGCCTCCCACAGGTCACGGCGGTGAAAATCCGCATCGGCGCCGCAGATCTTGACGGCCTCGTCCCAGACGAGAGAGTGGGTGCCGGCGACGGGGTTCCAGTGAAACTTCACGAAGCGCGCTTCGCCCTGGACGTTCACGAACCGGAAGGTGTGGACGCCGAAGCCCTGCATCATGCGGTAGCTGCGCGGGATCGCGCGGTCCGACATGACCCACAGCAGCATGTGCGCGGATTCGGGAGTGAGCGAGGCGAAGTCCCAGAAGGTGTCGTGAGCGGTGGATGCTTGCGGCATCGCGAAGTGCGGCTCGGGCTTGATGGCATGCACGAGGTCCGGGAACTTGATCGCGTCCTGGATGAAGAAGACCGGAATGTTGTTTCCGACCAGATCCCAGTTTCCTTCGTCAGTGTAGATCTTCACGGCGAAGCCGCGGGCGTCGCGTACCGTGTCGGCGGATCCCCGTTCACCGGCGACCGTCGAGAAGCGCACGAATGCGGGACTACGCTTTCCGGCTTCCGAGAAGAGCGAAGCCCGGGTGACGTCGGCGAGCGACTCGTAGCACTCGAAATAGCCGTGAGCTCCCGAGCCGCGCGCATGAACCACGCGTTCCGGGATTCGCTCGTGATCGAAGTGGGTGAGCTTCTCGCGCAGGATGAAATCTTCCAGCAGCGCCGGACCGCGCAGCCCGGCCTTGAGCGAATGCTGGTTGTCGCCGATCGCAACACCCTGGTTGGTGGTCAGCTCCTGCCCGCCCGAGTCCACGCGCACGCGCGTGAGCGGGCCGCTCGCCGGGTTTTCTCCCGCGGCCGCCGGCATCCCGGTCTTCGGCGATTCGTTCGTCTCCGTGAGGGTGCTGCCGGTCACGGCACGATCGTTCGCCTGGATCGAGATACCGCCCGGCGGCGCCAGTGCGGCGTCCGCTCCGTACTCGCTCGATTTGTTCTCGTTGAATGGCACGGCCGAAGCGAGCGCCTGAGTGCCGCTCCGCTTCGCGGCGATGGCGTCGTCGTTGGCCGGCGGCCCGGTTCTGGACACCTGTGGCGGCTGGCGCGCGCCAAGGTCTGGAGCCGCGCGACTGCCTTTCGAGGAATGCCTCTTGGCGCTCTTCACGGAACGAGTCGAGGACTCTGGCGCCTTGCTCTTGGTCTGCTTCTTGGTCTGCTTCATGATGTTCACCGGATCCGATCGTGCTCGCGTGGGAGCGGAAAGGGTCGATCACCAAACTGGGTGGCGCATGCGGCGTCGCGCGCGCGGCGCGGACGGCTGAGCCGCCGTCGCTCGCGAGAGCGCCCGCTTCTTCGTAGAGCGGCTCGACCGAGAAGGCGTGCGAATCGACGACGCGCGCGAACCCTTCTCGACGACTCGTGCCGCGCTTGAGTCAGTTGGTGCGCGCTGTGGGCAGCCCAGCCTGGCTGACCGACGAGCTCGTGCTCCGCGCGGTCGGCGTGTTCGAGATGATGATCTCCACACGCCGGTTGAGCTGACGTCCCGCGGCCGTGTCGTTGGTGGCAATTGGACGGTCGAAGGCGAGGCCGCGCGTCTCGATCCGGTTCTGCGCGACTCCCCGGCCCAGGAGGAACGACGCGACGGCGCTGGCACGTTCCTGGGAAAGGTCTTCGTTGTGCTCTCGCGAGCCGGTGTTGTCGGTGTGACCCTCGATCTGGACCGTTCGCTCGGGATTCTGAGCGAGGAACGCCACCAATTTTTCGAGACTGGCTTGCGCACCGGGCTTGAGCGAAGCGCGATCGACGTCGAAGAGCACGTCACCGAGCGTGAGGACGAGGCCGCGGTCGGTTTCGCGCGCTTGCAGCTCCGAGAGCTGCGCCTGGAGCGCGCGCGTACGGGCCTCTAGATCCTGCGCGCGCGAGCGCTCCGCCGCCGCCGAATCCTGCGCCGCGCGCGCCGCACCCTGAGCCTCACGCATCGCGGAGTCCCGCGAAGCAAGCTCGATCTCGTGACGCTGCGCCGAGAGCTGGGTCACCTCGTCCGTGGCGCTGCGCTCGTTGGCCCGGGCTTCGGCGACGTCGATACGCCGGCTCGCCAGGTAGCGCAGATGGTCGATCTCGCCCTTGTCGGCGTCCGAGTTGACGGCGCCCGCCATCCGGTCGATCGCGACCCGCGCGTCGTCGGAAGCAACGGGAGCGAGCTGGTCGAGGTGAGCACGCTCACCCTCGTACCGGGAGCGAAGCTGCTGCAGGTCCGGGTTCTGCTTGGTCGCGCAGGCCGACGCGGCGACCAGGGTGGATAACGCCGCGAGCGACAGGAACCGTCCCGAACGCTTTCGTGAGCTCATGATCGATTCTCCGAGGTGGCCCTCAGCGGCCGGGTATGGCAGGTGAATCAGCGGGCGACGCAAGCGGCGCCGTAGAGGTGGACGACGGTAACGGAGCGGCCGCCGGAATGCCGGGCGAGGCACCGGTGTCGGGCTGCGCAGGCACCGGCCCGGCGCGGCGCAGCGCGTCGATCGTGATGCGGAGCTCGTCGGCGCTGTGCCGAGCGGCCGCCGCACGCGATTGCGCGTCCGCCAGGTCTGCGTCGGCTAGTGCCTCCTCCGCGAGTCGGCGGGCGTTGGTGTGCCGGTCATCCGTGCTCTTGTGCGAGTCGTCCACGACCTGATTCGCGCTGCCCAGCTTGTCGCGCGCATTCTTGAGCGGCAGCGGCGCCTGGCTCGCGGCCTGCGACTCATCCGCCTTCGCAACCGCGGTCGATGCGGCCGCCAGCTCCGCGGTGGGCCGCTTGACGCTGCTGCATCCGAGAACCGTGAAGGTGCACGCTGCAAGAGCGCAAGGGATCCACGAGCGCGAAGTCTCCATGTTTGTCTCCACGAGCCGGTCCGTCCGACCGCCGACGAACAGCTGAAATCTCAGTGCGGCACGAGTGAGTGCGAACCGCATGCCATCTGTCTCGTCTGCGTATTCCGACCTGTCGTGTTTTGACTCGCGAAGCGAAAGCCGCCACGGCGCCCGTGTTCTTGCCAGGTCGTCGCGCGAAGCGAGAGGTCGGGCGGCTGGGCGTCACGCGGGCCGGAGCGGACGCGCCCACGATGTCTTGCGCGGATTGTACAAAGGCCGCCGATCCGTACCGAGGTCCGAGCAGGGAGACGCGGGGAGTCGCTCAGATGTGCATCGCCATGGTCGCCCCGGCCTTCGCTGCGGATCGACGCCCGTCACCGTCGCGGCTACCGGTTTGCAGAGACCAGCTTCTCGCCATGCCGGCGATCTTGCTCATCGACGACGACGATGCGTTCCGAGAGACCTTGGTCGTCATGCTCGTGGACCGCGGCTTCACGGTGGTTCAGGCCAGCAACGGCCTGGAAGGGGTCGACGCGTGGCGGCGGCGGGCGCCGGACCTGGTCATCACCGACATGCGGATGCCGTACATGGACGGACTGAAGACGATCCGTCTCTTGCAAATCGAATTACCGGACATACCGGTCATCGCTTGTTCCGGGAGCCTGGGCGGCGCGCTCTCCGAAGCGGCGGCGTTGGGGGCGATCGCGCTACCGAAACCTTTCACACCGCTGGCTCTCTTCGAGATCATCCAGCGCGCGCTCGAGCACACGGCCAGCTAAGGCCAAGCGTGGCGGCTCTGGTCGGGAGGTAAGGCCGCGCGAACGACCACCGACGAGCTCGTGTGCGAGAGGGTCGCGAGGGCGCTGGCGCGCTCCGCCACGGTCACGACCATCTCGGGCGGGGTCCTGACTAGCGAGCTGCTCGCGCAGATCGGCAGCATCCGGCCCGACTTCGGCAACGAATCCAGAGGGGATGCGGCCACCAGAACGCCTCGCTGAACCGGAGGCAGCGCTCGTTGCGCCTCGAGCCATACCCGTCGCGCTTTCGCTCGATTCGTGAATCCCGCCCGCCGCGGCCCGTTACGTCGGTCGAGATGGAAGCGGGCTATTGTTGCTGCCGATTCGCTTCGGCGAGATCGGCGAGCAGGTCGAGCTGCAGCTCCTGCAATTCCACCATCCGCTCGAACTGGGTGTGGAGCAGGTGGTCCATCTTGTCGTGCAAGCTCGCGATCTCGAGCTCGGCCTTCAGGTTGGTCCGGTAGTCCTCGTCGGCCTGCATGCGGTCGCGGGCGGCGGAGCGGTTCTGCGCCATCATGATGATGGGCGCCTGGATCGCGGCGAGGCACGAGAGACAGAGATTGAGCAGGATGAACGGGTAGGGATCGAAGCCTTTGTTGGCGAGCAGCACGATGTTGATCGCCATCCAGATGACCAGCACCACGCCGAAGCCGATCACGAAGCT
>CAZYWA010000105.1:0-18514 GCA_964650975.1 uncultured bacterium
GCCTCGCCGCCGCCAAGCAGGTAGAACCGGCCGGTGTTGAAATCGAAGTTGTAGCGAAGCGCCAAGCCGAGGGTCCAGTCTTCGAGGTCCGCCTTGACGTCGAAGCTATCGCGGATGCCTTTGCAAAGCTCCGTGCCCCCATTGCCGAAACCGTTCCCGCCCGCGAGCGTCGCGCAGTCGGCCGCGTTGTACTTGGCGTAGTTGCCGGTGAACTCGAGGGCCAAGCCGCTTGCCCCGAGACCCGCGAAGTCGATACCCACCGTGCCGCCGTAGCTCAGGTCGTCGTCCAGTGAGTTGTTCCCGAGCACGAAGTTGTAGCCGACCTGGCCGCCGATGTAGGGCTGCGCCGCCCGCGCTTCGGAACACAGGGCCAGCGGGAGCGCGCCTGCGAAGAACATCAAGAGTCTGGATCGATTCATCGTCATCCCCTTCGCACGAGCGCGGGTCGCGGACCCACGCGTTGCGTCCAGTCTGCGCGTGAGCAAGGCCGGTGCCGGCGTTGCGTCGGTATTTGTCGAATGAGTCCGCTGGACCCGGGCGTCGGTCGCGGCGGTCGCGGGACCCTCGCGATCGCGACGCGCGCGATTTGTAGATTCTCCCGGCTTCCGCGTACGGGCACGTCGCTTGCCTCTCGAAGATCACAGGCTACGTGCGAAAGCAGATGAGAACGAGCTGAAAGGAGCCGCGACATGGTGAGCTCGATCGCCTTTCTGGTGTTGCTCGTGACGCTGATCGCGGCGGTTCCCGCGTGGCCCTACAACCGCGGCTGGGGCTTCGCGCCGAGCGGGGTCGTCGCGATCTTGCTGGCTCTCGCCGCGTTCCTCGGGGTCAACGGCTGGCTGTGACCGCAACGAGCCGCGTGTGATCCATGAAGGTGATGCCTTTCTCGATCATGGCGGCCACCTGGCTCGCCGTCGGCAGCGCTTCCTCTGCGGATGCTCACGCCCCGCAGACCTCGTTGAGCCGGGCCGACCAGAAGTTTCTCCAAAGGGCCTCGCAAGCGACTCGACTGGAAATCGCGCTCGGACACCTCGCGGCCGAGAAGGGATCGAGCTCGGGCGTGAAGGAATTCGCTCGACGCGTGGTCGACGACCACACGAGGATCGAGGACGAGATCGAGAGGGTTGCGATGGAGAAAGGCCTGGCCCTCGATGACTCGGCGCCGAAATCGAAAGACGACGATCCCAATCCGATGGGTCTCGACTCGGCGGGCCGCAAGACGGTCCTCGCGCTCTCCAAGTCGAGTCGCGGTGGGTTCGACCACAGCTACCTGGAGCGCATGATCCTGGAGCACACGAAGACGGTGAAGGACTTCGAGGACCAGTCGAGGAACGCCCAGAACGGCGACGTGAGGTCGCTCGCGGCGGCGGCGCTGCCGGTGCTGCAGGGCGACTTGAGAATGGCGAAGGCCGCTCGGAAGAGCGGAGGCTGAAGAAAGGCGCGCTCCCGGGCCTACTTTTTGCATCACCAGTGCCGTGTGGTTGGCTCGGCCCAGGTGGATCGTGGTGCTCGTAGCGAGTGCGCTGGCTGCGCGAGCCGCGGGCCAGACTCCGGATTCCGGAGCACCCGTGCTCACCGATCTTTCGTTCGCGACCAGCGACGATCTGCCACTCGATGGAATCCGCGACGCGCTGAGCTGGAATCCCGGCACGCGCCTCGATGAGCACGAGATCCAGCGCGGGCTCGCGCGGCTGGGGGCGCTGCCGTTCCTGGTGCCGTCCCAGCGCACGGACCTCGAGCTCGAGCCCCGGCCCGACGGAGTGCGCGCGACGCTTCGTCTCGCGAGACGTGACGTGGTGCACGATCTCTCGTTCCACGGGTTGCTTCCGATCTTCGATCGCGAGGCGCGCAGCGCGCTGCGCATGCGGATCGGCGATCCCTTCGACCCCGCGGACCTGCCCAACGAGACCACGCGACTCGAGAAGCTGGCGGCGCGGAACGGCTTCTCCAGCACCTCCTGCAAGGTGAAGCAAGAGCCCGCCGAGCACCACTCGGTGGACCTCATCTATCGCTGCTGGCGAGGGCGCTGGCTCACGGTCCGGAACGTCGACGTCGAGGGAGCCACCGCGGTTCCCCCGAGCGAGGTGGCGTTCCTCATGCGCCCGTGGTTCTTCTTCACCCAGGACGACTTCGAGCAGCGGCTGATGCGGGTGCGCGACCGCTTTCGCCGCGCCGGCTACGTGCGGGCGCGCATCGTCAAGAAGGAGATCCACCCGGACCCCGAGACCGGAAACGTCGATGTGGTGATCGGGATCGAGCAGCAGAAGCAGCTGGTCGTGCACTTCGACGGCAACCAGGCGCTCACCGCCGACGATCTCGACGACGAGCTGCCGTTTCGCCGCGAGGGCGGCTACGGCACGTTCCTGGTGGACGAGGGAGCGGAGGCGATTCGCAAGGCCTATCAGAGGGCCGGCTATCCCGATGCGAGCGTCACCTCGGAGCGCACCGAGGGACCGGATCGCGTCGAGGTTCGCTATCACGTGACCGAAGGCGAGCCGCGCTCGCTCTCCACGGTGCGGTTCAACGGCAATGCGTCGGTCTCCCCGCGCAAGCTGCGGGCGTTGCTGCAGAGCCGCAATCGTCGCTGGCTGGTGCTGGCGCCACGGCTTCAGGACGACGTGCTGGAGAGCGATCGGGCGACCATCGAGGATCACTACCGCGAGCTCGGCTTCGTGAACGCGCACGTCGCGTTTCCCGAGCATCACTCCGTGGACGGCCACGTCGAGGCGCTCTTCACCATCGACGAGGGTGCCAAGGCGAGCGTCACTCGCGTGGAGCTCGAGGACATCCCCGCGTCGGTGGCCGCGCTGGTGCCGAAGGAGGCGCCCGTGGCGGTGGGCGATCCGTACGTCGCGCAGCGGGTCGAGACGTGGCGCGAGGAGCTCGAGAAGGCGTTTCAGACCGACGGCCACCTACGCGCCGTGGTGGGCGTGGTGGAGGACTGGAGCGAAGCGATGGACTCGGTCGGCCTGCGCGTCACCGGCTACCCGGGTCCACAGTTCCTGGTGGGGACGGTCTTCACCGTGGGCGGCGAGAACGTGCGCCAGGACCTGCTCGATCGCTCGACCTACCTCAAGCGCGGCCGCGAGCTCAGCCCCGAGGCGATCGTCCACACCCACGAGGACCTGCGCGAGCTCGACGTGTTCGAGTCGATCCGCATCCGGCCGATCGGGCTCGGCAACGCGCGCTTCGCGGGCGGCGGGCACGACGCCGGAGCCGAGCAGCAGCCACCCGCGGCCGACGGCACCGTCACCCCGGGCGCCGAGCCGCCCGAGCCCGGCGGCGAGCCGGCCGCGACGTCCGCAGCCGCTCCCGCGGCGCCATCTCCAGCGGCCACGCCCCCGAACAGCACGACACCGAAGCAGGAGCCGCCGGAGAAGCGCGAAGAGGACGCGGGCAGTGACGGCGGGCGCACCGTGCCGGTGGTGATCGAGCTGCGCGAACAGCCTCGCATCCGCTTCGATGTGGGACCGAGCTACGACACCGACCGAGGCGCCGCCGCCCACGTGACACTCGAGACCATCAACCTCCTCGACCGGGCGGTGACCCTGCACACCGACGGAACCTACGGCGAGAAAGACCGCGAGGCGTCGGTCACGCTGAGCGAGCCGCGGCTGCTGGATCAGCACGTGCGGGGCTCGCTCCTGGTGTCGTGGAAGGACCAGGACTTTCCCGCGTTCGACCGGCGCGAGTTCGACAGCGGCGTCGAGCTCAAGCGCGAGCTGGTGCCCAAGCTCGTGGGCACCGTCGGGCTCGACTACAAGATCAGCGACATCACCAACGTCACCAGCTTCGACCCGGAGGCGCCGCGCGCCGGGATCTCGCACGAGCTCGTGTGGAGCACCGGTGTGGCGTGGGACTCGCGCAACGACCTGCTCTACCCGTCGAGCGGCGACTACCTGGCCGGCTCGATCGGCATCGCCGCGCGCACCCTGGTGAGCGACGACAACTTCGTGCGCCTCGACGCGCAGGCACGGCACTACCACATCCTCGCCGATCACCTGGTGGGAGTGCTGTCGGCGCGCATCACCGACGTCGCGCTCTACGGCTCGACCCGCGACGTGCCGACGCCCGAGCTCTTGTTCGCCGGCGGCGCCAGCTCGGTGCGCGGCTTCGAGGAAGACCGCCTCGGCCCGCTCGACGACCATGGCCGGCCGCTGGGAGGCGGCAGCCGGCTGGTGGCGAGCGCCGAGCTGCGCTTCCCGCTGGTCGCGATCCTCGAGGGAGCGGTGTTCACCGACGCGGGCAGCGTGACCACCGACATTTCCTCGCTCTTCGGTCACCTCGAGCCCACGGCCGGCGTTGGAGTCCGGGCGCGCACCCCGGTGGGACCGGTGCGTCTCGACGTGGGCTACCAGCTCGAGCCGAATCCACCGCTCGCCCGCTGGGCGCTGCACTTCTCGTTCGGCTACCCGTTCTGAGCGCTCAGACCGCCACCTGAGATGAAAGCAGAGACCCGCCATGCGTCGCGCTCTCCGGATCGGCCGCGGCGTCGCGATCGCGCTCGTGGCGCTGGTCGCGGCGGCGGTGGGGATCGTCATCGCGGTGATCGTGAACGATTCGCTGCTGGCGCGAGTGCTGCCGCGCGCGGCGCGCTGGGCCGGCTACGAGCTTCGGGTGGGCCGCGTCGAGCACCGGCTCGGGAAGAGCTTGGCCCTCGAGAACCTGGTGCTCTCGGTGAAGGACCAGCCGCCGCTTCTCGAGGCGCGCGACGTGCGCGTCGACTACTCGCTCGCCATGCTCGTCCACGGAGTCGTCGAGCTTTCGACGGTCACCATCGACGAGCCTTCGGTTCACCTGGTGCGGCTCGAGGACGGCACGCTGGCCGGCTTCGCCAGCAAGCCGGCTTCGCCTTCGCCCGCCGTGGCCAAGCCGCTGCTGCCGCTGCCGGTGCGATTCGGCCACGTGGAGTTGCGCCACGGTGAGCTCGACTTCGACGATCGTGCCGCGAAGAAGCGCTACGGCGCTGGCGGAGTCGGGCTGAGCCTCGAGGGCGGTCCCGACCCGGCGCACGCCGACCTGGGTCTCGACGTCGCTCGTGCCACTCTCGACACCCAGTCGCTCGGCCCTGTCACGCTGCGGGGAGCGGTCGACGGCGATCGGGTGTCGCTCGCTTCCCTCGATGTGAGAGACGGCCGCGGCTCGGTGACGCTCTCCGGCAGCTACGACCTCGCCAAGTCGTCGGTCGACGCGCGGGCGGACGTCGCCGCGCTGGCCCTGGCACCGATCCTGGCGGCATTCGGAGTCACGGCGGAGCTTCCGGACCCGATCGACGGCACGATCCGCGCGAGCGGCGCGCTCGACGGTGAGCTCACCGCCAGTGCCAGCCTCTCGGGGCCCTACCGCGAGGCGCCGCTCGAATGCACGCTCGACGCTCGCGGCTCGATCCGCGATGTGCGCTCGCTCTCGGCCGCCGTGCGCTGGTCGGGAGCGCAGGCCACTGCCGACGGTCGCCTCGATCTCGCCGGCGCGGGCAGCGATCTCGCGGTGCGGCTCGACGCCGATTCGCTCGATCCCCTCGCCAGGATCCCGCCGCTCGCGGATCTACGCGGGCGCGCGGCGCACCTGAGCGCCCGGGTCACGGGCCCGCTCGCCACTCCTCACGTGGAGATCCGGGATTCGAGCGTCGAGACGCTCACCTACGCGACCACCTCGGTCACCAAGCTGCGGCTCGACGGCTCGGTCGAGGCACCCGCCGGCGCGCTCGCGGCCACCGTCGCCTTCGACCAGCTCGCCACCGGCGACACCCGGCTCGGCGCCGGCCACGTGGATGCGAGCGGCACCCTCGCCGCGCCGGTGCTGCACGTGGAGATCGGTCCCGAGCTGCGCGCCGACGCTCGCTACGACCGGCAGGCGAGTCACGTCGAGGTCCACGCCCACGGTCCCGAGCTACCGCTCGATCCGTTCCTCGCGCTGGCCGGGCTGCGCGGTGCCTCGGGCTCGGCCACCAACCTAGTGGCAGACGTGGAGGGCGATCCGTCGAACCTGGCCAGCCTGCGCGGCCAGGCGCGGATCGAAAAGCTCTCGCTTCGATCGGGCGGCTCGCGGATCGAGAGCAGCCGCCCGATCGCGCTCGAGCTGGCGGATGGGCTCGCCAACGTCGACGCGGAGCTGCGGGTGGGCGCCGGCACGATCGCGATCTCGGGAAGCGTTCACACCGCGGAGCGAACCCTCGACGCGAAGCTCGACACCGATCTCGACCTGGCCGCGCTCTCCGGCTTCACGCGGCCGTTCGTGCCGGACCTCACCAAGCTGAGCGGCCACGTCACGGCGCACGGCTCCGCCACGGGCGCCTTCGCGAAGCTGGTGCTCGACGCGCGCGCCACCGCGACCGGCGTCGCGATCGAGCGCGGCGCCGGGGATCTCCCGGCCAGCGAGCGGCCGTCCGCGGCGATCGGCAAGATCGAGGCCAGCGTATCCGGGCCCCTCGATGGCTTGAACGGACAGGTCGACGTGACGTCGGGATCGGCGAGCGTCTCCGGGCGGAGCATCGCGAGTCTCGAGGCGCACGTGACGTCACGAGCGGGCAACTTCGAGCTCAGCCGGCTCGCCGCGGTGGCCGACGGAGTTCCGATCGAGGCGCGCGGGCGCTTGACCCGCGATCGCACGCTGGAAGGCGTGACCGTGGAGGTGCGCGCCACGCCCCTGCAGCACGTTCCCGAGCTCGCCGATTCGGGCGTCACCGGGAATCTGACCCTCACCGCGACGGCGTCGGGCCCGATGGCGGAACCGGTGATGCACGCCACCGCCTCGGTTCCGGATCTCGCATATCGCGCGCGCTCCCTCGGCGCGCTGGCGCTCGACGCCGGCCTGGAGCACGACCGGATCACCGCCGATGCGCGCCTGCCGCAGAACGGCTCCGCCAAGGGCACGGCCGAGCTCAGCGGCAAGCGTTCGTTCGACGTCGAGCTCGACCTTCCCGGCCTCGACCTCGACCCGGTCTTCGCGACCCTCGCGAGCCGCCTGCCTCCGGCGCTCGCGGATGCGCGCGGCAAGGTCGTTGCCCACGGCCGCGTCACGGGCCAGCTCTCCGACCTGGCCGCGCTCGAAGGCACGCTGACGCTTTCGACACTCCACCTCGAGGCCGCCGGTAAGCAGGTGGATCTGGCGCACCCGACCGACGCGCGGCTGGGCAGCGGCCATGTCGACGTCCCCGAGCTGGCGCTCGAGCTGGGAGACGGCGGGCGGCTGCGCGCCGAGGCGCACGGCACCCGCGACGCGCTCGACGGCGCGCTCACGCTCGATCTCGATCCGCAATGGTTCAACCCCTTCCTGCAGGGCACCGAGCTGGGCAGCGGGAAGATCGACGCGTCGGTCCGCTTCCAGTGGGCCCATCAGGCGTTCACCGCCGACGGGCCGATCCACGTCGCGGTGTCGTCGGTGAGCGTTCGGGACTTCCCCGAGGAGATCAGCGACGTGCAGGGGAGCCTGGCGTTCCACACCAAGTCGGTGACGCTCGAGCAGCTCGCCGCGAAGGTCGGCGACGGCGAGATCCACGCCACCGGAGCGGCGGACCTCGAGAGCCAGAGCCTCGAGCGGCTGGCGGTCGATTTCTCGGAGCTGCCCTATCGCGTGCCCAAGACGCTGCGGTTGCTGGCGAGCGGGCACCTCGAGGGCCACGGCTCGCGCCAGGGCTCGGAGGTGAGCGGCGAGGTGCGGATCGACGACGCGCTCTACGACCGCGACGTGGAGCTCTTCGCGGGTCTGGTCAAGCCGCTCTCGGGAGCCGCCACGCTGCACTCGTCCAACCACACGTCCGCGGAGATGCTCGACCGCATCCGGCTCGGCATCAAGGTCACCGGCCCGGAGACGATCGTGATCCGCAACAACGTGGCCCACGCCACCATGAGCGCCGATCTCTCGGTGAGCGGCACCGCCGCGCGCCCGCAGCTCCTGGGCGAGGTGGACGTGGTGGAGGGCAAGCTCACGTTCTTCGACCGCGATTTCGAGGTCACCCACGGTAGCGCCACCTTCGAGGATCCGGTGCGCATCGATCCCGACATCGACTTCGAGTCGACCTCCATCGTCGACCACGCCGGCGAGGACGTCTCGGTGCGGCTGGCGCTCGACGGCACGGTCTCGAAGGGGCTGGCGCTCACGCTCGATTCGGAGCCGCCCTTTCCGCAGGACGACCTGGTGTTCCTGCTCGCCACCGGCAAGACCCGCGACGAAGCTCTGGCCGGCGGCGGAACCGGCGCGGGCGTGACCGGCCTCTCGCTCAGCGCGATCGATCTCTTCGGCGGCAAGCTCGCCAAGCAGCATCTCGGCGTCGAGGAATTCAGCCTCGCGCAGGGAGACGAGGGCGGCACGCGCGTCACGGTCGGGAAGCGGATCTCCGACCGCATGCAGGTGCGCGTGGTCGACCAGATGGGCGGCGAGACTGGCAGCGACGTGGCGCTCAACGTCGAGTACCAGATCACCGATCAGGTGATCGCGGTGGTCGAGCCGCAATCGACCGGCGCGGTGGGCGCGGAGCTGCGGTTGCGATTCTCGTTTCGGTGACCCGACGCGCTCGGGCACGTTCTTCGTGCCGTCGTGCCGCTTTGTAGAAAGTGTGGAAGGGGCGCGAGTGGCAGCGCCTTTGGAGGGCACGCCCTCCGCGCGGAAGCGCAGCAAGCGCGGGCGATTCGCGGCCCGAGGGACCTGCGCGCCGTGAATCCGGCGAGGGAGGGCTTGGCACACCTCGTGCGAAGACCTCGGAGACGAGAAGCGACGCGCAGCGTCGAAGTTCCAGATCCGAGTTCCCAGATCCGAGGTTCCAGGTCATGCCGCACGCCCACTCATCCTCATCCGCGCCAGCCGCGACGCTTCACCAAACGATCCAGGCGGTTTCCGCGATCGTCGAGACGCTCGGTCAAACCGTGAAGGACCGCCTCGACGTCGATGGAGCCGACCGGCGGTTGCGCGAGTTCGCCGACGAGCACCCGTTCGTCGCGGTGGGTTCCGCGCTCACGCTCGGCTACCTGGTGGGACGATGGATCTCCCGCCGCTGATCGCATCGCGAGGCAACCGGATTCGAAGGGATCCACGATGAGCCCAGCCGCTCACAGACGAGCACAGCCCCCTTCCGGAACCCGCAAGAGGCGAGACGACGAGCAAAAGCGGAAGCAAGGCGCGGGCTCGGGCATCGATCCCTCGACCGGCGCGACGCTCATCCGCGAACAGATCCGGGTGATCCGCGACGATGCGGCGCGCCTCGTGGGCATCGGCCGCGCCGCGGGTCTGGGCCTCGAGGATTCCGTGCGCGGCAGCCTGGACCGAAACCCGTACGCGGTGCTGATCGCCGCCGCTGGCGTCGGGGCGGCACTGGGAGGCGCGCTGACACCGGGCGCCCTGGTGCTCGCGACCTCGAGCGCGATGCGTCTCGCGGCCGCGCTGGTGCTGCGAAGTGCTCTGAGCGGCGTGCTGGACCCCCGTGCGATGCGGGATCGAGCCCATCACCACGAACCACAAGAACCACACGAGGAGAGCGAACGATGAACGCCGATCTGCATGAGCTCCTGCAGCACATCCCGTCGCGCGACGACCTGCTGCGCTCGATCCATCGGACCACGTCCCATCACGATCACGCCCGAGGGCTCGAGCTGGTGAGCGTGTTCGGGGTCGGGATCGTGGTCGGGACGGCCGTCGCGTTGCTGTTCGCGCCCCGCTCGGGACGCGAGCTTCGCGACGAAGCGATGGATCAGACGAGCCGCCTCAAGGATCGCGTGCGTGACACCGTGAGTGACGTACTCGACACCGCCGGCCAGAACCAGAAGCCGGCGCACGCCTGAGCGAACGAGGGGTTACCCGCGCCCAGCGGCACGCCGCGCGCGACGCGGCGGACTCGCCAGCCAGGATGCTCATCGTGGCCACGTCCACCCGAACGCGGCTGCCAACGCATCGTGTCGCGGAGATGGATGAACGATTCTCCAATGGGAATCTCACGGATGCCTGGAAGAATGTGCAAACCGACGCATCCCGAGAGCGCCACGACGGAAGGATGGAATGAGTGTCGCATCCGTAAGTCCGCGTCCCGGCACGGATTCGCGCCGCGCCAACCTCCCAGCTGCGACCGCTGCGGCATGGATGTTGCGACCCTGTACGGTTCGAGAGGCGAGAGATCTAGCTTCCAAGATCGACCAATTTCGACACGACGCGGCAGTTCGACTCGCAGTCCGCTTCTCGATGGAGCAGGACCATGCAGCGAGCACTGAATGATCTCGAATGGAAAGAACTTCGGAAGCGCATCAAGGCGTCGTGGCCGAAGGTCTCCGACGACGAGCTCGATCGTGCGTCGGACGACTTCGAGGCCGTGGCTTCCCTGATCGCGGAGCGCTACGGCGCCGATACGGCCTCATCCTCGACTGAGGAGCTGGAGCGAATGTGGACCGCGGCCCAGCTCGACGATCCGTCCTCATCGACCGCGCTCGCATCGGGACAGGTATTTCAAACCTGGCATCCCGGCACGTACGACAAGCGGCGGCCGTGAAGCGGGCGAGGCCGTTGCTTCCTCTGCTTTTGCTTTCTCGCTCGGCGCGCCGCTGAGCCTCCGCAAGCCTCCGTCGCCAGCGCTCGACGTGAGCGCGCTGGCCGGAGAACGCCATGAATGCCGAACCGCGCGCCACCTATCGATTGCAGCTCGAGCCGCGCTTCCGATTCGAGGACGCGGCCCGGATCGCGGGGTACCTCGGGCGGCTGGGTATCAGCCACGCATACCTCTCGCCCTGTTTCGAGTCTGCCCCGGGCAGCACGCACGGGTATGACGTGGTGGATCCCTCGCGGGTTCGCCGCGAGCTAGGCGGAGAAGAAGCGTTCGAGGCGCTGCTCGCCGCGTTCGAAGCGCACGGCATAGGCGTCCTGCTCGACATCGTGCCCAATCACCAGGCCGCGCACGGGGTCGAGAACGAACGCTGGCGCGACGTCCTGGAACGGGGCGCGGCGAGCCGCTACGCGAGCCACTTCGACGTCGACTGGCAATCGCCGGCCTCGGGACGCGCCGGGGTGTTGCTGCTTCCGGTACTGGGCACCGCCTACGGGCAAGCGCTCGAGGCGGGCGAGCTGGTGCTCCGCCGCGAAGGAGCCTCGTTCTGGATCGACTATGGCGACCACGCGTTCCCGGTGGCATTCGCTTCGCTGGGCGGACTCCTGGCGCACGCCGCGAACACCGCGCGATCCGAATCGCTGGCACTGATCGCGGAGGTCGCGGCCAAGCATTCGTCGGACGCGTCGTCAGCGCCGTGGAGCGGCGCCTCGCACACGCCCTCCGAGCCGGAGCTGAGCGTCGCGCTGGCGCGCGCGCTCCTCGAACGGGAGCTCGACGAGCGCGCCGACCTGGCCGACGCGATCGACCGCGCGGTGCTCGAGCTCAACGGCGATCGCAACTCGTTGCACCGCATCCTCGAGCAGCAGGCGTACCGGCTCGCGTACTGGCGTCTGGTGCGGCGCGCAATCTCGTACCGGCGATTCTTCGACGTCACCGGTCTGGTGGGTCTGCGCGTCGAGGACGAGCGGGTGTTCGCGGCCACGCACGCACGCGTGACCGAGTGGCTGGAGCGGGGGCGGATCGCGGGCGTCCGCATCGATCACGTCGACGGCCTGCGCGATCCCGGTGCTTATCTCACCCGGCTCAGGAGTCATGCGCCCGATGCGTGGATCGTGATCGAGAAGATCCTCAGCGCGGACGAGCGCGTGCCCTCCGACTGGCCCATCGACGGTACCACCGGGTACGAGTTCGCACGACTCGCCGGTGGGCTCTTCGTCGACCCGGACGGCGAGCGACCGCTGACGGAGCTCTGGACGTCGATCTCGGGCGATGCCCGCGAATGGCACGACGTGATGGTCGCGTCGAAGCGCCTCGTCGCGCATGCGGTGCTGGGCGCCGACCTGGAGCGCCTGACCACGCTCTTGGCGGCGGTATGCCGCCGGAGCTGGTTCCATCGCGACCAGGCGCGCGCCGATCTGACCGACGTGCTGGTGGAAATCGCGGCGGCCTTTCCGGTGTACCGGAGCTACGTCGCGATCGGTTCCGCGAGCGCGCGCCCGACCTCGTCGAACGGTACGTCGTTCAGCAGGACGGCGCAGGACGAGGCGTGGATCGCCCACGCCACCGCGCTCGCGATCCGCGCGCGTCCCGACCTCGATCCATCGCTGATTCACTTCGTCGGAGCCACGCTCTGCGGTCTCGGACCCGTCCACGGCGAAGACGCGACCGAGTTCGTGCTGCGCTTCCAGCAGTTCACCGGCCCGCTCGCCGCCAAGGGAGCCGAGGACACCGCCCTCTACCGTTACCTGCGGCTCGTGGCACGGAACGAGGTGGGCGGAAGTCCGGGCAGCTTCGGCACCGCCGTCCGCGAGTTCCACGCGGTATGCCGGGAGAACGCACGCACCCGGCCGCACTCGCTGCTCGCGACCTCGACCCACGATACGAAACGCAGCGAGGACGTGCGCGCCCGGATCGCGCTGCTGAGCGAGATTCCTGGGCGCTGGCGCGCCGCGGTGCACACCTGGATCGCATCGAACGCGCGCCACTGGCGCGCGCCCGGTCCCGATCCCTGCGCCGAGTACCTCCTCTATCAGACCTTGGTGGGCGCCTGGCCGATCTCGCTCGAGCGAGTCGTCGCCTACATGGAGAAGGCGGCTCGCGAGGCGAAGGCGTGCACCTCCTGGACCGAGCCGGACGGGGCTTACGAGACGGCGCTGCGGCAGTTCGTCACCGGAGTCATGAGCGATCCGCGCTTCGTTCGCGAGCTCGAGGAATTCGTCCGTCCTCTCGTGGGACCGGGCCGGGTGAGCTCGCTGGCCCTGACGCTCCTCAAGCTCACGGCGCCCGGCGTCCCCGACTTCTATCAAGGCTGCGAGCTCTGGGATCTCCACCTCGTCGATCCCGACAACCGCGAGCCGGTCGACTTCGCGCTGCGCGCTCGGCTGATCGAGGAGCTCGAGGGAGCGTCAGCCGAGGGGGTCCTGGAACGAGCCGACGAGGGGCTTCCCAAGCTCTGGTTGATCCGGCAGGCGCTGGCATTTCGCGCCGCGGATCCGGACACCTTCGGTGCATCCGGGGGGTACCGAGGGCTCGACGCCGAGGGCGCGCGCGCGCCACACGTCGTGGCGTTCCTGCGGGGCGATCGCGCAATCACCGTGGTCCCGCGCTGGACCCTGCGCCTGGGAAACGACTGGCACGGCGCCGTTCTGCGCCTGCCGGAGGGCACGTGGAGAAACGTGCTCACCGGCGACGGCCCACTCGAGGGCTCCGTCACCGTCGAGTCGTTGCTGAAGCGCTTCCCGGTGGCGCTGCTCGCTCGGAAGGATCGACCGGCGGAGCGCTCGTGACGGCACCGGTGCCGACCGACCCGGCCTCGTGGCTCGACGCTGCGCCCGGAGGCGCCTCCCTCGGTGCCGTCGCGCTGCCCGACGGGCATGCCCTCTTCCGTGTCTGGGCGCCGCTTCACGAGCATGTGTCCGTCCACGTGCAGAGACCCGTCGACGTGGTGGTCCCGCTCGTGCCGCTCTCCCACGGTTACCACGAGGTGATCGTCGAGGACGTGAGCGTGGGAGCGCAGTATCTGTTTCGGCTCTCGAGCGGAGAGGAGTGCCCGGATCCCGCGTCCCGTCTCCAGCCGATGGGCGTGCACGGGCCGTCCGAGATCGTGGCACTGCGCCAGGACGGGTCGGCCCCGCGGTTCGTCGGGCCGGAGCTCGCCGAGTCGGTGTTCTACGAGCTGCACGTCGGTACCTTCTCCGAGCAGGGAACGTTCGCCGGCGTGATCCCTCATCTCGACCAGCTGGTCGATCTGGGTGTCACGACCGTCGAGCTGATGCCGGTGTCGCAATTTCCCGGGTCGCGAAACTGGGGCTACGACGGCGTCTTCCCGTGGTCGGTCCAGGCCTCGTACGGAGGGCCCGCCGGCCTGCGCGTTCTGGTCGACGAATGCCACGCGCGCGGTCTCGCCGTGGCCCTCGACGTTGTCTACAACCACCTGGGCCCCGACGGGAACTATCTCGGCCGTTTCGGGCCTTACTTCACGTCGCGTTACCAGACGCCGTGGGGACCGGCGCTCAACTTCGACGGGCCTTTCTCCGACGAGGTGAGGCGGTACTTCATCCAGTCCGCGATCCACTTCTTCTCGGAGCTCAAGGTCGACGCGTTTCGCCTCGACGCGGTTCACGCGATCCTCGACACCACCGCGCGGCCGTTTCTGGAGGACTTCGCGGAGACCCTGCACCGGCGCGCGGCCGCGAGCGGCGGGCGGGTGCTGGTGATCGGCGAGAGCAGCCTCAACGATCCGCGTTTGATCCGTCCGGTGTCGCGCGGGGGGCTCGGTCTCGACGGGCAGTGGTCGGACGATTTCCATCACGCGTGCCACGCGCTGCTCACCGGCGAGCGGCAGGGGTACTACTGCGATTTCGGGGCCCTGAGCCAGCTCGCGGCCGCGTACCGATCGGGATTCGTCCACGGCGGGCAGCGCTCGGAGTTCCTGCAGCGCGCCCACGGGCGAGCTCTCGACGACGGCGCGGCCAAGCAGCTGGTGGTGTGTACCCAGAACCACGATCAGATCGGCAATCGCGCGCGCGGCGATCGTCTCGCCCGGTCACTGTCGCCGGCCCAGCAGCGGCTGGCCGCGGGCCTGCTTCTCCTCGGTCCCAGCGTCCCGCTGCTCTTCATGGGGCAAGAGTGGGGCGAGACCGCGCCCTTCGCGTACTTCACCAGCCACGAGAATGCCGAGCTCGCCCGGGCGGTCCGGCGAGGTCGCGTGGAAGAGTTCATCGCTTTCGGATGGCGGGCGGAGGAGATTCCCGACCCGCAGGACGAATCGACCTTCCGCAGCTCGCGGCTCGACTGGACGCGCGCCGCCGAGCCGAGTCACCGCGCGCTCTTCGAGCTCCACCGTGCGCTGCTTCGCTTGCGTCGCGAAAATCCCGCGTTCCAGAGCGGCCGCTTTGTCGACGTCGAGATCCGGGAACAGCAGAAGATCCTGATCTCGCGCCTTCGTTCGGCGGAGGAGCTGGTCGCGCTGTTCTCGTTCTCGGGCCAGACCGAGCGCGTGGAGCTACCGGTACTGGCGGAAGCCGGGCGCGGGCACCTGCTGCTCGACAGCGAGGATCCTCGCTGGCTCGGTCAGGGAGAGAACCGCCTGGTCGGCACCGGCTCGCCGCACGCCGTGACCGTCGAGCTGGCGCCGAATTCGTTCCTGGTGCTCGAGATGTCGCGATCGACCTAGCGGACGTCGCGGAAGCGGGCGTCGAGGCGCCAGTGTCAGCGGCGCGCGTGCGACCGCTCGCCGAGGTCGGTTCGCCGCGGTGCCGCGACCGGATCGGTGATGTGATCGCCGTGGATCGCGCCGCGCCATGTGCCGGTGGCCCGGCCGCCCCTTTCGACGAACCGCTTGAACCGTTTCAGCTCGCGGCGCACGGCGGCGGAGACGATACCCAGCGCGGCTCCCGAGCGCTCGGCCAGGGTGCGCGTCGGATAGTCGAGCAGCACGGCGATCCGGGTGCACTTGGGGGCGAGAGGGATGAACGCAACCGACCCGGCATGCGGCGCGCCGCCGGTGCTCACCCAGCTCACGCATTGATCGGGGTCCTGCCGGACGATGGTCGCTGACCAGTCGAGAACGCGCCCGAAGATCCGCGCGCGCCAGTGAAGCGTCGCGGGATCGAGCTGCTGGACGTCTCGAATCGATTTCATGAAGGCCGGAAACTGCTCGAACTGCGTCCACTGGTCGTAGACGGTGGTCACCGGCAGCTCGACATCGATTTCGTGCTCGGTTCGCGCCATGACCGAAAACCTCCCCTGGACCAGAGTCCGGGCCGACGACATGCCGATGGGTTGCAGGGTCGTATTGGTGAAATGAGAGCAACTCGTATGCCCGAGCCGGACGCCGCTCAGCCGCTCACGATGCCGCGTCGACCAGCCGCCCGGGCCGTTTGTACAAACATCTCGTTGGAAAGCTCCAGGTCGGTCGCCGGTGACCGGGCGGGTGACTCAGCGTCCCGGCCGTGCGGTCTCGTGAGCGGGCCGAGAAAGGGGAGGTCGGACTGGCACGACGCGTGCGGTCTCAGACGGAGGACAGATCTCCAAGCCCACGACACGCGAAAAAACGAGGGGGAATCGCCATGAATCTGGAAATAGTCGCAGGCAAGTGGAAGCAGTTTCGCGGCAAGCTCAAGAGCCGGTGGGGAGAGCTCACCGACGACGAGCTCGAGTCCATCCAGGGCGACCTGGAGCAGCTCGCGGGGTTGCTGCAGACCCGCTACGGATACGCAAAGGAGCGAGCCGAAGCGGAGGCGAAGGAAGCGCTCACCGAGCTCGAGATTCAAGACGCGGCGGCAAGCCGCCATCCGACGTGAGTTTTCGGGGGGCTGTTCCAGCCCCCCGCCCCGACTGCTCTGAGGCCGTGAGTGGGCCTCCGGTTACCGCGCGGCGGTCGGCGTGCTCGAGGTGTTCGAGATGATGATCTCGACTCGCCGATTGAGCTGGCGTCCCGCCGCTGTGTCGTTGGTCGCGACGGGGTAGTCGAACGCAAGGCCGCGCGTCTGGATCCGCCGTCGATCGACACCCTGCTCGACGAGGAACGCGGCCACCGAGTCGGCGCGCTCCTCGGACAGTGCTTCGTTGTGCTCTCGCGAGCCGGTGTTGTCGGTATGCCCCTCGATCTGCACGGTCCGATCGGGGTTCTCGTCGAGGAAGCGCACCAGCTTCTCGAGGCTCGCGCGCGCGCCGGTCTTGAGCGAGGCGCGATCGACGTCGAACAGCACGTCGCCCAGCGTGAGCACCAGACCGCGGTCGGTCTCGCGCGCCTGCAGCTCGGCGAGCAGCGCCTCGAGCGCCTTGGTGCGCGCCTCGAGCTCCTCGGCACGGGAGTGCTCGGCGTCGGCCGAGCTCTGGGCCTGACGGGTGGCGGAGTCCTTCGCCGCCAGCTCGATCTGATGCCGCTGTGCCGAGAGCGCCGCGACCTCGTTGAGGGAGGCGCGCTCGTTGGCGCGCGCCTCGGCGACGTCGATGCGCTTGCTCGCCAGGTAGCGCAGGTGGTCGATCTCGGCCTTGTCCGCGTCCGAGTGGATGGCACCCGCCATCCGGTCGATCGCCACTCGTGCATCGTCCGAGGCGACCGGGGCAAGCTGGTCGAGGTGCGCGCGCTCTCCCTCGTACCGCGCGCGGAGCTGGTCGAGGTCGGGGTATTGCTTGGTCGCACACGCCGCCGCCGCCATCAGGCTCGAGACCGCCGCGAGCGACAGAAACCGTCCGGAACGCCTTGGTGAGCTCATGATCGATCCTCCCGAGGTGCTTCCTCAGCGGCCGGTGGTGGGATCCGTGCCAGGTCCCGGCACGTACACCGGAGGCGCGGTCGCCGGCGGCGGCGGCATCACCGGCGGCGGCACGGAAGGCACCGGGGAGGCATCGCGCTGCAGAGCGTTGATGGTCAGGCGCAGCTCGTCGACGCTGTGCTGAGCGGCGGCCGCCCGCGCTTGAGCGTCGGCGAGGTCCGCGTCGGCAAGCGCTTCCTCGGCCAGCCGGCGAGCGTTGGTGTGCCGCTCGTCGGTGTCCTTGTGTGAATCGTCGACGACCTGATTGGCGCTGGTGAGCTTGTCCCGTGCGTTCTTGAGCGGTAGCGGCGCCTGGGTGGCCGCTTGCGACTCGTCTGCCTTGGCGACGGCCGTGGACGCGGCCGCAATCTCCGCGGTGGGTCGCTGGACACTGCTGCAACCGATCGCGGTGAAGGCGCAAGCCAGAGCGGCGCAGAGCGCCCACGACTCGGGCATCCACGAAGGTATCCAGAAACCCGCTGTTCGCATCGCGTGCCTCCACGAAGAAGAGCTGTGAAGGGAGCGCGTGCGATCCGTATGCCACTCACGAATTCAGGGCATATCCCCCGTCGCGGAGCATGGTTCTGGAATCGCGCGAGCAAAGCTTGCACTCGCGGAACATTTTTCACGAGAAATCCGATCGGACGGTCATCCGGAGCGGAAGCGAGGCGCGTTGGGCTCGGGCTTCGGCTCGGCGTCGGCGCGGAACACGACAGCGGTGCGGCCTTGCAGCGAATAGCTCGACCCGGGCTGGAAGCGAGCGTCGGGATCGCCGGGGTCCCAGCTCGACGTGTCCATCACCACCCGCCAGCTCGTCTCCGGAGTGCCGGTGGGAAGGCGAATCTCGAGCGCTTCGTGATGCCCGTTGAGCACCACGAAGAACGTGTCGTCGTCGAGGGGCTCGCCGCGAGGCGAGACGTGGTAGCCGAACGATTCGCCGCTCAGCACGAACGCCACGGGAGAGGTGTTGTCCGGCGCCCAGTCCTCGCTGGTTCGCTCCTGGCCGTCGGGCCGGAACCAGGCGATGTCCTTGATCGAGCCGGCGGGATCGACGACGCCGCGAAAAAACCGGTCGCGCCGGAACGCCGGATGCTCTCGTCGCAGCCGGATGCAGGAGCGCACGAATTCGAGCAGCTGCTCGCGGGCCGGCTCGGCGGCACCCTCCCAGTCGAACCAGCTCAGCTCGTTGTCCTGGCAGTAGGCGTTGTTGTTGCCGAGCTGGGTGCGT
>CAZYWA010000106.1:0-18504 GCA_964650975.1 uncultured bacterium
GGCCAGCGGATAGGCGATCGCGACGCACACCAGCGTGGTGATCGCGGCGACCCACGCGCTGCGCAGCGCGATCCACGCATAGTCGGCGCTCCACCCGAGGAGCCCGAACCCGGCGAGGCGAGCGAAGTTGCCGGTGGTGAGCTTCCACAGGACCTGACCGTCGGGTGCGCGGCTGGCGAACCCGAGCCCCGCGATCACCAGCGACGGCAACACCAGCAGCAACGCCAGCCAGGCGATGCTCGGCGCCAGCAGCAACGCACCGGTGCGCGCGAGCTTGCGGCGAGTGGTGAGGCGGCCGTACCAGACGAGTTCTCGCGGGGGGCTGTTCCAGCCCCCCGCCCCAAAAAAGGCGCGACTTTTTTGGGGCCTCACCCCCGAGCCGGCTCGCTTCGCTCGCCGCGCGCCTGCGGCGCGGGCCTGTTTTTCCACCTTCTCAGTCATCGAGAGCTCGAAGGTGCTCGGCGGGAAGCGTGAGGTCGAAGGTGGCACCGCGCTCGAGGGCAACCGCGGGTGCCAGCCGCACCCGCAGCGGACCTGGCTCCGCCTGCACGTCGACGTGATCGCCGCGAAACACCGCGTCGGCGACGGTGACCCGAACCCGGTTGGTCGCGTCGGGCGCGCCCTCCGGAGCCGCGATGCGGATTCGCTCGGGGCGGATCGCGATCGTGCCGGCTTCCCAGCTCGGTGCTTCGCCGAGCACCAGCCGGCCGAGCGGTGTCTCGACCTCTCGCGGCCCGGTGCGCCTCGCCGCGATCAGGTTCGCGGCACCGAGGAACTCGGCCACGAAGCGGTTCCGCGGCCGTTCGTAAACCTCGTGCGGTGTGCCCGACTGCTCGACCCGGCCCCGGTTCATCACGAAGATCCGGTCCGACACGGTCATCGCCTCGTCCTGATCGTGCGTGACCAGTAGAAACGTGGTGCCGAGCGCGCGCTGCACGCGGCGCAGCTCGAGCTGCACCTCCGAGCGCAGCTTGGCATCGAGCGCCGACATGGGCTCGTCGAGCAGCAACAGCTCGGGCTCGTTCACCAGCGCACGCGCCAGCGCCACGCGCTGCTTCTGTCCTCCCGACAGCTGATCGGTGCGGCGCCGCTCGAGGCCTTCGAGCTGCACCAGCGCCAGCGAGCGGGCGACGCGCGAACGGATCTCCGCGTCCGGCTTCCTTCGCGAGCGCAGTCCGAAGGCCACGTTTTCGAAGACGTCGAGATGGGGGAAGAGCGCGTAGCTCTGGAACACGGTGTTGACGGGCCGCTCGTGAGCGGGCAGCGAGTCGATGGCACGGCCGCCGAGGCGGACCGTTCCGGCGTCCGCGACGTCGAGCCCGGCGAGGATTCGAAGCAGCGTGGTTTTCCCGCAGCCCGAGGGACCGAGCAGGGTCACGAAGTCGCCGGCGCGGACGTCGAGGCTGACGCCGTCGAGCGCCACCACGTCGCCGAACTTCTTCCGCGCGCCACGCACCGCAAGCCCCGCCGATGCTTCGGGTGGTTGGCGCGGGTCGCGTTCGGACACGGTGGAAGTCGATCCGGGATCGAGACGGAAGCGAGCCGGGAAGAGACGCGTGCGGATGCGGGCTAGTCGCGAGGATCGGTCAAGTCAACGCTCGCCGCGGTGGAGGGCTGCGGTCCCTCGCAGCCGGAGCGTCCCGTCTCGATCGAGCGCAGCGGACGCGAGGGACCGCGTCCTTCCGGCCGATCGAGCGCGTCGGCAGGACGCTGTGCCTCGGTGAGCGCAAACCGAGACACGGCCCTCGGCGCGGGGAGTAGAATCCCGCGGCGCGACGGCACTTATCGGTCCCATCGCCACGCAACGCTCGGGAGGCTCCGGTGACGTTGATTTCCACCGTCGGTCCGTTTCTGGTCGCCGTGCTCACGGTGGTGGCGATCCCGCTGCTCTTGCTGTTCGTGTTGCTGGCGGTGGTGATCTCGCGCTTCGTGTTCCAGGAGCCGGACCATCGCTGGGCGGCCGACGACGACACGCGCCTGCGACGGGTGTTCCGCGCCATCCACGATCTCGGCTACGCGAAGCTCTCGACCGCTCGCCGCCACTCGCTGGTGCGCCTGGTCACCCAGATTCGCCGTCCGGCCCCGCCGGGAGTGCTCGGCACGCTCGCGGGGCTCACGGTGTACGCGTGTTGCGTGCTGTGCGTGCCCGTGGCGGCCGCCGTGTTGTGGCTCGGGATGTTCGTGCCGCATCGAGCGCCGAAGGAGGCTCTCGCCCGGCCCACGCCGTTCATGAGTGGCAAGATCGACGAGGGCTTCCAGCTCGCGTGCGACGGCAGCGAGCCGCATTCCCGGGTTGGACCGGCGGCGGCCGACGAGCTACCCATCACGTGGATCTTTCCGCGACCGACGGCCGCCGAGGCCGCAGCGCTCGCCGCTTCGACCGAGCAGCTGCGAGAACGGCTCGGAGAGCCGGCTCGCGATCAGCTGCTGTCGCGAGTCGTCGCCTGGGACCGTCTGGTGTTCGCTAGCGGTGGTCGTCCGCCCGAAAAGCCAGCGGGCGACACCACGCGGCACGCCGAGGGCGCATCTCCGCCCCGGCCATCGCAGGTGCCGGCGGGTGGCTTCGTGCGCTCGGACGTGTCGCACGAAGGAGTCGCGGTGGCGCTCGTCTGCCGTGGCCCCGACCCGGCTTCGGCCGCCGCGCTCGCCAGCACCCTCGACGATTATCTGGGCGCTCCGCCGTTCGTGACGCTGCGCCCACCCTGGGCTCCTGCTCCACCGCTCGACGAGGCGGAAGCAGCGGCGCAATCGCGAGCGTGGCAGACCTACCGGGCGTTGCAGGTCGCGGACGCCAAGGCGCCACCCGTCGAGGCGTTGAGCCGATGGAAGCTCTGGTGGGCGATGCGGAGCGAGTCCAAGGATCCGGCGATCCGCAAGGCGAAGATGGAGGAGAGGCGGAACGAGCGGATGGCGAAGCGCCGCGCGCGCCTCGAGCAGGTGATCGCCGCAGCGCGCGTTGGCACGGAGCTGGACGAGGAGACCGTGGACCTCTATCGCGATGCGAGATCCGGCGGTTTCGGTCCACCCGCCATGGAGGCCGCGCACAAGCTGGGAGCGCGGCTCGGCCAGCCGCCGCTCACCGCGGACGAGCACGGCTTCTGGCGAGCGAGCGCGGCCGACGAGGCGCACACGATGAGCGGCAGCCCGAAGCTGGACGGAAACGACGTGTGGATCCCGTACGCGAGCTTCGCGGTGCTCGACACCGGCCTTCCCGAGGTGGCGGGCTTCCTGTGCGCGCGCGACTGCAAGTCCGTCGAGTACTGGATCCGCCAGAACACCGCAGCGGAGGACGAGGAAGACTGACTTTCCCGGGGGTCTGTTCCAGACCCCCGCCCCACGAAAAGTGCGATTTTCGCGGGGCCCCACCCCCGAGTCGGCTCGCTTCGCTCGCCGGGCGCCTCTCGGCGCCGGCATGGATCCACGCGAGCAGTCGGTTCGGGGGTGACGGCGAGTGGAAGCGCCCCCGAACCGACTGATGCCGCGAGTCCCTCACAAACTCTGACGCGGCTACGTGGTGCGGGATTCGGTGGGTCGCCACTGGGGAAGCGTCGTGGTCTCGTCGACCTGCTCGAACGTGACCTCGACGGGCATGCCGATGGCGATCTGGTCGAGCGGACAATCGAGCAGGTTGCCGACCACCCGCAAGCGTGGGTCCTCGGCCAGCTCCACCAGCACGATCGCGAACGGCGCCTTCGCCTGAAAGGCCGGCAAGACCGGCAGATGCGCGATCACGAAGCTGAACACCGTGCCGCGTCCCGACATCCGCTCCCAGCTCGCGTCGAGCGAGCGGCAGTGGTCGCACATCGGCTGAGGAGGGAAGCGGAGCCGGCCGCACGAGCCACAGCGCTGCACGCGCAGCTCGTGGCGCCGCGCCGCGTCCCAGTAGGGCGCAGTGGCGTCGTCTGGCTGCGGCAGCGGGCGCGCCGGAGCGGTCATGGAGCACCCAGGATCAAGGCACTCGTCGGCACGCCCGCGCCGCTCGTGACCAGGCAGAGCTCCGCGCCGTCGACTTGCGAGGTGGACGTTCCGCGGATCTGCCGCACGCCTTCCAGGATCAGGTTGAGGCCGTGCACGTAGGCCTCGCTCAAGCCACCGCCGCTGGTGTTGGTGGGCAACGACCCGTGCGGCCATTCGAGAGCGCCGCTGGCTGCAAGCGGACCGCTCTCGCCGGGCTTGCAGAAGCCGAACTCTTCCAGCGAGAGGAGCACCAGGGGCGTGAAGGCGTCGTAGATCTGCGCCACGTCGATGTCGCCCGGGGAGACACCGGCGCGCCCGAAGAGGTCGCGGGCCGCGAACGTCGACGGCGTCTCGAGGAAACGCGGTCCGTAGTAGTCGGTCATCACGAAGTGGCGCTCGCCGCTCGCCTGCGCGCCGGCCACCACGAGCGCGGCGCGCTGACGGAGATCGCGCGCATGCTCGGCGGACGTGACCACCACCGCCAGTGCACCGTCGGTTTCGAGGCAGCAATCGAGCTTGCGGAGCGGCTCAGAGACCCAGCGCGACGCCTGATGATCGGCGAGGGTGATCGGCTCGCGCATCACGGCGGCGGGGTTCCGCGACGCATGCGTGCGGCACGCGACGGCCACGGCGCCCAGGTGCTCGCTGGTGGTGCCGTATTCGTGCATGTGGCGGCGAGTGAGCATGGCGATCTGGTCGACCGGGCGCACCAGGCCGTAAGGCGCGGTGAACTGCTTGTCGCCGGGCACGCCCGCGCCGGTGCCGGCCCAGGGACGCCCGCCGCTGCCGCGATTCCGCGCCCGCCAGCACACCACGGTTCGCGCCTGGCCCGTGGCGACGGCCATCGCGGCGAGCGTCACCGCGCCGCAGCCGGCACCGCCGCCGTAGCTGAGCGACGCGAAGAAGCCGAGATTCTCGATGCCAAGGTTGCGCGCGATCTCGACCTCCGTGGTCGATTCCAGGTCGAATCGCACCAGGCCGTCGACGTCGCGCGCGTCGAGCCCGGCGTCGTCGAGCGCCGCCAGGATCGCTTCGAGGGCGATGGTGCGCTCCGGCTTGCCGATGTCCTTCGCGAACGCCGTCTGGCCGATCCCGACGATCGCCGCCGCGCGCTTCAATGTTTCCCCGGAGGGCTGTTCCAGCCCCCCGCCCCGCACGTGTCGTCGGAGAAGCGGGCGCGGCTTTTGCGGCGTCCCACCCCCGAGTCGGCTCGCTTTGCTCGCCACGCGCCTACGACGCCTACCCCTCGCTCGGAGGGCTGCGGTCCCTCGCAGCCGCAGCGCTCCATCGCGTCTGGTCTCGACGGGTGCGCGGGACGGGTGCGCATCTCAGTCCGGCTTCGGCGCGCGATCGCCCTTGCGGGGCGGCGGTCGGTACTCCCACGCGGGCTTCCTCTTCTCGACGTAGGCGCGCGCACCTTCCTTGGCGTCCGGATACGCGCGCGGGAACTGGTGCACCACGTCCCAGCCCATCTCGAGCGCCGCGCCGAGGCCGGTGTCGAGGCTCTCCCAGATCGCGTGGCGGCTCCAGAAGACCGCGTTGGGCGAGCTTTCGCAGATCGCGGCGGCGAGCTCCTGCGCGCGAGCGAGCAGCCGTTCGGGCGGAACGACCTCGCTCACCAGGCCGATCGCCAGCGCGCGCTCGGCGCTCACCCGCTCCGCTTTACCGAGCATCACCATCCGGAACACCGCTTCGAGCGGGATCTTGCGCGCCAGCCTGAGCGTGCCCGCGATCGACACCTGGCCGGCCGAGGTACGCGCGTCGGTGAACACCGCGGCGGTGCTCGCGATGGCGATGTCCGCGTCGGCCACGAACACCAGCCCGCCGCCGGCGCAGGTGCCGTTCACGGCGGCGATGACGGGTTTGCCGAAGTCGCAGTCGAGGGCCGTGAGCCGTACCGGCCCCGAAGGCGGCGGCGTGCCGGGCGCAGGCGGCGGCTCGCGAAGATCCATGCCGGTGCAAAAAGCGCGATCCCCCGCGCCGGTCACGACGGCGACCCAAACGCCCGGATCCTCGCGGAGCTCGGCCCACGCTCGCGGCAGCTCGGCGCGCATCACCGAGTCGAACGCGTTCATGCGATCGGGCCGGTTGAGCGTGAGCGTCGCGACGTGGCCGCTGCGCTCGATCGTGAGAGTCGTGAAGCTCATGGTCGTTCCAGCGTCATTCCAGGACCAGCGGCTGCCACGCTGGTTTGCGCTTCTCGCGGAAGGCGAGGGCGCCCTCGTGTCCGTCGGGGTGACCGCGATGCGACGCGATCGCGCGCTGGCCGATCTCGAGCGCGTCGCGCATGCCCACGTCGAGACTCTCCCACAGCGCTTGCTTGGTGGTGGCGATCGCGGCCGGCGAGCCTTCGGCGATCAGCGCCGCGAGCTCGAGCGCGCGGTCGACGAGCCGTTCCTTCGGCACGACCTCGCCCACCAGGCCCAGCTCGAACGCGCGGGCGGCGCTCACGCGCTCGCGCGAGCCGAGGAGCGCCATGCGCAACACCGGCTCGAGCGCCATGCGCCGCGCCAGCCCGATGGGCTCGAGGCCCGCGACCAGGCCGACGCCCACGTGCGGGTCGAAGAAGGTCGCGTGCTCGGCCGCGATCACCAGGTCGCTGTCCGCCACGAAGTGGAGCCCCCCCGCGCAGCACAGGCCGTTGACCGCGGTGATCACCGGCTTCCAGCAGCGATTCTGGAGCGCGGTGAGCTTGACCGAGGAGAGCCTGCCCTTCTCGCCCTCGACGCCGAAGTCGGCGCTGCCGGACGCGACGTCGGCCACGTCGAAGCCGGTCGAGAGTGCTTTCTCGCCGCTCCCCGTGACCACCGCGACCGCGACCTCGGGGTCGCGCTTGATCTCGTCCCACGCGCGCGCGAGCTCGCGGCTCATGACCCCGTTGATCGCGTTGAGCCGCTCCGGACGATGGAGCGTGAGCAGCGCCGCGGCGCCGTCCTTCTCGAGGCGAAGGGTGTCGAAGCTCATCCGCTCAGCCGCTGCCGCTCACGGCCGCATCGTCTGGCCGCCGTCGACGGACAGGATCTGGCCGGTGATCCACTTCGCCTCGTCGGAGAGGAGAAAGAGGCAAGCGCCGACGATGTCTTCCGGCGTGCCCAGGCGCTGGATGGGCATGGTCATGAGCATGAACTGCACGTATTCCTCGGGCACCTGTTTCTTGGTGGCCTCAGTGTCGACGGGGCCGGGCGCGATCACGTTCACGCGGATGCCCTTCCGCGCCAGCTCGCGGGCCATGCTGTGGGTCATGGCGTGTAGGCCGAGCTTGGCGATGCCGTAGTAGCCGCCGCCCATGTACGCGGCACCCGAGGACTGGTTCACGATGGCGCCGCCGCCGCGCTCGGCCATGAGCTTGTAGACGGCGCGGGTGCAGAGCAAGGCGCCGTCGAGGTTCACCGACATGAACTTGTGCCAGTAGTCCATCGGCACCTTCATGAGCGGTTTCTGCTCCATGTCGCCGTAGATCGCGGCGTTGTTGACCAGGTAGTCGACGCCGCCGAAGGCCTCCTTCGCGGCCGCGGCCATCGCGATGGTCGACTCCTCCGAGGACACGTCGGTGGCGACGAAGAGTGCCTTTCCGCCGGCGTCCGCGATCTCTTTCGCGACCCGCTCGCCGTTCTCGCGGCCCAGCTCGGCGATCACCACCGCGGCGCCCTCGCGCGCCAGAGCCTTCGCATAGGCCTCGCCGATACCGCGGCCCGATCCGGTCACGACCGCCACCTTGTTCGCGAACCTCATCCAGATCTCCCGTTGGTCTTCATCCAGTCGTCAGCTCTGCATCACGTTCCAGGCGATCGTCTGCAGCTCGGTGAACTCGTGCATTCCGAAGACGCCGCCTTCGCGGCCGATGCCGGACTGCTTGAAGCCGCCGAAGGGCGCGTGCAGCAGGTTGGTGGCGTTGTTGATGCCGACGCCGCCGGTGCGAATGCGCCGCGCGACGGACTTCGCGCGCTCGACGTCGTTGGTGACGATGCCGCCGTAAAGGCCCATTTCCGAGGCATTGGCGATGCGCACGGCCTCGTCGTCGTCCTGATAGGGAAGGATCGAGACCACCGGTCCGAAGATCTCTTCGCGGGCGATGGTCATGTGGTTCCGCACGTTGGCGAACACGGTGGGCTCGACGAAGTAGCCGCGCTCGAAGCCCGGCGGACGGCCTCCGCCCGTGGCGAGGATCGCGCCCTGCTCGCGGCCCGCGGCGATCATCGCCTCGATCGCCTGGCGCCGCTCGTCGCGGATCACCGGACCGAGGTTCACGGTGGGATCGGCCGGATCGCCGAGCTTCACCTTCCTCTCGATGAACGCCACGGTCGCCGCGACCAGCGAGTCGTGCATCTTCTTGGGCACCAGGACGCGGGTCATGAGGGCACAACCTTGACCGGCGTGGAAGAAGGCCGGCGACGCGGCGCTCGGCGCCGCGGTCTCGACGTTCGCGTCGTCGAGGATCACCAGCGCCGACTTGCCTCCCAGCTCGAGGTGCACGCGCTTCAAGGTGTCGGCGGCGGCGCGCATGATCTTCTTCCCGGTCGCGACCGAGCCGGTGAAGCTCACCTTGTCGACTTGCGGGCTCTCGACCAGATCGGCGCCCAGCTCGGGAGCCTGGCCGGTCACCACGTTGAAGACGCCCGGCGGCAGATCGCACTCGGCGATCACCTCGGCGAGCAGCAAGTCGACCAGCGGCCCCCATGGCGACGGTTTCACCACCATCGTGCAGCCCGCCGCGATGGCCGGCGCGATCTTGTTGATGGTGGTGAAGAGCGGGAAGTTCCAGGTGGGGATGAGCGCGCACACGCCGGCCGGTTGCCGGACCACGGCTGCGTGGGTCTCCATCATGCCGCGCTTGGTCGGCACCATGAGGGTCGGGACTTCTTCTTCCCACGGAAAGCTCGCGACCAGTTCGGCGTGGTTGTAGAGCGCGTAGATCGGGGTCTCGAGCTGCAGCACGTGGGTCATCGCACAGGCGGCGTGAGCGGAGACGAGCAGCTCGCGGAACTCCTCCTTCCGGGCCTGAATGCCGTCCGCGATCTTGGTCAGGATCGCCGCGCGCTCGGCGGGCTTGGTGCGGGGCCACGGACCGTGATCGAACGCTCGCCGTGCGGCGGCGATGGCGCGCCCGACGTCGCCGCGAGTCGCCTCCGGCGCGTGAGCGACGGTCTCCTCGGTGGCGGGATTGGGGATCGGATAGGTCGGCCGCTCGGCGGCTGCGATCCACGCGCCGTCGACGAACATGCGGAAGGGCTGAGCACGCATCGACGGGACCCCGTTCAGCTGTGGGTCTCGACCGGACCCGAGCGGCCAATCATAGCGGCGTCACGCACTAACTCAATCCGACTCGACCCGATCGCGCGCTCGCGGCGACGCAGCAAAGATCAGCGGACGTGAAGGATCGAGATGGTCGGGTTGCTGTGGCAGAGCGAGCGCCAGCGCGGACGGAACTCGGCGACCAGGTCGCTCCGGCGGCGTAGCTCGCGGTAGAACTCGCGCGGCTCCGGCAGATCGTGGTCGTCCTCGTAGCGCTGCGTGCGAAACGAGCTGATCACGTAGGTTCCCGGGTGGTCCGCGATCCAGCTCACCCGCTCCTCGTAGGGCTCGCCTCCCGCGATCGGCGGGGTGTAGTTGCGCTGGTCGTTCGCGTAGACGGTGCCCAGGGACGCTCGATGGCTCGTGATCCAGTCGCGAGCGACATCGCGGGTGTCGGGCCTGAGCGTCGCGCCGAGCATGTGCGCGTCGAGCGTCCACCACGCGCCGAAGAGCGCGGTGGCGGTCATCGCGCCCCGTCGGACTCGCGTGCGCACCTCGGCGGGCGCGCGTTCCGCTCGGCTCCAGAGCGAGTCGGCCGCGGTCCCGAGCGCCACGGCGAAGGCCGGTGTCAGCGGCAGAATGGCGCGCGCGTAGTCGGGCGGAGGCTTTCCTCGCGCGTCCTCCATCATCAGGTAGAAGGGAACGATCCAGCCGAGGAGCAGCCAGTCGCCGGGCCGTCGCCGCACGGCGAGCAGCACCAGCGCCGCGAGCACCGCGAGCGTGCCGGGCAGCGTCAGACCCGGGACGATGCTGTGCCGGAAATGGAAGAGCCAGAAGTGCTCCCACGGCGACACGGCGATTCCGGCGTGGCCGGTGGCCATGTGGTCGCTTTGCCAGCGCACGTCGTGCACGAACCGTCCGAAGTCGAGTGCCGCGTATGGGCTGGTGAGGAAGAACGCCGCGAGCGCCGCGACACCCGCACCGATCAGCCGGCGGTCGAGCGTGCGCGCGAGCAGCTCGCGCGCGCTGGCGAACCGCTCGCGCAGCAGGTGCGCGACCAGAACGGGGAGTCCGGCCAGAAACGCGTTGTACTTCGTGGAAACCGCGAGGCCCACCAGAAAGCCAGCGGTCAGGTAGAGCCGCGGCGCCCCGTCGTCGAGCACCGCCGCCGCCGCGGCCAGTGCGCTCGCCACCCAGAAAGTGAGCTGCGTGTCGGGTACCGCGTAGTGGGAATGCAGGACGGCGAGCGGCAGGGTGGCCATGGCGGCCGTCGCGAAGAGCGCCGCGCGCCGGCCGTAGAGGCGGTGGGCGAGCAGCCACACGGGCCACAGCGTGGCCGTCCCGGCCACCACCGAGAGCGAGCGGACGACCAGGAAGAAGGGAGTGGGGTCGGTCTTCCAGGCGGTAACGAGGGAATCGAAGCTCGAAAAGGTGCCGGTGACGCGGCCCACGGCGTAGAGGCCGGCGAGCAGCAGATATCCGAGGTAGAGCGAAAGACTCGGCCACTCGAAGCGAGTTGGGCGGAGGGTCCGGAAGAGCAACAGGTAGAAGGACGCTTCGAGGAGCGTTTCCTCGTCGGGATGGCCGGGATCGGGAAGGCCGAAACGAAGCCCGTCGAGACGAAGCAACAGCGCCAGCAGCACGATGCCCGCCAGGATGAGCTTCTCGCGACGGCTCAGGACATCGAGCCGGACGACTCCGACTTCGGGGCGGGTCACGGGCTCACGCCATCGTGAGGAGAGGCGGCAGCGGAGCCCATGAGAGCGGTGCCACCGTCGCTCCCCGATCCCCGACGGTCAAGGGATCGGGGAGCGTCGGCGGCGTGAGCCAGGAACCGAATGCCCTCGCGCCTCGTAGTCGTCTGCGAGGCGCGGTCACTGGTAGAATGGCCGGGCGCGTTGCCCCCGCTCGCGCCCAGGAGCAGACATGACCCGAAGCCGATCCGAAGTCGCTCGTGTGGCCGCCCTGCTGGCAGTCGCGTTCTCGGTGCTGGCTGGCTGTCCGTCGATCACATCGGTCACGCCGAACCCCGGCTCGCCGGGCGGAACCATCACGGTTAACGGCAGCGGCTTCGGCTCGACCCAGGTCACAGGCTACAACGTGACTTACGCCGGCGTCCCGCTGGTGGTGCGCACCTGGGCGGACACCCAGATCGTCGCCGATCTGCCGTGCAACAAACCGACCGGCACCTATCCGGTGCAGGTCGCGCAGGGCACGACGCTCTCGGGGGCGGTCAACCACAACCTGACCAACAACGGCTCGCTGCAGATCTGCGGCGCCCACGTCACGGCGAATGCCAACAACAAGCTCTCGGCCTACATCGACTTCGACACCACGGTCGCGGCCGCGCCGTCGGTGCAGGTGAGCGGCCCCGACGGCACCTACAATGTGCCCTCGGGCGGCATCCTGAGCACCAATCCTGGCACCTCGCACCACGTCGGCGTGCTGGGGATGTTCGTGGGCGGAAACTACTCGTTCACGGCGTTCGCGACCGTGGGAGCGAATACCGTGTCGCGGCCCGGGCTCAGCTACGTGCCGCCGCAGCTCCCGCACGTCTTCCCGCTGGTCATCAACGTCTCGAAGCCCGCGGAGATGCAGCCCGGTCTGTCGCTCTTCTCGCTCAACAACGGCCTGATGGGCATCACGCCCAACAACGACGGCATCTACGCGCTCGACAACCAGGGCCGGGTCGTCTGGTACTACCGCGACAGCAAGTACATGCTCGAGGTGCAGCGGCTCGCCTCCAACGGCCACATCCTGGTGATGGAGTACGGCGGGACGATGGTCTACGAGATCGACGTGTGGGGGAACGTGCTCCACACCTGGACGGCCGCGTCGCTCGGGCTCGAGTTCGTGCACCACGACATCATCGTGCTGCCGAACGGCAACTACCTGACGTTCTCGAACGAGATGCGCGCGATCGGCGGCTATTCGCCGACGATCCTCGGATGCCCCGGCGGGGTGTGCAACGTGGTCGGCGACATCATCGTGGAGTTCACCCCGGCCGGGCAGGTGGTCGATCAGTTCAAGCTGCTCGACTACCTCGATCCGCACCGCATCCCGCAGATCGATCTCTTCAACACCGCCGAGTTCAACGTCCACTACAACACCGTCACCAAGGACTGGTCGCACTGCAACGGCCTCCAGTACTCGGCGGCCGACGACAGCGTGATCGTGTCGTGCCGCAGCCAGAACATCGTGTTCAAGTACCGGCACTCGGATCACCTGATGAAGTGGGTGCTGGGCTCGAACGACCCGTCGAGCACCATCGACGACACCTGGCCGTTCCTGACCCTGGTCGGCCCCGGCATGCTGCAGGCCTACTCGCACTCGCCGAAGCTGCTGCCGAACGGCCACCTGATGCTCTACGACAACGGCGATTACCGGCCGGTCCAGTACACGCGCGCGGTCGAGTTCGCGATCGACGAGCCCAACCTCCAGGTGCAGCAGGTGTGGGACTGGGCGGACCCTGACTACAACCCGCTGCTCTACGCGTACTACTCGGGTGGCGTCGAGCAGCAGCCGGATTCCGGCACGGTGCTGCAGTGCGACGGTGGGCTCTTGACCTCGGGCAACATCAACTGGGTGCGACTGGCGGAAGTGAACCAGTCGACGCAGGAGAAGGTGTTCGAGGCCACCATCCAGGTGTCGAACTCGGCCTACATCGCGTATCGCGCCCAGCGAGTGTCGACGCTTTATCCTCCCTGACGAGGGCGCGCGTCAGCGGCCGGCTTCGAGGCAGCGTTTCATCAGCGTCAGCTCGCGGAGCGTCTGCCTTTCGAGGTTCGGCATCACGAAGAAGCGCTCGACGAGCGGCTTGAGCGGGCCACCCTTCGAGTCGACCTCGGTCGCGAACCTGAGCTCGGTGCCGCGGGCTCCGTTCACCGTGGTGACGGCGAACGTGCACACTTCGCGGGCGGCCATCAGCGAGTCGATGGCGAACGCCAGCCTGAGCGGCGAATCCACTTCGGTGACCGTGAGACGTGCGGTGGTCGTCCAACCTGGCGCGACACGCAGCCGAAACGTGTAGGTCGCGCCGCGAGCGAGCGGCTGCCCGTCGATGAGTTCGACATCGCTCACGTCCGGGTTGTAGCGGGGCAGGGTGGTGAGGTCGAGGCGGAACCGAAACACGTCCTCGATCGGCGCGGCGATGAGCTGGGTGGCTTCGAACCGAGCCATGTGGCCTCAGCAGCGGTTCGAGCAAGACACTCAGAAGAGCAGGCCTTGCAGACCCATCGACACGTTCATGTCGCCTTCGAAGCCGAGCTGGCCGTTCATGAAGAGCTGCATCCCGTCGACTTCGCCGTTGGTCATGCCGACGAAGTTTTCGGCGGAGCACGAGAGCGTGAACGCCGCTTCGGGTGAAAGGCCTGGCGTGACAGTGGCCTCCGCGCCCTGGATCGTGACTGACCACTGGCCACCAACCTCGCCCGACACGTTGAACGCGAAGGTGCCGTTGAACCCGCCGGTGAGATCCGGGTTCTCGCGGAGCTTCCAGGGCAAGCGGCGATCGAACCACTCCTCTACGCTCGCGATCCGAGTCGGGGCGTCGTCGACCGGACCTCGGGCCAGCGCCTCGGCACGCTCGCAGCGCATTTGCTCGCGCAGGCTCTCGGTCGCCGCCTGGTTCACGGTGAGCGCCAGCGCCTCCAGATCGCCCTCGATCACGACCCCGTAGTCGCGCGCCGCTCCTTCGACCGACACGTACTCGTCGAGCACGTCCTCGAGCACCCGCTCCGCGGGTCGATCGAACGGATCGCCCCAGCCGGAGCCGGACGCGAAGTCGACGATGATCTGCTCGCCGGCTTTGTGCCCGACGTAGAACGCGGTGTGCTTCACCTCGTAAGCGGCGGGCCCGCCCTGGCGCAGAAACACGCGGTTCACCGAGCCTGGCTGGCCGCCGGCGACGCCCGGCACGCGGGTCTTGGCGCCCAGCACCCACGTGTACACCTGGCAATCGCTGGTCACTTCCTTCACGTAGCGGGCGCCCGGCTGTCCGCGCCAGAAGCCCGGGCCGCCGCTGTCGGTGATCAGATCGCGCGCCATCTGACGGTGGGGCAGCAAGCTCTCGTTGATCTCGGCGGTCGAGAGGATCAGGTTGCCGAAGGCCGTGGGTGTCGCTCCCCAGCCGTCGCCGGCCGACGAGGCGCAGGCGCAGGTCGACGTGGTGTCGACCGACTGGTCGACGAAGAAAGCCCCGGTTTGCGGGTGATTCCCGAAGATCACCGTGGGGATCGCGATCTTGTAGGTCTGCGGCTGCGCGCGATCGGGAACCGCCTGCGAGAGCGCCAGGCACAGCGCCTCCGACACTTCGACGCCCGGGTGATGGGTCCCCGCCGACACCGGGCGTGTTTCCTCCGGGTTGATGCACGTGCCCTTGGGAACGATCAGCTCCATCGCCTCGAAGAGGCCCTCGTTCTTCGGGATCGACGGATCGAGCATGGTGCAGAGCTGTGACAGCACCATTCCTTGCGTGTTGCCGAAGGTGCCGTTGGTGGTGAGGTTCGAGCGCCGATCCGAGCCGCTGTAATCGAGGGTGAGCTGGTCGCCGGCCACCGTGGCCTTGCAGTGGATCTTGATGTCGCGGTTGCCGCGGGTGTCTTGCTCGAGGATCGACAGGCCCTCGTAGACACCGTCGGGCCAGCTCGCGATCTCGCGCTTGAGCTGCTTCTTGGTGAGATCGATCGAGTACTGGACCGCCGCGCGGATGGTCGGCACACCGTAGCTCTCGACCAGCTCGGTCAGCCTGCGGGCGCCCAGCGTGGCGGCGCCCATCTGCGCCTTGAGATCGGCGCCGTGGGTGGGCAAGCGGTTGTTGGTGCGCAAGAGATAGAGCACGTCCTTCCGCTCGACGCCTTCTTCCACGAGCTTGATCGCCGGCACTCGCAGGCCTTCGGCCCACACGTCGACCGCGTTGACCGAGTAGCCGCCCGGCGTGTCGCCGCCGGTGTCGCCGTGGTGGCACTGGATCGACGCGATCAGCACCAGCTCTCCGCCGACCACGACCGGCGCGAAGATGTTCCAATCGGGCAGATGTCCGCCGCCGTGGTAGGGATCGTTGGCCGCGAACACGTCGCCGGTGTGGAAGCCTTCCTTGCCGAAGAACTCGAGCGCGAAGCGCACCGGACCGCGCGACGCCAGCATGAACTGCGGAATGCCCACCGAGAGCGCCGCGAGACGCCCGTCCGAGTCGAGGATGCTGGCGTTCCGCTCGTTCGACTGATTGAGGATCGGAGTCACCGCGGCGAGGCTCACGTGCATCGCCATCTCGAACGCCACGGTCTCCATGGCGCCGCGGATCACCTCGGCGGTGATCGGATCGATGCGATGCTTCCTCGGGGCGCTTCTCTGGAATCGCTTCTTCGCGACGCGCTTGGCGGAGGCGCTTTTCTCGGCAGGACGGCGGGCCCGACTGGTCGCTCTCATCGCTTGCCTCGCTTCGCTCCGACGCGCGTGATCACGTGGTTGCCGTAGCGATCCACGGTCGATCGCTGGCCGGGGTGGATCACGATGGTCGAGAACGTTTCCTCGATGATCGCGGGCCCTTTCACGACCTCGCCGGCCGCGAGGCGCGCGCCGTCGTAGATCGGCGTTGGGACCATGGCGCCGCCGAAGTAGGCCTTGCGGTGGCCGGTGAGCGCCGAGCGCGCGGTCCCACGGCCGCTCTTCGCCCGCCCGGTGATGCGCGGCAGCTCGGGCTTGGGAGCGCGTCCCACGGTGCGGACCGTGATCTCGGCGATCACCACCGGCTCGTTGGGAGTGGCGAACGTGTGCAGCTCTTCGTGCAGCGCATGAAAACGGGCGGTCAGCCCATCCAGCGTCTCCCGGGTGATACCGCGCCCGTTGCGCTCGATCGGCACGCTCAGGGTGAACGTCTGGCCCGGATAGCGGCAGCCGAACGCGACGTGATGCGTGACGGCCTCGTCCTTCACGCCGACTTGCGCGAGCTCGGCTTCCGCTCGCCGGCGGAGCTCGGCGATCTGCGCGTTGGCGGCGTCGAGATCGAGCAGCTGGGCCTCGGAGATGTTCGCGTGCACCTGGTTCACGACGAAGTCCGCGGTGAGCGTGCCGAAGGCGGACAGCACCGGCGACAAGCTCGGGACGATGATCCTCTCGATCCCGAGGTCGAGGGCCTGCGCGGACGCGTGGGTGGGTCCGCCGCCGCCGAAGGCCAGCAGGTCGAACTTGCGCGGATCGTGGCCCTTCTCCGAGGAGACCCGGCGGATGGCGTTGTTCATGTTGGCGTTGGTGAGGCGATGGATGCCCGCCGCCGCCTCGATCACGCTCAAGCCCAGTGGCTTCGCGACCTGCGCGCGGATCGCGTCCTCGACTCCTTCCGCGTGGATGGCGAGCGCGCCGCCGCAGAGCGCCTTGGGATTCAGGTAGCCCAAGATCAGGTTCGCGTCGGTCACGGTCACCTGATCGCCGCCGCGGCCGTAGCAGATCGGCCCCGGATCCGATCCCGCCGACTCCGGTCCCACGGTGAGGCCGCCCGCGCGGACCTTCGCGATCGAGCCGCCGCCGGCGCCGATCGACAGCACGTCCACCACCGGCAGCGCGATGCAGTGCCGGTAGAGCCAGTTCCAGAAGCTCTTGATCTCGGGCTCGCCGCCACGGACCAGGCACACGTCGTACGAGGTGCCGCCCATGTCGACGCCGATGAAGTTCTTGCTGTGGCAGTGCTTCGCGACCTCGACGGTGGCCGTCACCCCGCCCGCCGGACCCGACGCCAGCGTGACGATGGGCCGGCGCTTCACCGCGTCGACGGTGGTGATGCCACCGTTCGACTGCATGATCAGCAGCGGGTTCTGGTAGCCGCCAGCGCGGAGCTCCAGGACGAGCCGCTCCAAGTAGGCGACCACGCGCGGTCCCACGAATGCGGTGACGAGCGTGGTGGAGGTGCGCTCGAACTCGGGTGCCGCGGGCATCACCTCGTGCGAGAGATAGATGCGCGCGTTGGGCGCTTCCTCGCGTACGATCTCCGCCACGCGCTTCTCGTGCGCCGAGTCGACGAAGCTGAAGAGCAGCGCCACGGCGATCGACTGGATGCCGTGCTGATGGAAGCGCCGCGCGGCGCGGCGCACGGCGTCCTCGTCGAGCGGAGTGAGCACGTGGCCGTGATGGTCGAGGCGCCCGGGAACGCCGATCCGGAAACGCCGCTTCGCGATGACCGGCGGGGCGGGGTACGTGGGATCCCAGATGTTCTCGCGCCAGCCGCGGCGGAACTCGATCTCGTCGCGATGCCCCTCGGTGGTGATGAGACCGGTGGCAGCGCCGCTGTGCTCGATCAGTGTGTTGTCGGCGGTCGTGGTGGCGTGCACCACCACGTCGGTTCCGCCCAGCAGCTCGCTGATTGCGAGGCTCTCGCCGCGCGCCAGCTCGCTCAGTCCGGCCAGCACTCCCCGGGCCTGATCCTGTGGCGTCGTGAGGCTCTTGGTGACTTGAACCGACCCGTCCGGCCGGACCAGCGCAAAGTCCGTGAACGTGCCGCCGACGTCGATGCCGATGCGGTAGCCCAAACGCCCCTCCGGTCGATCGGAAGACCTGCCCAACGCCGAACATCGGGAGCAGAACCTCAAATTTGACACTTCGTCAAATACGCACGAGCCTCGGTTCCCTGCCGCTCGCGCGAGGGAGCGATCGATGATTTGGAGGGACGCGGTCCCTCGCGTCCGCAGCGATCGATTCGTGATGCAGACGTTGCGGCTACGAGGGACCTAGCCCTCCACGCAGAGCTGCCGGCCGCCGTCGCGCGATTCCGCCATGCCCGAGCCCGCGATCCCTCGTTCGCTGCGCGTCGCGGCCGCCGACGGTCTGGCGCTCCGGTGCCTGGACTGGGGTGGGTCCGGCCCGGCGCTCTGCTTCTGGCACGGCTTCGGCCACGACGCGCACGTCTGGGACGAGATCGCGCCGGCTTTCAGGGCGTCGTTCCGGGTGCTCGCGTTCGACCTGCGCGGTCACGGCGGCTCCGACCACGATCCGATGGGCCGCTATCACCATGCGTCGATCGGCAAGGACATGGGCGCCGCCATGACTGCGCTCGAGCTCGACCGTGCGGCGATCGTGGCCCACTCGACGGCGGGCCACGCCGCCATCGGCTTCGCGGCGCGGCGGCCGGAGGCGGTGCTCGAGCTGGCGCTCGTCGACGCGGGCGCGGAGCTCAAGTCGAGCGGTGGTGGCGGCGGAGGAGGAGCGGCACGCGATGGCGACGGCTCGTTCGCGCGCGGCGAGCACTACGCGGCGCTGCGCGCGCGCGTAAAAACCCGCGCGCGCACCCACCACCAGGCGCCCCACCCGCCCCCCAGGCTCCCCGCG
>CAZYWA010000107.1:0-18337 GCA_964650975.1 uncultured bacterium
GCTGATCTACAAAGATCCGGTGATCGACCGGATGGTGATGGTGCGCGCGCTCGCCAACCAGCCGGTGTTCAAGGGCTTCGAGAACCTCCGGGTGCGCTGCTTCGAGTACCTGGTCGTCACCGAGGCCGAGTACCGGCAGCTGCGCCAGCGCGATCGCGCGCTCGAGCTCGCCAAGAGCGCACCGGTCACCGGCCGCCCCGTGGTGCAGCTCGCTGGCGACGGCCCCGCGATCCTGCGCCCCGGTGCCGAAGCGCGGCCGCGCAGCTGAGTTTCCCGGGGGCTTTCCAAGCCCCGCCCCGCCCGAAGTGAATTCGGGCGGGGCCCCACCCCAAACCGGCGCGACAACGCGCCGACCGGAATCTCGGTTCGACCACGCCTGCCGAACGATTGCTTCACACGTTCTGTTGCCCGGGGGCTGTTCCGGCCCCCCGTCCCGAAAGAGACGATTTGTTTCGGGGCTCCACTCTGAGTCGGCGCGTCGCTCGCCGCGCGCCTGCGGCGCGGTGCTTCTGGCATCGACCCACAACCGCAACGGGCGCGAGAACGCGAGAAAGCGCCTCCGCGTGGCCAGGCCACGGCTGATTCACGGACGCGGAGGCGCGTTGCTGCCGAGCTCGTCCTAGCTCTTGAAGAGCTTCTCGGCGGCGGCGCGGGCGGCGGCGTCGGCGGTGGCATCGCCGCGCGCGCCCTCCACGAACACGAACCAGTCGCACAGGTTGGCGCGCTCCGGGTCGCGCACCTTCTCGGCGACCGGCTCGCGGCAGATCCCGCCGGCGCGCACGTCCCAGTGCTTGCAGTTCACGCACACGTGCAGCGGACGCACGCACCTGGGACATTCGTCCCGGAACCCGACGCGCCCCTCGACCCCGATCTCGGCACCGCACGCATGGCAAGCACGCATGAATTTCCCCTGGCTCCACGCGGATTTCGTTGACGCCTGCTTCGCTTCTGCCCTATACAGGCGTCGCTCGTCAACGAGCCGCGCTCCATCCACTCCATCGCAGGCAAGTGCCCGGTCGGAATGACCACCGACGTCGTCCTCGAACCCAACGAACGGCGACTCGAACGGGTCCGGGCCACCTATTACGTATCGCGGATGCTCGCCCAGACGGGCATGCTCCACCTCACCAGCCTGCGGCTGCTGTTCGTTCCCACCGGCACCATCGACCGCGCGGTCGGCGCCGAGCGCGTGACGCTTGCGCTCGCCGACATCCAGCGGTTCTCGAGCGAAGGCACCACCACCAAGAGGCTGATCGTTCGCTCGGCCGTCAAGAGTTATCGCTTCGTGGGACGGAGTTTCGACGTCATCGAGCACCAGTTGCGGGTGCTACTGCATCGCGCTCCCGATGCCGAGGCGGACCCGCCCGAGGAAGTGCTCGCCGAGGCGCGCGTCAATTTGTTCGTGAGCCGTCTCATCACGCAAAGCGGCACGCTCCACCTGACCAATCTCCGGCTGAGCTTCACCCCCATCGGAGTGCTCGATCGGGCGATGGGCGCCCGCGACGTGCAGGTGCCCCTCGACCACATCGAAGGGCTCGAGACCAGCGGGCAGCTCGACCGCCGCACCCGGATTCGCGCCCGCAACATGCAACTGTTGCTCCTCGGTGAGCTGCCCGAAGCGTTCGTGTCCTCGCTCAGAACCACGCTCGCGAGCCGCGGCACGTTGCTCTCGGTTGCGGAGGCGCCGCGCAGCTTCTTCACGCCCAGCACCCTCAGGCACTGCGGGAGCTGTTCGCGTCCCATCGACCCCGTGGTCGGCTTCTGTACACACTGCGGCACGCCGGCCTAGCGCTCGATCGAGCTTCCGCGCGGGCTCGCGGCGCGTCCACGACGTGCCGGAAATCAGGATTATCCTTGCATCTTTCGGCGGAACCCTGGTATAGACCTCGGCGATTTCGACCCCCCAGCGGCGCACCAACCGGTCGCGCGGGTAGGGAGGAAACTAGAATGCCTTCCACGTCCTGGCTCCGGGTGACGCTCGCGTTGGTGCTCGTGGGCGCTGTGCTCCGAGTGGCACCGGCCGCTGCGCAAAGCAAGGCGGCACCGGCCACCACGAACGCCGGTGCGTCCGACGAGGACGTCATCCGCTCGAGCGATCACGATCTCCTGGTCCAGGAGTTCATGAAGACCAAGGCGGATCTCAAGGATGCGCAAGCCGCGCTGGCGGCCGCGCAGCGAGATTCGGACAGCCTGAAGAGCGAGCGCGAGCAACTCATCGCACGGGAGAAGGACGCTCAGCAAGACAAGCAAAAGCTCGTCGAGAAAATGGTCGCGGTGGTCAACGAGAAGGCCGAGCTCGAGTCGCGGATCAGCCAGCTGCAGACCGAAAAGTCGAGCGCTCAAGCGGAGCTGGACCGGATGGCGCGCGATGCCGCCGATCTGCGCCAGAAGGCCGACCAGGCCCGCCAGGAAGCCGAATCCGCCAAGCTCGCCGTGGCCGACTCGCAGCGCGTGGCTCTCGACGCGAAGGTGTCCGGTCAAGCCTCGTCGGCCGAGCGCGAAAAGCTGGCGCGCGAGCGACAGGATCTGGGCTCGCAGGTACAGCAAATCACCACCCTGCTGAATCAGCAGAAGATCGAGCTCGAATCGCTCAAGACGGAACGCGACCGAGCGGTCCGTGACGCCCAGGCCGCGACTTCGCGGGCCGATCAGGCCGAGAAGCAGGTGGCCACGCTGACACCGGTGCAGGCGGAGAAAGGCAAGGAGAACCAGGAGCTGCGCCAGCGGATCCAGGACCTCACCGCCTCCAACGCCGATCTCGACGGCCGCCTCAAGAAGGCTGACGCGGAGCGCGCCCAGCTCGATGCCAGCTTGACCAAGGAAGTGGGATCGAGCGGTGTGCTGTCGGACAAGGTGAAGGCTCTTTCGGATCAGGCCAACTCGCTCAAGGCGCAGGTCGATCACCTCACGGCGGAGAACGGCTCCCTCAAGGCCGCGCTCACCAAGAGCGCGGAAGAGTCGAAGGCCATGACGGCGAACCTCGACCAGGTTTCCGGCAGCAAGGCCCAGTTCGAGAAGGAGCGGGCGTCGTTGCTCACCCAGGTCGAGGCGCTGAATGCGCAGCTCGCCGACGCCAACCGCGCGCGCCAGCAGGCGGAATCCGAGAGCGAGGGCCTGAAGCAGAGCGCCTCCGCGGCAAACCAGAACATGAAGGACGCCGTCACGAAGGGACAGGACGCGAACAAGGAGCTGAGCCGCTCGACCAACGAGATCCTGGCGCTGCAAAACGAGCTGGGCGCGTCCAAGAACCAGGTCGCGGCGCTCGAGAAGTCGAAGGCTGACCTCGAGGCCGAGTTCAAGGACAAGCTCGCGACTCGCACCGACGCGGAGAAGCAGCTGCGCGTCGCCGAGATGGTGCGCGAGGCGGTCGAGCAGATGTTGCACCAGACCGAGGCCAAGCTGTCCGCGGCCGAGGACCGCAACCAGCAGCTCGAATCGCAGCTCGACCGGATGGGACGCTCGGTGCCACCACCCCCGCCGGTCGCCTCGGTGACACCGGCGCCCGCGCCACGGCCCGTCCCCGTGCCCACCGAGGTACCACCTCCTGCTCCGGCGGCTTCAGTCCCGGCGCCGGTTCCCGCACCGGTCGAGACGGCGCGCGCCAGCCAGCCTGCCCCCGAGCCGCCCCCGGTGGCTGCCCCTCCGGCAGCGGCGCCCGCCGCGGCCCGTGAGGCGAAGATCACGAAGGTGGTGGTCACGAACGACGGGTCTCAGCAGACGTCCCAGTCCGCGTTCCGCCTGGGCGACAAGCTCTTCGTGACGCTCAAGTACCGGATCCAGGAAGTCGCCACCGACGACGCGCGATCGATCACCTTGCAGGTGCTCGATCCCAACGGCAGCCCGGTCGACTTCCTGTCGGTGTCGCGCAAGCTGGCGCCCGCCAACGGCGCCTTCTCCGCGACCCTCGAGTCACAGCTTCCGACTACTTTGCCGGTCGGAAGCTACACGCTGATGAGCACGCTCAAGGTGGGCGACTCCGAGGACCGGCGCGCGCTTCGCTTCCAGGTCGGACCGTAGTCTCCGTCGATTCGTTCCGCGGCGCGTTCTTCGCTACCAGTTGAGGTAGCGCACGTGGTGTCGCACGACGCTCGCCTCGATCGCCGCGGTCACCTCCGCCTTGGCGCGGCGCGCCGCCGCTAGCGGCTCGAGACCGGTCGCGAGCCCGGCGGCGATCCAGGTGGCGAGGGCGCAGCCAGCGCCGTGAATCCGCGCCGTGCCCACGCGCCGCCCGGCCACCCGGGTCACGCCGCGCTCGTCGACCCACACGTCGCAGGGCGCGCCCTCCGAGTGACCGCCCTTCACCAGCACCGATCGCGCACCGAGCCCGAGAATCGCGCGGCCCGCGTCTTCCATGTCGTGAATCGACGCAACCGGACGCCCGCAGAGGCGCTCGGCCTCGGCGAGATTCGGAGTCACGACGTCGGCGAGGGGAAGAAGCCGGCTCCGCAAGCGCTCGACACCGGCATCGTCGAGAAGTGGAAATCCAGTGCCCGACAGGATGACCGGATCGATCACCAGTGGGCCATGAGCGGTCGCCGCGAGAGCCTCGGCGACCGTCTCCACGATCTCCGCGGCCGCCAGCATTCCGATCTTCACGGCGCCGATCTCGGTCGACTCGGCCAGCATGCGGATCGTGCGCCCGACGACTTCACCGGCGAGCGGGACGACTTCGGTGACCCCGGAGGGTCCCTGCACCGTCACCGCCGTCGCGGCCACCACTCCCGGTACGCGAGCGCGGGTCAGCACCGCGAGATCGGCGGTGAAGCCGGCCCCGCCCGACGGGTCGAGCCCCGCGATCACCAGCACCGATCGCGACATGCCAGCGACGAGCGGGTCACGCGGCCGAGGTGGCGGCGGCGACCTCGCGGTGCAGGTCGAGGAGCGCCGCGGTGGCGCGCCCGGGGTCGGGCGCGGCGCAGATCGCCGACAGGAACGCACCCGAAGCGGCGCTCGCGCGAAGCACGTCGGGAAAGCGCTCCGCGGTGAGGCCGCCGATCGCCACCACCGGAACGCGCAGCGAGCTCGCGACCTCGCGCAGCGCGTCGACGCCCGTGGGCGCGTAGCCGGTGTCCTTGGAGCTGCTCTCGAACACCGGACCGAAGCCGATGTAGTCGGCGCCGCCCTTCGCGGCGAGCTCGGCCTGCTCCCGGTTGTGCGTCGAGACGCCGATCAGGAGCTTGTAGCCCACGATGCGGCGCGCGACGCTCAGCTGGAAGTCGCCCTGCCCGAGATGCACACCGTCGGCGTCGAGGAGCAGCGCCACGTCGACCAGATCGTTGAGGATGAAGAGCGCGTCGTGACGGCGGGTGAGCTCGCGAAGCGCCCGCCCGACGCGCACCACCTCGCGGCGCGGCAGGTGCTTGGCGCGGAGCTGCACCACTCGCGCGCCCGCCTCGAGCACCTCCGTGGCCAGCTGCTCGTAGCTCCGCTCGGGAGCGAACGAGTTGTCGATGATGACGTACACACCGCGCAGCAGATCGTGGATCGCCATGTTCGTCGTCGTCCGTCGTGGTGCGCGTCGCTCAGCCGTCCTCGCCGGCCGACCGATCGACCGGGATCCCGAGGGAGCGTAGCTTCTTGCGCAGCGTGTTGCGGTTGATCCCGAGCCACTCCGCCGCCTTGAGCTGATTGCCGCCGGTGCGTTCCAGCACCAGCCCGATCAGCGGGCGTTCGATCTGCTCCACCACGTCGCGGTGCAGCGTACCCCAACGCGCGGCGCCGTCGTCCAGCTCCCCGGAGAGGCGCTGCCGGACCAGCGCCTCCAGCGTCGAGGCGGGAACCCCTTGAGCCGGGGCGGTGGATGCGCGCTGCAGATCGGGGAAGTCCACCAGCCGCAGCACCGCCCCCGAGCCGAGGAGCATCGCGCGGCGCACGGCGTTCTCGAGCTCGCGCACGTTCCCCGGCCACGGGTGACGCCGCATCGCCTCGATCACGTCCGGGCTGACCGCACGGCTCGCGCCGCCCACGTCGCGGGCGTGGCGCACCAGGAAATGATCGACCAGGAGCGGCAGGTCCTCGAGTCGCTCCCGGAGCGGTGCCAGCCGCACCCGGATCACGGCGAGCCGGTAGAAGAGATCGCGACGGAAACGTCCCAGCTCGACCTCCCGCTCCAGGTCGCGGTGCGTCGCCGCGACCACTCGCACGTCCACCTCGCGGACCGGACCGCCGCCGACCCGCTGCACCCGGCGGTCCTCGAGTACCCGCAGGATCTTCGACTGCAGCGCCAGCGACATCTCGCCGATCTCGTCCAGGAAGAGCGTGCCGCCGTCGGCCTCCTCGAAGCGTCCCGAGCGGTTCTCGGTGGCGCCGGTGAACGAGCCGCGCACATGGCCGAAGAGCTCGCTCTCGAGCAACTCGGCGGGGATCGCCGCCGAGTTGACCGGCACGAATGGACCCGCCGCCCGGGGCCCGGCCTTGTGGATCGCCTGGGCGATCAGCTCCTTTCCGGTTCCCGACTCGCCCTCGAGCATCACCGTCGCGTCGCTCGCCGCCACCCGTCCGATGGTCTTGAAGAGCTGCTGCATGACCGGAGCGCGGCCCACGAGCATGCTCTCGTTCGTGACGTGCTCGCGCTCGCGGCCCTTGACCCGCTCGATGATGCGGCGCATCTCGCGGATCTCGCCGGCGCGCTGCACCAGCACCTCGATCTCCGCCAGGTCGAACGGTTTGGTCACGTAGTCGAAGGCGCCACGCTTCATCGCCTCGACCGCGTTGCGCATGGTGTCCTGCGCGGTCATCACGATGATCGACGTCTCGCCGCCGGCCGCCCGCACCCGGTCGAGCACCTCCATGCCGCCGATGCCCGGCATGATGATGTCGAGGAACGCCAGATCGTAGGCGGTGCGCCCCAGCGCCTCGAGGCCTTCCTCGCCGGTGGTCGCCTCGTCGACCACGAAGCCTCGATCCTCGAGGACGCCGCGCAGCACGAAGCGGATCCCGCTCTCGTCGTCGATCACCAGCGCGCGGCGGGTCACGGGGACCCTTCGGCGCGCTCGCGTGGAGCGTCGATCGGCACGTACACCTCGAACACGGTGCCGCGCGGCGTCCGCCGCGTGACGCGCATGAATCCGCCGTGGTCCTCGATCACCTTGAGCGCGATGGCGAGGCCGAGCCCGGTGCCGGACGGCTTGGTGGTGAAGAGCGGCGTGAAGATGCGGTCCTGGATCTCGGGCGAGATGCCGGGGCCCTCGTCGCGCACCTCCACCTTCACGAAGCGCGCGGAGGACCCGGCGCGCAGCACCCGGCTGTAGTCCGTGGCGTAGCAGGTCGCGATCTCGATGGTGCCTCGCGACGCCTGTGCCTCGGCCGCATTCCGCACCAGGTTCCGGAACACGCGGATGAACGCCTGTACGTCGACCCGGATCTCGGGAAGGCTGGGGTCGAAGAAGCAGCGCACCTCGACCTCGCGGGTGGCCGCGTCCGCCTTCACCAGCTGGATCACCTCGTCGAGCATGCGGTGCACGTTGACCAGGTGACGCGGGCCCTGGACGTCGCGCGCGAGCTCCAGCACCGAGCCCACCAGCGCGTCGAGCCGCGTCACCTCGCGAACGATGACCTCCACGCACTCCTCGAGATCGCGACGTCCCGCGGCTCGGCGCGCCAGGAGTTGCGCCGCGCCCTGGATCCCGCCCAGCGGGTTTCGCACCTCGTGCGCGAGCCGAGCACCGAGCGCCTCGGCCATCGCCACGCGGTCGCCGCGCCGGACCTCCTCGGCGATCGCCTGCTGCGGCGTGCGATCCATGAGCACCAGCACGGCGCCGCGCATCGTCCCGCGCGCGTCGATCCACGGCGAGGCGAGCACCTCGACCGGCAACGGCGCGTGCACGGGCCGCGACAGCGTCACCGTGCGGTTGGCCGCGCTCCCCCCGGTCTCGAGACAGCGCTGCGCGAGCCGCACGACCTCCGGGTTTTCGGGAAGCGACTCGCCGAGTCGCGAGCCCACCGCACGCGCCTCCGAACGTCCCGTGATCCGCTCCGCGGCCGGGTTGATGCGCACCACGCGCAACTCCGAATCCACCACCACGACGCCCTCGACCAGGTTGGCCAGGACCTCGGACGCGATCGAATCCACCGCTGCGGCGCGGCGCGCGCTGGTGGCGGCTCGGAGCATCGCGCTGGGCACCTTCACGGCACGGTCCGCGAAACGAATGCGAGGCAATCCGACGCCGAGGATGGCACGGGGGGCACCCGTTGAGAAAACGCATCCGCCGTGATCCGAGGTAACCTCCCGGCGCGCATGCGGTCGGAGCGAGAGCGGCGATGAGCGAACCGAGGCCGGTCCCCATCCGGTTCCTGTCCGCCGTGATCCTGACGGGGGGCGAGAGCCGCCGCATGGGCCGCGACAAGGCGCTCCTCCCGATGCCCGACGGACGCCCTCTGGTGCGCTGGGTCGCCGATCGACTGGCGACGTTCTGCGATCCGGTGTTCGCGGTGGACCCCTCTCCCGAGCGGCTGACCCAGACCGGCATCCGGGCGGTGCCAGATCGCATCCGTGGTCGTGGCCCGCTGGCCGGCCTGGTGACCGGGCTCGAGATGTCACCGCACCGGCTCGCGCTCGTGGTCGGCTGTGACATGCCGTTCGTCGAGGAAGCCGTGGTCCGGCTACTGCTCGATCGCATCGACGACCTCGACGCTGCCGTGCCCGTGATCGCGGGAAGACTTCAGCCGCTCGGCGCGATCTACGCGACTTCGCTCCTCGAGCGCGCCATCCGGCTCGTCGAGGAACGCCCGGCGGGTCTCCACGAGCTCCTCGCGGAAGCGCGGATCCGCCGCGTCACCGAGGCCGAGCTGCGCACGGTCGACCCGACGCTCGCCAGCTTCGCCAATCTCAATACACCCACCGACCTGGCCGGCGCCGTCGCGCACGCGTCGGGACGCGCGCTGCCGTGATCACACTCGCCTGGGTGATCACCATCGGCTACGGGCTGGTCGGTGCGCTGCTCGCGCTCTTCGGGCTGCACCGGCTGCAGCTCACCTGGCTCTTTCACCGCCACCGCCGCGACCGCCGCGGCGTCTCGCGCGTCGCTCCGGCCCCGCTCCGGTCGGATCCACCGACGGTGACCGTGCAGCTGCCGATCTACAACGAGCGCTACGTGGCCGAGCGGCTGCTGCGCGCGGTGTCGAAGCTCCGTCACCCGCGAGAACGGCTCGAGATCCAGGTGCTCGACGATTCGACCGACGACACGACCGCGCTGGTGGCGCGGCTGGTCGCCGAGCTCGCGGACGCGGGTGTCCCGATCGTGCATCTCACGCGGCCGACCCGCCGCGGATTCAAGGCCGGCGCCCTCGCCAACGGGCTCGCGCGCAGCCGTGGCGAGCTGATCGCGATCTTCGACGCGGACTTCGTGCCGCCGCCCGATCTGCTCGAACGGCTCTGCGCGCCTTTCGCCGACCCGGGCGTGGGCATGGTCCAGGCGCGCTGGACGCACCTCAACCGCGATCACTCGCTCTTGACGCGGCTCGAGGCGGTGCTGCTCGACGGGCACTTCGTGGTCGAGCACACCGCGCGTCATCGCTCCGGCCGGCTCTTCAACTTCAACGGCACCGCCGGGATCTGGCGGCGCGAGGCGATCGAACAGGCCGGCGGCTGGCAGCACGACACGCTCACCGAGGATCTGGACCTCTCGTACCGCGCGCAGCTCGCCGGCTGGCGGTTCGTGTACTTGCCCGAGGTCACCGTGCCCGCGGAGCTGCCGGTCGAGTTCGCCGGCTTCCGCGCCCAGCAGCGTCGCTGGGCCATGGGAGGCGCCCAGACCGCGCGCAAGCTCTGGAAGCGGGTGCTCGAGGCGCCGCTGCCGGCCGCGGTCAAGATCGAGGCGATGGCGCACCTGGGCGGTCCCTTCGCCTACGTTCTCACGGCGCTCGCGACGGCGTTCATCGGCCCTGCGCTGGCGCTTCGCTCGTGGGTGCCGGCCCACGCTGGTCTGGCGCTCGACCTGCCGCTCCTGGTCGGTGGAACCGGATCGGCGCTCGCGTTCCTGGCCATGGGACAAACCGGATTCGCGGGTCGTGACCGGTGCCGCTGGACCGAGCTTCCGCTGGCGCTCGGATTGAGCGCCTCGCTCTCGTTCGTGAACGCGGTCGCGGTGCTGCGGGGGCTGGCCGGCGTCGACGCACCGTTCGAGCGGACGCCCAAGTTTGGCGTGATCGGCCGCCACTCGACCTGGCGCGACAAGCGCTACCGCGCGCTCGCCGCAGCGCCCTGGCTCGAAATGCTGCTGGCCTCGACCACGCTCGGCGCGCTGGCCCTGGCGCTGGCCGGCGGGCGATGGCTCGCGGTGCCGTTCCTCGCGATCTTCAGCTTCGGCTATTCGTTCGCGGCGTTCCGGAGCGTGAGCGACCGGCTGGACCGCATGCGCGGGCACTCGGTTTCGGAGACGGGCTGGGCCCCGCCGCTCACGGCCGAGAGATCCATCTTCAAGCCGCGTTTCGCAGCTGGGACCGCCGCTCCAGCCACGCGCGAGCCTCGTCGAGCCGATCCTGCACCCAGCGTCCCAATCCCAGCGGCCGTTCGCGAATCGCCCGCCACGTGAGCGCGGCTCCGAGCCCACCGAGGACTGCGTTCGCGAGCCACGCCGCCGCCCACACCGGCAGTCTCAGGTGGCCGGGCAGGACGTTGTTCTTCGCGAGATTGTCGCCGGCCACCATGGCGCCGTAGTAGAGCGCGATCAGCGCCAGCGAGAGCGCGAAGCCCCACACGCGGCCGCTGCGCTGCGGCTGGATGCCGAGCGGAATGCCGGCGAGCGGCAGCACCAGACACGCGAACGGGATGGCGAAGCGGCGGTGGAACTCGAGCAGTGCCCGCACCCAGTCGCCGCCCGGAGTCCAGAGCTGCTCCTGGAACTCGCGCCACAGCCGGCGCAACCCCATCTCCTTCACGTCCTCGGTGGGCAGGTCGCTCAGGATGCGCGCGTTCAAATCCAGGCTCAGCGCGTAGCTGTCGAAGTGGATCTCCTGCAAGCGCTTCCCGCCCTCCTCGAGGAGCTGTTGCTCGCCGTCCTCGAGCTCGATCTCGACGGTGAACGCTTGCTTGTTCGAGTGGATGAGGCCGCGCTTGGCGAAGATCGTCTGGGGATGCTCGGGATCGCGCGAGTCGTAGATCATCAGCCCTTCCAGCCGCTCGCCCCGCACCGGAACCTTTTCGGCGTAGATCATCACGTTGTCGAACTCGGTCAGGAACACCCGTTCCTGGATGCCGACCGTGGCGTTGGTCCGCGCGATGTCGATGAAGGTGAGCCGCGCGGTCCGGAAGCCCCACGGGTAACCGACGATCATGAGCCCCATGCACACCACCCACGCGAGCGCCGCGATCGCCAGCACCGGGCCGAACATCTGCGCCGGGCTCACACCCGAGGCCTTCATCGCCACGATCTCGTGGTCGCTGGACAGCCGGCTGAAACCGACCAGGATTCCGAGCAACAGCGCCATCGGCAGCGTGAGCCCCGCGAACGGCACCGCGATCGCGAGGATCAGCTTGCCGAGATCGCCGACGCTCACCCCCTTGTTGACCGCGAACTCCATCATGCGCAGCAGCTGCCGCGCGAGAAACGTGAAGCAGAACAGAAAAAACCCGAGGCCCATCGGCTCGGCGGCCTCGCGCGCGATGCTGCGAAACAGGATGCGCCCCGGCCACAGCGCCTTGGGGCCGAACGCGTGCGAGCGACGGAGCGCGATGGACGCGGTGGAAGGAAACGCGGTCATCCGGGAGGTCTCACGGGAAGCCGCGATGCTAGCAGGCCGGTGGTCTCGGTGGCTCCGGCAAGCAGGGCTCGCTCGGTACCCACCCTGGGCACCCTGATAGACTTCCTCGCCCATGCGCGTCCTTCGGTCCGCTGCTCCGGAGCCTCGTTCGTGGAAGTGATCCGCGACCTGGGGCGCTCGGGGCGCCGCATCGAGCGCTCGGTGGTGACGGTCGGCAACTTCGACGGCGTCCATCGCGGACACCAGCAGCTCTTCGCGCGGGTGCGCGCCGAGGCGGCGCGTCTCGACGCGCCGGCGGTGGTCTACACGTTCGATCCGCACCCCGAGCAGGTGCTGCGTCCGGACCGCGCTCCGGAGACTCTCACCGGCCTTCCCAAGCGGATCCGGCTGATCCGCGAGTGCGGCATGGACGTGCTGGTCTGCGAGCACTTCACCCGCGAGTTCGCCGGTCAGGAACCGGAGCAGTTCATCGACGACGTGCTGGTCCACCAGCTCGGCGCGCGCAAGGTGGTGATCGGCTACGACTTCTGCTTCGGCCGCGCCTGCCGTGGCACTCCCGAGTTCATGCTCGGCGAAGCGCCCCGCCACGGGCTCGAGGCCGAGGTGTTTCCGGCTTTTCAGTGGAAGGGCGACGTGGTGAGCAGCACGCGCATTCGTGGGCTGCTCAAGGAAGGCGACGTACGGCTCGCGTCCGAGCTCCTGGGCCGTTACTACCTGGCGCAGGGGCACGTGGTGGCGGGTGACAGGCGCGGACGGGTCCTGGGTTTCCCCACGGCGAACCTGGCACCGCCCGACGAGCTGCTGCCCAAGCGCGGCGTCTACGCCACCTGGGTCGAGATCGCGGGGCGGCACCACGCCGGCGTCTCGAACGTGGGTGTCGCTCCCACCTTCGGAGGCGGAGTGCTCACGGTCGAGGTTCACGTCCTCGATTTTCAGTCCGATCTCTACGGCCAATCGATCGGCGTGCGCTTCGTCGACCGGATCCGCGACGAGCAGAAGTTCGGCGGAATCGGCGAGCTCACCACGCAGATCCAGCGCGACGTCGAGAGGGCGCGAGTCATCCTGGGCGAGTCCGATCCGTCCGGCCCCCGGCTCACCGACGAGGGAGATCGAGCATGAGCGACAACCGCTGGGTGAAAGTGGGGTTACCGCTGCTGATCGCGCTCGCCGCCGCGTGGTGGCTCTCGAGCGGCGGCAAGAGCTCCGAAGAGGAAGCCATCCGCAAGCGGCTCGCCGAGGGCAAGGCGGCGTGGGAAGCACAGGACACCGAGAAATTCATGAGCTTCTTCGACGTCACGTACGAAGACCGCTCGGGCGTCCTCAATTACCCGTTGCTCAAGGAGTACCACCTCCATCATCTGTTCAAGGATCGCTGCCAGCTGCGGGCCGACATCCAGGGCGTGCGCATCCAGGTGGCGGGCACCAAGGCCACGGTGACCTTCGATGCCACCGGCAGCAAGGACTGCAGCGGCTCGGGACCGGTCTACTTCGTGGGCCAGCCAGGGCACGCGACGCCGATCACCCTCGAGCTCGAGAAGAAGGGCAAGGTCAATCCCGCGTGGGTCGTGGTGCGCAGCTCGGGCGCCGTGAACGCGGATAATCTCGCGGGTTAGCAGTCATCGAGAGATGAGCCGCCGTCGTTACGCCGATATTCTCCCGGGGGTCTGTTCCAGCCCCCTGTCCCGAAGCCCGAGATTCGGGTAACCGCTTTCCCAGCCATGGACGAAGCGCGCGCGACCGAGCTGCTCGAGAAGATCCGCGCCGGCGACGTGCGGGCGCTCACCAAGCTCTTGTCGTGGGTCGAAGCGCTCACGCCGGATCGGGTGCAGTTCCTGGCGCGGCTTCACGCGCTCACCGGTCACGCCGCCACGGTGGGATTCACGGGGCCGCCGGGCGCGGGGAAGTCGACGCTGGTCGACCGGCTCACGGTGGCGCTCCGCAGGCGCGACGAGACCGTGGGCATCCTCGCGGTTGATCCGTCGAGCCCCTACACCGAGGGCGCGATCCTCGCCGATCGCATCCGCATGCAGCGCCATGCGGAGGATTCCGGCGTCTTCATCCGCAGTGTCGGAACGCGCGGCAGCCGCGGTGGCTTGATGCGCGCCGCGCGGGCGCTGGTCGAAGTGCTCGACGCGTTCGGCAAGGACTGGGTGCTGATCGAGACGGTGGGCGTGGGGCAAACCGAGCTCGACGTGGTGCGCGTCGCGCACACCACCGTGGTGGTGCTGGTGCCCGAAGCCGGCGACGTCATCCAGGCCATGAAGGCCGGACTCATGGAAGTCGCCGACGTGTTCGTGGTCAACAAGGGCGATCGGCCTGGCGCCGCGCAGCGTGCCGCGGAGCTACGTGCCGCGGTGCGCCTCGGCCCCCGCGCCGACGGCTGGGACGTGCCGGTCCTCATCACCCACGCGCACGACAACACCGGTGTCGACGCGCTCTCCGACGCGATCCACCAGCACCGCGCATGGCTCGCGACCCACCCACCACCTCACGCCGCCGCGCATCGGCGCGGCGAGTTCCTCGACTTGGTAGCCGATCAAGTGCGGCAGCGCGCCGAGGCGAAGCTCGCGAGCACGCCGTGGAGCGGCCTGCTGGCGCGAATCGAGCGCGGCGACGAGAGTCCTTACGCGCTGGTGCTGGAAGCACTCGGCCAAGGCCTGGCCGAGCCGGAGCCCGCGCCGGCGGCTGCGACCAAGCCGATTGCCGAGAGCTGACGGCCGGTCGCGGCTCCCTCGCGACGGAACGAGAAAAATCGCTCCGCCTCGCACATCGTGCAGCCGGGCATCCGCTCGATCGCGTCGATCCGCACACCGGCCGCCGCCAGCGCTCGCGAATTCGCGTGCGCCAGATCGACGTGTGGCTTCCGCCCTTCTTGACGGAGCGTCCAGCTCGCCGGCTCGCCGATCCGCGACTCGAGCGCATCGACGACTTCCTCGCCGACCTCGAAGCAACACGGCCCGATCGCCGGTCCCATCGCGACCGAGAGCTCGCTCGGATCGACGCCGTAGCTCTCGGTGAGCAAGCGCACGACGCGCGCCGGGAGCCCCAGCGCCGAGCTGCGCCATCCAGCATGGACCGCGGCTACCACCGCACCGCGCCGGTCGGCGATCAGGATCGGCAGACAATCCGCGGTGCCCACCGCCACCGCCACTCCCGCGCCCGACACGACGACCGCATCGAAGCCCGCCGGAGGGACGGAAGGCAGCGGCTCGCCGCCCTCCACCTCGAAGATCCGGTCCTCGTGGGTCTGGCCGAGCGTGACCAGCGCGGCGCCACTCAGTCCGCACGCGGCGAGAAAGGCGCCGCGATCTGCAGCGCAATGCTCCGGCGCCTCCGGCCGTGCCCGCAAGTCGAAGTCGATCCGATCGGCGCTTCGCACCCGTGTCGAGAATCCGTGCGCCACTCCCGGCACGGCGGCGAGATTCGCCGCGCGGAGCACCAGCGGCGCCGTCACGTCGGCCCGCCGCTGGAACGCAACACGGCCAGCGCTCTCAGGCGCTCGATCAGCTGGCTCATGTCGGCCGTCGGCGCCGACTCGAACGTGAGCCGCCGCCCGTCCGCCGGATGCCGGAACGAGAGCCGGCTCGCGTGCAGCATCGGCCGCGCGGCGGTCGCGAGGATGCTGCGCGCCCGCGGATCGGAAACCCCTCGCACCCGCGGGCCGAAGCCGTACACGGCGTCGCCCACGATCGGATGCCCGGCGTCGGCCAGGTGAGCCCGGATCTGGTGCGTGCGGCCGGTCTCGAGCTGCACCTCGAGCAGCGTCGACGCGGGCAGATCCTCGAGACGCTTCCAGCGAGTGCGCGCCGAACGGCCCCGCGACGAGGTGGTGCTCATGCGCTTGCGGTCGGTGGGATGACGTCCGATCGGCAGGTCGAACAATCCTTCCCGCTGCGCGGGCCGGCCCAGTACCAGCGCCAGGTAGATCTTCTCCACCTCGCGGTCGTGGAACTGGGTGCGCAGGGCTTCGTGCGCGCGATCGTTCTTGGCGATCACCATGAGGCCGGTGGTGTCCTTGTCGAGCCGGTGCACGATGCCGGGCCTCTCGACACCGCCCACTCCCGAGAGCCCGTCGAGCCGCGCCAGGAGCACGTTCACGAGCGTCGAGCCACGCAGCCCGGGAGCCCAATGCACGGCGAGACCCGCGGGCTTCTCGATCACCGCAAGGTCCGCATCCTGGTGCACGATCGTGAGCGGCCGGTCGTCCGGCTCGAGATTGCTCTCCACGACGTCCGGGACGTCGATCGCGATCTCGTCCCCGGGGGTGAGCGCGAGCCCCGCCTTCACCGTGCGCGTGCCGACGCGCACTCGCCCCTCGTCGATCCAGTGACGAAGCCGGGAGCGGGTGGTGTCGCCGAAGTGCGCCACCAGGAACACGTCGAGCCGAGTGCCGCCGGCCTCCGGCTCGACCACGAACACCCGTGTCTCGCTCATGGTCACTTGTCTCGAGCGGCGCCGCTCAGCGCGTCGACACGCGATCGGTTCCTGGTGACGGGAACGGCCGCGGCGACGATCCGTGCAGCCACTTCTGCCAGCGCGCGCGGCGCAGCGCGTGGCCGATGTCGTCGACCACCGCCGCGGCGGCGGCCTCGCCGCGCGCCACGATGTCGCGCATCCGGCCGAAATCGCCCCAGAACACGTCGTCGAGCGGCACGCGGATCACCACGTCGGCGTGCGCGAGCTGCATGCGCTTGAGCGCGTAGCGGGTGATGTCGCTCGAGCGCAACACCACGTCGAGCCCGTTCGGGAAATCGACGCGGGTCTCGAGCGGCTTGTCGACGTCGACGCCCACGACGAATTCGGCCCCGCGCTCGAACGCGGGCCGCGTCGGCACCGTGTCGATCCAGCTGCCGTCGACCAGCAGGCGGTTGCCGGAGCGGACCGGCGCGAAGAGCCCGGGAATGGCGCAGCTCGCCGCGATCGCATCGAGCAGCGAGCCCTCGGTCAGCACCTCTTCGCGTCCGCTCACCAGGTCGACCGCCACGGGGAAGAAGGGAATCCGCGTCTCCGCGAGCGACCCGTGCGACACGAACAGCTCGAGCGTCCGCCGCACCTCGGCTTCCGAGACGAACGAGCCGCGTGCCAGCGACAGACCGAAGAGAAAGCCTCGCTTGAGATAGCGCGCCAGACTCGAGATCCGGCCGGTCCGTTTCTCGGCGCTGCGCTCCTTCAGGAACTCGAATTTCTGCTGGCGATAGAGCGGGCCCTCGACGTATTCGAGCAGCCGCCGCTCGACCTCGTCGGCGCTCGCGTGGATCGCGTAGAGGGCGCCCACCAGCGATCCCATGCTGGTGCCGGTGATGAGGTCGATCGGAATGCGCTCGCGCTCGAGAACCTTGAGTACCCCGACGTGGGCGAGTCCGAGCGCCGCGCCCCCTCCGAGCGCCAGCCCAACGTTGACCGAGCCGGTGCCGGTGCGGTGCGAGATCGGGGTCTCCTCTGGGAGTCGGGCGCTTGCGAGCGAGCGTGCGTGCGACGCGCACGATAGCCGAGCGCGACTCCGCCGGTCAAAACGGACGGCAGCCGAGCGGCGGCACCCGAACGGCGCCAGGTATGCGATTTTTCGGCGAAATGCCCGCTCCCGCGGTTGACATGCGCGCTCCCGATCGGCTACGGTTCGACTCCCATCGCGTCGCTTTCCACGCACGCGGCATCACGCAACCACGCGTTCGCCCAAACCCCGCGCTCGCCGGGTGCTCACGACCGAGATCGTGACCTCGCGAGGCCCTTCACCGACAACCGATTGCATTCCGATTCGTCGCGGCGGAACACCACCCGCCCACCCAGCCTGAAAGCGCCGCACACACCCGCGGCGCGCTCCCGCTTCCGGCCCGGCCGATGAAACCGCGGAACCACGTGGCCCAAGCACCCTCCCATCTCGCGTCCCGCTCCTAGCTCGTCCGAACCACGGCTCCCACCGAGGTGTCATGCAGCTCAACATCAAGGACCTGAAAGAACGCCCCATCCACGACCTGGCGACGCTCGCCAAGGACCTGGAAGTCGAGAACGCGGCCGGACTGCGCAAGCAGGATCTGATCTTCGCGCTGCTCCAGGCGCAGGCCCAGCGCAGCGGTCACATCTACGCGGAGGGCGTTCTCGAGACGTTGCCGGACGGCTACGGCTTTCTGCGCAGCCCCGACTACAGCTACTTGCCGGGTCCCGACGACATCTACGTCTCGCCGTCGCAGATCCGCCGCTTCAACCTCTCGACCGGCGACACCATCACCGGACAGATCCGCCCGCCCAAGGACGGCGAGCGCTACTTCGCGCTGCTCAAGGTCGATTCGATCAACCACGAGGACCCCGAGGAAGCGCGCGAGAAGATCATCTTCGAGAACTTGATCCCGCTCCATCCCACCGAGCGGCTCAAGATGGAGTATCTGCCGACCGACCACGCCACGCGCATCCTCGACCTGGTGACGCCGATCGGCAAAGGTCAGCGCGCGCTGATCGTGTCGCCGCCGCGCACCGGCAAGACCGTGATGATGCAGAACATCGCCCATGCGATCTCGGCCAATCATCCCGAGGTCTATCTGCTGGTGCTGCTGATCGACGAGCGGCCGGAAGAAGTCACCGACATGGCCCGCACCGTTAAAGGCGAGGTCGTCTCTTCGACCTTCGACGAGCCGGCGATACG
>CAZYWA010000108.1:0-17972 GCA_964650975.1 uncultured bacterium
CCCGTCGGCCTCGAGCTCGGGAGCGTGCTGGTGGCTCGGCAGCATTCCTGGCCCGATCAGCGTCAGGAACGGCCAGTGGTCGTCGCCGGTGGTGCTCGGCAGATCCGAGCCGATCACCCAGATGAACTGCTTGGTCTGGCGGTCGATCTTGAAGACCAGGTCCTGGTTTCGCGACGACACGATGAAGTTGCCGTCGCTCGGGTCGTAGACCACCGCGTTCAAGTGACTCCAGTCCTCGGTGTGGATGCCGTAGAGCTGGTCGTACTGTCCGTAGTCGAACGACGGCCAGAACGGGATGCGGTACGGATCGAGCAAGTCGAACATGTGGATGGTGTCGACCACCTGACCGGCCGGGTTGAACTCGATGATGATGTCGCCCACCACGTTGTAGGTGAGGTTCGTGGGCGGATAGCCGCTGATCGGCTTCATCTCGACGCCGAGGGTCACGAAGTTTCCGTTGGGCAGCTCCATGATCTCGTGGTGCACCTCGGTAGCGCCGAGCGCCGTCGAGTCGAACGTGCGCACCACGTTCCCCATCATGTCGATCTCTTTGATGCCGGTGCCGACGTACATGATGTTGCCGTTGGCGCGGCGGTGGAACGCCGATACCTGCACCGCATACGGCTCCTGCTGGTACCAGATGAGCTTTCCCTGCGCGTCGAGCGCGTAGAGCCCGCCCGTCGGCGTGTTTCCGTAGTTGGCGCAGAGCATCGTGATGCCCGGCTGCATTTGATCCGGCTGGGCGCTCTTGAGCGTCACCGGCGGCGTCAGGAACCCGGACGGGAAGGGGCGCGTCGAGTAGAGGAACGATTGCCAGCGGGCGGTGCCGCCCTGGTTCACCGACACGGTGAGGTTGTAGTTCGACGCCGCGTGCAGCCCGAGGATCATCACCTTGTGATGCGTGCCGGGGTGCACCGAGAGGATGCCGCTCGCCGGCACCGCCCACGAACCGCTCGAGTCCTGCACCTGCACGCCCGGCGTGGTCGAGAAGGTGGTGTCGAACTCGATCGTGGCGCTCAGGATGTTGTTGGGATTCTCGGTGATGGTGACGTTCTGGATGGGCAGCGTGCCGTCGATGGTGACCGGCAACGACGGGGCGGCGTAACCGCCCACGGTCACCACCACCGGAAACGTCCCGTTCGCCTGGTCCGCGGGCACGGTCGCGTCGATCCGCGAGTCCGACCAGGCCACGATCGCGAGCGACGTGCCGCCCAGCGTCACCACGCTGCCGCTCGCCTGGGTGGCGCCGAAGCCGGTGCCGGTGATGCGGATGACGCTCCCCGGTACGGCCGGGCTCGGCGACACCGAGTTCACCACCTGGCAGGCCGAGAGGAAGAGCAGCCCGAGCGCGAGCGCTGCCGCGCGAAGACCGGACGAAGACGTCGTGGGAGATCGCATCATGGCCCCGTGTAGAGCGACGGCAGACGGTTGAGGTTGAAGCCGGTGTGCGACTCGGCCGCGGCCGGATCGCGGATCACCATCTCCCACACCTTGGCGCTGTCCGACTGGCGCACCTCGGCGTACTGCGCCCAGCGGATGCCCACCGGGTAGTTGTCCCACTGCGCGCTGTTGCCCACCAGCACCGTACCGCCCGAGAGCGGATCGGTGTCGCCGCCGATGACGTTGAGCAGCGGCGGGTTGTAGTCGGGATCGAACCAGTCCCAGAGCTGGGTCATCGTCCGCGCCGGCGTGTTCACCTGGTAGATGACCGCGCGACTCTTCTTGTCGTCGGGCGGACGGGTGTTGCCGTTGTCGTAGATCGCGAGCTCGCCGCCCGGCAGGATGCGCACCGAGTGCTGGTGGTTGGTGAGGTCGCCCGGGCCGAGCAACGTCAGGTAGGGCCAGTTGTCGTCACCGCTGGTCGACGGCAGGTCCGAGCCCAGCACCCAGACCAGCGCGCCGGTGGTGCGATTGATCTTGATCACCAGGTCCTGGTGATTGACCGACACGATGAAGGTGTCGTCGCTCGGGTCGTAGGCGATCGAGTTGGCGTGGGTCCAATCCTTGGTGCCGGTCACGTGATAGATGTCGTCGTAGCTCGGAGTGTCGAACGACGGCTCGTCGGGAATGCGGTACGGATCGAGGATGTCGAAGAGCGACGTCTTGTGGACGACCTGCCCGGCGCGGGTGAACTCGGTGACGATGTCGCCCACCACCGGATACGTGTTCCCGTCGGGATAGGGCCCGATGTAGCGCAGCTCGGTGCCGAGCGACGCGAGGTTGCCGTTCGGCAGCTCGCACATGAAGTGATGGAAGCCGGTGACGCCCATCGCGCCGCCGTTCCAGCCGGCCTTGACCGTGCCCATCATGTCGAACTCGACGACCTGCCCGCCCGCGACGTACGCGAAGTCGCCGCTCGCGAGCAGGTGCACGTCGGCGACGCCCTGGAGGGTCGGCCGGAAGTACCAGACCGGCGCGCCCGACGCGTCGACGGCCCAGATCGTCGAGGTGATGAACACGCCGATCGGCCCGGTGCCGCGGTTGTCGGTGAACATCGTGAACCCCGGCTGCATGAGCGCCGGGTTGCTCTGCACGATCGTGAGCGGCGGCAGCTCCATGTCCGAGGGCAGCGGGCCGGCCGTCGCGGAGAGCGACGAGTTGGTGAGCGTGGTGCCGTTTCGCGTGGCGCGCAGCGTGAACGTGTAGTTCGCGCCGAGCTTGAGGCCGAGGATGTTCGCCTTGTGGTGAACGCCCGGCTCGACGCTGGTGATTCCTTTCGCGGGCACGATCCACGAGCCGTCGGGGCCGTTCACCTGCACTTCGGGCGTCGCGGAAAGAGACGTGTCGAAGGTGATCGTGTCACTCAAGACGCTCTGCAGGTTCGGGGTCAGCACCGGGTTGGTGAGCGTGAAACTGGTGACCACGTGAACCGTGACGGGCGCGGTGAGCGTGCCGCTCTTCCGCACCTGCAGCGTGTAGGTGCCGGCTGGCTTGTTGGCCGGCACGGTCGCGACGATCGAGGTGTCCGCCCACGACACGATCGCCAGGTCGGCGCCGTCGTAGACCACCCCGTCGCCCGCTGCCTTCGTGCCGAAGCCGGATCCCGCGATGGTGATGTTGTCGTCGGGGCCCGCCGGGTCCGGCGTCACGCTGGTCACGGAGGTGCAGCTCGCGAGGAGCAGCGACACACTCGCAACCAGGGCCGGAAGCAATCGATATCTCATCACGGAGGTCTCCAGGGAGAGCGGTGGAACGCGACCGGCACCACGAGAACGCCGCGGCGCGCCTGGCGCGGCTGGGGCTGGGACGGAACGCGAAATGTCTGGAAAGGAGCGCGTCAAAAGATTGTCCCACGCCGTCTCGACGACCTGCAACCGAGCGACTTGGATGCCGGTCCCGCACCCTTCGCTTGGGGCTCGGCTCTGGGAAGCAATGGGGCTTCGCGTTTCAGGTGCGGCAGAGCTTCGGGCCGTATGATGCCGCCATGCACGGCTCGCGAGCTGCCGACACGTCGCCTGACGCGGATCGCGTTCAACTGGAGCTCCTGCGCCGCGCCGGTGAGACGCGGCGTTTCGCGCTGTGCCGGTCGCTCACCGGGAGTGTCGTGGCACTTTCGCGGCGCGCGCTTCGCGAGCAAATGCCGGGTGCCGCCGAGCGGGACGTCCTGATCCGGTGGGTTGCTTTGAACTACGGCGAGACCCTGGCCGAAGGCGTGCGCCGTCGACTCGACGAGCCCGGGTGAGCGCCCCGACCGACCTGCTGCAAGCGTTGCTTCCGGTCGTGGAAGCGATGGAGGCTCAGGACGTCGTCTACCGGATCGGGGGCTCGGTCGCGAGCTCGGCCCTGGGCGTGCTTCGGTCCACTCTCGACGTGGACCCGGTCTGCAACCTCGGACTGGAGCAGATCGGCGCCTTCGTGACGGCGCTCGAGCACCACTATTACCTGAACGCCGCCGCGATTCTCGACGCGATCCGCCGCCGCGCGTGGTTCAACCTCGTTCACCTCGCCACGATGCTGAAGGTCGACGTCTTTCTGGTTCGAGACGGTGCCTTCGACCGCGCGTCGTTCGCACGCCACGTCGATCGTCCTCTCACCGACGAACCCGCCGCTCGCAGCTTCGCCTTCCGGTCTCCGGAAGACGTCGTTCTCCGGAAGCTCGAGCATCGGGCAGGCGGCGAGGTCTCGGAGCGTCAGTGGTTGGATGCGATCGGTGTGCTCAAGGTGCAGCAGCGGGATCTCGACTTCGAGTACCTGCACCGCTGGGCCACCGACCTGGGCGTCGGCGACTATGCTCGAACGGGCACTCGCGGCGGCGCGCGCCGGCTGAACCGTCGCTGACCTGCCGGTCAGGTCGTCGCGTTACGATTCAGCGGCGTCGTCCGTCTCGGAGGAGAGCCGCCATGCCCAACGTGCTCGCGAACCTGCTCGACCTGCTCGAGCTCGAGAAGATCGAGGAGAACCTGTTTCGCGGCCGGAGCCAGGATCTGGGCTTTCCCGCAGTGTTCGGCGGGCAGGTGCTCGGGCAGGCCCTTTCCGCGGCCTCACGCACGGTGCCGCGCGAGCGCAGCGCGCACAGCTTGCACGCGTACTTTCTGCGGCCCGGCGACGCCACTCACCCGATCGTCTACCAGGTCGATCCGATCCGCGACGGCGGTAGCTTCACCACCCGCCGCGTGGTCGCGATCCAGCACGGGCGCGCGATCTTCTCGATGTCGGCGTCGTTCCAGCTCGACGAGGAAGGTGTCAGCCACCAAGCGGAGGCGCCGGCGGGCGTGCCCGGTCCCGAAACGCTCCGCTCGGAGCTCGAGCTGGCGCGTGCCGTGGCCGATCGCATTCCCGAGCCCCTGCGGGCCAAGTTCATCTGCGACAAGGCGATCGAGATCCGCCCCGTCGATCCGATCAATCCGTTCGACCCCAAGCCGCGTGCGCCGCGCAAGTACCACTGGCTGCGCGCCGCCGGTGCGATGCCCGACGATCCCGCGGTGCACAAATACCTGCTCGCCTACGCGTCCGACTTCGGTTTCGTGGGCACCAGCATGCTGCCGCACGCGCTCAGCTTCTGGGATCCCACGATGCAGATCGCGAGCATCGATCACGCGATGTGGTTCCATCGCGATTTCCGCATGGACCAGTGGCTGCTCTACGCGATGGACAGTCCCAGCGCCAGCCACTCGCGCGGGCTCAATCGCGGCATGATCTTCACCCAGGACGGAGTGCTGGTCGCATCGGTCGCCCAAGAAGGGCTGATTCGCCGCCGCGAATGAACGACGCCCAGAGGGACACGCCGTCGCGAAAGCCCTTGGTGGCCGCGTGCGTGGTGCTCGCGGGAGTCGTCGCCGGTTATGCGGTGGGGATCGCCGGTCCGGTGATCCGCACCACTCATCTCGTCGACGATTACCGACAGGCGGCGATCTGGCTGGTCGACGCGCGCGCGCACGTCGCGATCGACGGCGATCCGATCGCGGAATACTCGCGTGGGTTCATGCCGCCCGTGCTGGCGGAGACGTACGGCGCGCTGGCGCGGGTGGTCGATCCCTATGCGCTCACGAAGTGGTTGTCGCTCGGTCTGGTCGCGGCCTTCGTGTGCGTGGCGGCGGGCGTGGGCCAGGCACTCGCCGGCGGAGCGGGAGCGGCGGCGCTCGCGGCGCTGGTGATCGCCGACCTGGACTGGAACCGCGCGATCTTCGGGGCGCTGTCGCGCTCGTACGCGCCGCTGCTGCAAGCCGGGCTGGTGTGGGCGCTGCTCACACGACGCCGGTTCGCTGTCGCGGCGTGGCTGGGCGCCGCTGCGCTGCTCCATCCGCAGAGCTTGCTGCTCGGGATCGTCGTGGTCGCGATCACCGTCGCGATCGATGTCCGCCGAGGGCGCGAGCGGACGCTGCCGCCGCCCGCGGACTCGCCGAAGGCGTGGCTCGCGGTCTCGCTCGCGGTGGCCGCCGGCCTCGCGATCAATGCGACCCACTTCCGCGGCATGGAGCAGCGCTTCGGCTCGATGTACGGCCGCGCCGAATTCCTCGCGACTCCCGAGATGAACGCCGGCGGACGCTGGGCGAACGAGCGGCCGGACGCGCTCGTCGTCGAGGCGGCGCGCGCGCTCGGCGGTCATCTGGGCGCGCTCGGAGTGCCCTTCGAGTCCCAGCGATTCGACTCCGCCGCGAAGCGCTACGGCTGGGCCGTCGCGCTCCTCGCGATCGTCGCCGCGATACTCGACGGCTTGCGCCGCGCCGCGCGCAAATCGTGGAGCGAGGTGCCGAGTGTCTGGCTCGCCATGCCGGTGTCGGGCGTGGCGCTCGCAGCCGCCGCCGAGCTCCTGTTGCCGCGGCTCTACTTTCCGCGCCGGTTCGTCGAGGTGGGGCTGCCGTTTGCCATGCAGATGGCGATCGCGATGTGGCTCGTGGCCTGGATGGAGCGCGTTTCGCGATCGACGCCGCTCTTCGCCGTTCCGACGGGAGTGCTGGCGCTCTTCGCGCTGAGTGGACTGGTCACTCTTCCGGGTGGCCGGTTTCCCGGCTACTGGGTTCACTCGGATCCCTACCAGGGCGTGGCGCGTTTCCTCGCGTCGCAGCCTCCCAAAACCGTGTACGCGGCGCGGCCGCTCGAGGACGCGGACACGCTAGCGGCGCTGGTGCCGCGCCACGTGTTCGTTGCGCGCGAGATCGGGCACCCGCTCTTCCGCGGGTACCTCGAGAACGTGATCCGTCCGCGCACGCTCGCCGCGTGGCGCGCGATCTTCCCGCTCGATCCAGACGCCGACCTGCGCGCCTTGCGCGAGTCCGGGGCCGATTTCCTGGTGCTGCGCCGTTCCGATCTCACCGACTCGTCGCCGCTCGCTCGCGAGATCGACGAGCCTTACCGCGACGTGATCGTCCCGGGCTGGAATGCCGATCAAGCCGCGCGCCGCACTATTTTCTGGCGCCGGCACGGCGATGCCTTCGTGTACCGCGATCGTGCCTACGCCGTCGCCGATCTGAGACGTCTCGATCCCGGCGCGCAGCGATCGGCGGAGATCACTGGTCGCGATTGAAGAGCGGTTCCGGGACGGATGCCGCGGCGTGCGCGCGCCGCAGGATCCCGTCGATCGTGCGGTCCGTGACCAGGTACGCGTCGAACGTGGCGCTGGCGCGGGAGTGGACGAAGGGCAGGGCGGAGTCCCGGTCGCCGCCGCTGAAGACGTCCACGTGGTTGCCGCGAATCGCACCGCCGCGATCGGCCGCGAAGAAGTAGCCGTCGTGGATGCGGTACTCGCCGTTCGGGAGGCGAATCGGCCGTCCACGCGCGGCGGGCACGTAGATCACCGAGCCGAACGGGATCGTGCCGGGATCGACGGCCATCGTGCGATAGGGCACCAGCACCATGCCGTCGACGCCGTCGCCGAAGGGGCCGGTGGCGGTGCGAAAGCGGGTTTTCTCGATGCCCCGGTTGCGCGGGAAGAACGTGTCGCACCGGGTCTGCGCGCGCGCCGCGGACGTCGCGTAGTTGTAGGTGCTGCGCACTCCGGTCGCCGCGTCGACCACCACGACCGTGCCTTCCATCGCCGCTTCGCACCAGTCGCGCCGCGAGAGCCGCGGACCGAGCGGCAGGCCCACCGGATCGAGCAGCGGCTCACCGCGAGCGCTGGCGGGCACCACGGGCACGTAATAGGACGTCGCCCACAGCGCGCGCGGCGGGGGAGCGTGTGCGAGGTCGAGCTCCGGAAGGTCGAACTGCCATGCGCGGTCCATCGCTTCTTCGAGCGTGATCTCGCGCTCGGGCGGTGGCGGAGGTTGGGTCGCCGGCTCCGGCGGCCGTGGCGGTTGCGATGGCACCGGGCACGCCGTGGCGGCGCTCAGCACGATCGCCACCGCCGCGCGAGCCGACACACCACCGATCCGCCTTCTCGCTCGCATCGCGTGGCGATGCTATCAACACCCGGCACCCACAGCAGCACAGGAGGAGGCGAATCATGGATCTCGCGACCGTCGACGAGTTGCTCACCACCACCCGCAGCGTGCGTCGCCGTCTCGACCTCTCGCGTTCCGTTCCGCGCGACGTGATCGAGCGCTGCCTCGAGATCGCGGTGCAAGCACCCACCGGATCGAACGCGCAGGGCTGGCAGTTCGTGGTGGTGACCGACGCCGAGAAGCGGCGCGTGATCGGCGAGCTCTACCAGAAGTCGTTCCGCGACTACGAGAAGCGCATGAGCACCCAGTCGCAGCAAGGCGTCGACCCGCGCCGCGCGCAGCAGATGCCGCGCGTCTACACCTCGGCCGCGTATCTCGCCGATCACCTGGGCGAGGTGCCCGTGCACGTGATCCCGTGCGTCGAGGGACGCGTCGAGTCCGGCCCGGTGCTCTTTCAGGCGTCGCTTTACGGCTCGATCCTGCCCGCCGCGTGGTCGTTCATGCTGGCGCTGCGCGCGCGCGGCGTCGGCGCGGCGTGGACCACGCTTCATCTCGCGTACGAGAAAGAGGTCGCGTCGCTGCTCGGCATCCCCGATTCCTTCACCCAAGCGGCGCTGCTCCCGGTCGCCTACTACACCGGCGACGGTTTCAAGCCCGCCGACCGCATTCCGGTCCGCGAGCGCACCTCGTGGGACACGTGGGGAGCAAGGTGATCCCCGACCGGAGGGCTGCGGTCCCTCGCAGCCGCAACGTCAATTTCCACAATCCGCTGCGGACGCGACAGTCCGCGTCCCTCCGGCCGATGTAGCGTCTCTTCGACGCGCCCGATTGGAGCGGTCCGGCTTCCGGGCCTTCGTGCGCGGCGCGTATGATCGAGAGGGCGAAAGCGGCCGCTGGCATGGCTCCTCTCAACCCGGCCCTCGAGCAGCTCTACCCGGAGCTCAAGGCGGTGGCGCAGTCGATGATGCGGCGGCGCCCCGCGAGCGTCACGCTTCAGCCCACGGCGCTGGTCCACGAGGCCTATCTTCGGCTCGCCGACCGGCCCGAGTACCGCTTCACCAGCCGCAAGGAGTTCTTCGCGCTCGCCGCGCGGGTGATGCGGGAGGTGCTCGCGGACAGTGCGCGGCGCAAGGGGCGGAAGAAGCGCGGCAGCGATCCGTGGCACGTGACGTTCACGGAGGGACTTCTCGTGGAGCAGGCGGACGGGATCGACGCGCTCGCGTTTCACCAGGCGCTCGAGCGCTTGAACGAGGTCGATCCGCAAGCGGTCCGCATCGTCGAGCTGCGCTTCGTGCTCGGGCTCTCGGTCGAGGAGACCGCGGACACGCTCGACGTCTCTGCGGCCACCGTGAAGCGCGACACCGCCACGTCGCGCGCCTGGCTGCTGAGCCAGCTCGGCCGCGCAGCCGCCGCTTCCGCCGCGCATGAGTGAAGCGCCCGACGCCCGCGCCCGGTTCGCGCGTCTCAAGTCGTTGTTCGTCGAGGCGAGTGCCTTCGACGCGGCTCGCCGCAGGCGGCTCCTCGACGCCGTTTCCGCCGAGGATTCGGGCCTCGCTCGCGATCTCGCGGGAATGCTCGCCGCCCACGATCTGGTCGACGACCCGTTCGCGAGCGGCGCGGCGTGGCGCGCCGAAACCAGCGCGGCGCCAGATGCCGCCGGCGAGCTCCCGGACGCGTGGGTCGGCCGCCGCGTGGGCGCCTACCGGCTCGCGAAGCTCATCGGCCGCGGCGGCATGGGCGCCGTCTACCTGGGCGAGCGCGCCGACGGCGAGCTCAAGCAGCGCGTCGCGATCAAGGTGATCCTGCCCGGCTTCGCCACCGACGAGGTGCTGCGCCGCTTCCGCTCCGAGCGCCAGGTCCTGGCCCACCTGGCGCATCCCAACATCGCGCGGCTCTTGGACGCGGGAGCCACCGACGACGGTCTGCCGTTCCTGGTGATGGAGCACGTCGACGGCAGCGACGTCGAGGCGGACTGCACGCGACGCGGCCTCGATCTCGAGAGCCGGCTGCGCCTCGTCATCACGCTCTGTGCCGCGGTCGAGCACGCGCATCGCGCGCTGGTCGTGCATCGCGACATCAAGCCGCAAAACGTGATGGTCACCGACGAGGGCGTGGTGAAGCTGCTCGATTTCGGGATCGCCAAGCTGCTCGGCGATCCGCTGGCCGGTGAGACTCCGTCTGGCGAGGAGCTCGCCGCGACGCGCGCAGGTCCGGGCGTCATGACGCCTGCGTTCGCGAGCCCGGAGCAGCTTTCGGGGGGAGTCGTCACCACCGCCACCGACGTTTACGCGCTGGGGGTCGTGCTCCACCGCCTCCTGACGGGGCGCCACCCGTTCCCGCTCGAGGAGCGGACCTGGCTCGAGCTGGTGCGCACGGTGTGCGAGCGCGATCTGCCGCTCGCGTCGGCGGTGGTGCGGCGCGCCTGGGGGAAGGAGCATCTGCCGGCGCCGCCGCCCGGAGGCGAGCGGCTGGCGCTGAGGCTCGAGGGAGACCTCGACGCGATCCTGGCGCGCGCCACCGGTCGCGAGCCGGCGGAGCGCTACGCCTCCGCGGCCGAGCTGGCGAGCGATCTGACGCGCTATCTCGACGGCGAGGCGGTCGAGGCGCGCCGTGGCGATCGCCGCTACCGGCTCGCCAAGCTGGCGCGGCGCCATCGCGCGAGCATCACGTTCGGCGCGGTGCTGGCGCTCTCGCTGATCGGAGGGATCGTCGCGACGTCGCTGGCGCTGCACCGCGCGGTGGTCGAGAAGGGCGAGGCCGACCGGCGTTTCGCGCAGGTTCGCGAGCTGGCCCACGCCGTGGTCTTCAAGTACCGCGATGCGATCGCGGACCTGCCCGGGTCGACTCCGGTGCAGGCGGAGCTGGTGCGCGACGCGCTCAAGTACCTCGACGGTCTCTCGCAGGATGCCGGCAACGACGTCGACCTCGAGCGCGAGGTGGCGGCGGCCTACGCCAAGCTCGGCGACGTCCAGGGCGACGGCTACGTCGCCAACCTCGGCGACTCGAAGGGCGCGCTCGAAAGCTTCCGGAAGGCGATCCACATCCTCGAGCCGCTCGCGGCCGCGAGCCCGAACGACGTGGCGCTGATCCAGGAGATCGCGACCGACTACGAGCACCAGGCCGACGTGCTGTGGGACACGGGCACGCTCGACGACGCGCGCAAGAGCTACGAGCACGCCGCTTCGCTCATCGAGAGCGTGGGCGGTGCCGATCCGCCCGGCGGCACCCGCGACGCGCGCCTCGGCCAGGTGGACATGAAGCTCGCGCAGCTTCACGGCGACCCCGAGTGGGCCAACCTGGGCGACTCGGCGGGTGCCGTCGACTATGCGCGAAAAGCGCTCGATCTGAGGGAGAAAGTGGTTGCCGCGAACCCGGGAGCCCGCAAGCTCTTCTCGGACGTGATCACCGCCCAGCAGGTGCTCTCGGCGCTGCTCGCGGCGGCGGGCTCATTCGACGACGCCGACCGCCTCGCGCGTACCTCGCTCGCGAACGCGCGCGCCAACAACCAGAACCACGGCCGTGACGCTACCTCCACCTACGACGCGCGCGTGGTCGGGAATTCGCTGCAGCTCATCGGCGACGTCGCGTTCGCGCGCGGCGACACCGCCGCGGCGTTCTCCGGCTACCAGGAGTTCCTCGACTACTACTCGCCCAAGCTCGCTGCCGACCCCGCGAATCAACAGATCCGCCAGGACCTGCTGAGCGTCGAGCTGCAGATGGGCCGCTCCCTGCTGCGGCTCGATCGCGGTGCCCTGGCCGTGGTCACGGCGCGGCGGGCGCTCGAGCGAGCCGAGCAGCTGCGCGGGGCGGGTCCCGAGAATCGCCAGACGCGCTCCAACCTCGCGGCGTGCCAGGCGTTGCTCGGCGCGGCCTTGATCAGCACCGGCGAGCAAGACGAGGCGCAGGCCGCGCTGCGAAGCGCGCTCGATCTCGACGAGGCGCTGCTTCGCGAGGATCCGTCGGATACCCACGCCGGGCGCGATTCGCGCGAGGTCCGGGATTTGCTCGCGAAATTGGCGCCTGCCGCGCCCTCCGGATCGCCGCGCACCGCCGGTTGAGCCCAAACGCCTGGTTTCGGCGCTCGTAGTGGATGGGCGCCGCGCGGACGGGTCGCGACGCCCGGCCGTCCCTCATCCCGTCGAGACCAACGAGGATCCCATGCGAAGCTTTCGTCCGATCGTCACGAGCTGCTCGGCTGTGGCGCTGCTCGCGCTTTCCTGCCTGCGTGCTGGCGCCGCGCCGGCCTTTTACGTCGGCAACACCCACGACAACACCATCCGCGCAGTGGACGCGGCCGGGAACACCAGTGTCGTGGCGACCCTCCCCGGCGCGGTCAACAACGTGCAGGGGCTGGCGTTCGATTCCGCGGGCAATCTCTACGCCGCGAGCCAGATCTCGAACGTCGTGACCAAGATCGCGCCCGACGGGACGCAGAGCCTCTACGTCTCGAGTGGGCTCAATTCACCGCAGGGCATCGCGTTCGACAGTCAGGGAAACCTCTACGTCGCGAACCTGGGCTACCACGACGTGGTGAAGGTGAGCCCTGCCGGCCTCGTGAACGAGGTCGCGAGCGGCATCTCCAACCCCTACGGGCTCGCGGTGGACTTCCACGACAACCTGTTCATCGCCAACTACCTGCAAGGCGAGGTGCTGGAGCTGAGCAGCGCGGGCTCGCTCTCGGTCTTCGCTTCCGGCGTGACGGAGGCCTATGGCCTCGCATTCGACGACGCTGGCGATCTCTACGTGATGGGTGCCAACGATGGCACGCTCACCAAGATCGCCGCGGACGGAACCAAGACCACCATGGCCACCGGCTTCGGCGACTCGCTCGGGGTCTATGTCGACGCGACCAACACCGCGTACGTCGCCGATTACGGGAGATCCGAGATCTGGCAGGTGGCATCCGACGGCACCGTCAGCATCTTCTCGACCCAGGTGCAGAACCCGGCTTTTCTCGTCAACCTCCCGCGCGCGCCCGAGATCTGCGACAACGGCGTCGACGACAACGGCAACGGGCTGGTCGATTGCGCCGATCCGCAGTGCTCGTCGTTCCCCGCCTGCCAGTGCATCGATCTCGACGGGGACGGCTACGGCAACCCCGCCTCGCCCGCGTGCGCGCACCCGCAGCTCGACTGCGACGACCACAACCCGAACGTGAACCCCGGCATGGCCGAGGTGTGGAACAACCACATCGACGACGACTGCAACCCGGCGACTCCGCCGCCGCCCTTCCAGGGTTGCTCGTCGGTCTCGCGGCCGAGCCCTGACGGAGCCGACGCGGCGAGCCTGCCGCTCGCCGACATGCTCGGCGTCGCGGGAGCCATCGCGCTGCTGCGGCGCCGCTCGCGCCCCGCGTGAGCGACGAGAAGTAGCCTGGAGGGACGCGGTCCCTCGCGTCCGCGGCGTTCGATGGCAGCGCGCCGCGCGGCTGCGAGGGGCCGCGGGCCTCGAGGCCGGTAGTGGGTCAGTTTGATCGCTGCTCACCGAGAGACCGGTGGGCCTCCAGCCGGAATCGCGGGCTGCCGTCTGGAGCGCGCGCGGTCCCTCGCGCGCGAGGCCAACCTGAGACAGTACCTCGAGCCCGCCTCGCTTGCGCATGTCGCTCGACACGCGCTAAGTAGTTTCCAGTCTCCCCTGAACCGCCGAAGGATCTCCCGCCTCGGCACTTGCTCCGCGGTGCGGCTCGTACCGCGGGGAATCCGAGGTCGTTCATGGGAGATCTGCGTTTTCTTCGCCGCCTCTGGCTCGACGAGGCGTGCGCGGTGGCGTGCCTTGCGGCGATGTTCGTGCGCGCGGTGCGCTGGCTTCGTTGCCTGGCGCGGCCGGGCAGCCACTGCACACCGCACTGGCCGCTCTTCATCGGCGCGGCCCTCGCCACGAGCGGGCTCGCGGCGGCGTGGAATTTCCGCGCGGATCCCCGGTCGCGGCGAAGCGCCGTGTGGATCGGCGTGGTCGCGACGCTCGTCTATCTGGCCACCGGCCGTGCCGACATGGGCGGCGACGCGACCTCCGCCCGCTACGCTGCGGTGAGCCTGATCAAGCACGGCGACTTGAACCTCGACGAGTTCGGGAAGTTCTACGGCTCCCAGGCGATTCCCCACTTCATCGTGCGCACGCCCGAGCACCTGGTGTCGAAGTACGCGATCGGCCCGGCGATCCTCGCGGCACCCGTGTTCCAGGCGTTTCGCTGGGCGGGCGCGCCGATCAAGCCGTGGCATCCAGGGCATCCGTCGCTGGTGTGGCCCGCGAAGGTGGCGGCGGCGACGATCGCGGGCGCCTCGGTCGGTCTCTTCTTCCGGGCGGCGTCGCGATTCGCGGGCCCGCGCCCGGCGCTGGTCGTGACGATCGCGTACGCGGCGGGCACCACGCTCTTGAGCACGGTGAGCCAGTCGCTCTGGCAGCACGGCCCGGCGCAGCTCTGCCTGATCGCGGCGATCGCGGTCTGGAGCGCGACGCCGAGCGACGAGCGAGCGCGCATGCGCCTGCGCGCGCTCGCCGCCGGTGCGCTCGCCGGCTTCGTGCTGCTGTGCCGGCCCGCGGACCTTTTCCTGGCGGGCGTGGTGCTGCTCTGGATCGTCGCCGGGCGCGACGCGGCTCGCGGATGGGCGATCGCGGGCGCGATGCTGCCCGCCGCGTTTCTCGCCGGCTACGACTGGTACTACTTCGGAGCGCCGTGGCGCATGGGATACGGCGCGTTGGCGAGCAGCGAGTGGCGCGGTGATCCGCTTCGCGGCCTCGTCGGGATGCTGGTGAGCCCCGCTCGCGGACTGCTCGTCTACTCGCCGGTTTTCGCGTTCGTGCCCTTCGCGGTGCGCGGTATTCGCGAGCGAGCGCGAAACGGCGAGCCGCTCTGGGCGCTGCTACTCGCGGGCGTGGTGCTCCACCTGGCGCTCTACTCGCGATGGACCGTGTGGTGGGGCGGATGGTCGCTCGGCTACCGGATGCTCTCCGACGTGACGCCTTTCGCCTGCCTGCTGCTCATCCCGTTCCTCGAGACCCGCGGCGCGCGCGGACCGTGCCGAGCGGCCTTCGGACTGGCGCTCGTGGCCTCGGTGGTCATCCACACGAGCCTGGCGTGGAACGAGGACTGCAACTGGGACCGCCGCCGCGACACCGACCACCATCCCGAGGTGCTGTGGGACTGGCGCCACTCGCCGCTCATGAGCTGCTACCGCGGCGTCGCGCGGCGGTGAGTTTCCTCGGCTCGCTATGCTCGCGGGGCGCCTGCGGCACATCTTTCAGCAGCCGGGAGGGCTCACGAACCCCGCTCGACCTCTCGCCTGGAGGGCTGCGGTCCCTCGCAGCCGCACCGTCCGCATCGCCATCGCACGCTGCGGACGCGAGGGACCGCGTCCTTCCAAGGCCGATCGTTGCCGGCGGCGAACCTACGACAGCAAGTGCGCGAGCCAGTCGGAGTGGATGTGCCACTCGAGGAGGCCGGCCAGGCCCATGAGCACGCCGAAGCCGGTGGGAACCAGCGCCGCGAAGTAGAGCCAGCGCTTGTGGGTGAGGGCGGTGAGGGCGAGCAGCGAGATCGCGAGGGCGATCAGTGCGTCGGAGAGGTCGAACTGGTCGTCGCGGTAGTTGAGCGCGTCGTAGGTCTTCTGGTCCTGCTCGGCTTGCTCCTTGAGCTCGTCCTTCTTCTTGGCTTGCTCCGCCGCGAGTTGCTGGTAGGAGGCGATCGCTTCCGCGTACCTGTCCTTCATCGCGTCGGGCGCGCTCGCGGCCGCGAGGCCGAGCTCGACGATCGTGGCCTTGGCCACTTCCTCGCGGACGTTCCGCGCCTGGTAGAAGGACCAGTGGTCGAGCTTGTCGGCCTGCGCCTGCTGCATGGCCTGGACGATGTTGTCGTCCTTGACCTTGCAGATGCCGAGGAAGGTGGCGATGAGCGCCACCGTGATCGCGACCCAGGTGCTGAGCCGCGCCGCGTCGGCCGCGCGCGCATCCGCTCGCTCTTCCGCGGCCGAGGTCGCGGACTCCATCGGATCGATGTCCACGGTTTCAGTCGAACGCGAAGGTGGCCTTCACCACGCCGGTGGCGGTCTTGTCGAACATGCCGACGAAGGCTTGCTGCCAGTCCTCGAGCTTGTGGCGGTGGGTGACCAGCGACGAGAGGTCGAGCCCGCGCTTCACCAGCTCCATGTAGATCTCCATCGCGTGGAGCCGCCGGCCTTCGAAATTCTCCAGCGCGAACGCGTTGCACCCGATCAGCTCGAGCTCCTTGAAGTAGCAGGGCGTCCACTCGAAACGCGTGGGCGCCTCGACACCGGTCACGACGATCTTGCCGCGCGAGCTGACGAAGCGGAACGCGGCTTCCACGGAGGCGGGCGATCCGACGGTGTCGTACACCGTGCCGGTCCCCCTCACGAGCCACGGCAAGCCCTTCCACGGCCGGTAGGGCTTGACGCCCACCAGCGACGCGACGCGCTCGATCAGCTCGGCGGGCTTCGACGGCAGGATCTCGCTCGCGCCCAGCTCCTTCGCGCGCTTCGCCTGGTGCGCGTGGCGGGCGATCGCCCACACCGCGGCGTCGGGGAAGAGCTTCTTGATCGCGGCGACGGTCATGAGCCCGAGCGTGCCGCAGCCATAGACCACCACCGGCAGATCCTTCTCGGGCGGGTGGCGCAGGATCGCGTGGAGCTGGACCGAGAACGGATCCGAGAGCGCCGCTTGCGTGTCGGAGACGCCGTCGGCCACCGGAATGAGCTGCGACTCGTGCGCGGAGTAATAGGGAGCGAACGCACCGCCCACGGCGGAGCAGTTGCCCATGTGGATACCGGCGGGAAGGCGCCCCTCGGTGAAATGCTCGCAGAGCGAGTAGTCGCCGGCGGCGCAATGCGCGCACACCGGGCTCAAGCCGCGCGGCGCGCACGAGAGCCACGGATTGAGCACCACCCGCTGCCCGAGCGCCAGCTTCTTCACGCCGGCGCCGAGCTTCTCCACCACGCCCGTCGACTCGTGTCCGAGGATGTGCGGAAACGAGATCACCGCCGTCATCGGGTTGTCGAAGCTGCCCTTCAGGAATACTTGCTTCGCATCGCTGCCGCAGATGCCGGTCAGCTTGTTCCTCACCAGCACCCAGTCGTCGCCGATCAGCTTGGGATCGGGCACGTCCTCGAGCTGCATGGGAGCCCACGGACCGACGAACCCCTGCGGGGAGAAGAAGCTGGTGATCTTGGCGGCGGCGAGCTTGGGAAGCGCGTAGCGGAAGATGAGAGCCTTCATGACGGGTCCATCCGGAGCTGGGAGGGCGACGACCGGGAGATTAGCAGCCCGCGAGGGTCGGTCATCGGGTCTCCCCGTCGCCGTCGAACCGGCTCGGACGGCGGGCCTCTTCGCGCAGCGCTTCCGCGAGGTCTGCCGCGGCCGGTGCTCCCCAGCGATCCGAGTGAACGACGCCATCGAGCGCGAGGCGCGGGAGCCAGCCGGCGCTTTCGAGCGTGGGGCGCTCGGGAAACGCGTCCACGAAACCGAGGCACAGATACGCGACCGGAACCACGCCTTCGGGGATCCCGAGGAGTGCCTTGAGCGAGGCCGGCTCGAGGATGCTCACCCAGCCCATGCCGACGCCCTCGGCGCGCGCCGCGAGCCACAGGTTTTGAATCGCGCAGCAGGTGCTCAGCACGTCGGTCTCGGGCATGGTGAAACGGCCGAGCACCGCCGGGCCGAAGCGGCTTCGATCGCAGGTCACGCAGATGTTCACGGGAGCTTCCAGGATTCCCTCGACCTTGAGCGCCAGGTAGCGCTCGCGCCGCTCACCCTCGAAGGCGGCGGCGGCCACGAGGCGCTGCTCCTCGACGTGAGCACGGATTCGCTCTCGCAACCCGCGATCCTCGACCACCACGAAGCTCCACGGCTGCGAGAAGCCCACCGAGCCCGCCTGGTGCGCGGCGTGGAGGATCCGGGCGAGCGTCTCTCGCGGGATCGGGTCCGGCCGGAAGCTCCGCAGATCGCGACGTCGGGCGATCGTCTCGTAGACGCCGCGCCGCCACTCGGCGGGGAGCGCATTCGTCGCCACGGCTGGTGCCTCGTCCTGGCTTGGAAGCTCGTTGCCCATCCTGTCCTTCCGTTCGCAGCGAACCGACCTCTTGGTGGGTTAACCCGGATTATTCATGAAGCGTTCTACTGCGGCCGCCGATCGTCGGCATCTTC
>CAZYWA010000109.1:0-17901 GCA_964650975.1 uncultured bacterium
TCTGCTCGACGCTTGGCGGCCTCGCTACGAACTTTCATGAATAACCCGGGCTAAGCAGGCGCAGACGCTCGAGCGATTTCCCGCCACGCATGCCGCTGATCCAAGCGGCTGAATTTCTTTCGTCTCAGAACGTGTGAGGCAATCGCTCGGCGGGCGTCGTCGAACCGTGATTCCGGTCGGCGGGTTGTCGCGCCGGATTTGGGGTGGGCAATTCAGTTCTTCACCACCGACCAGGCCCCCGCGGATCCCTGCTCGAGACCGTCGTCGAAGATCGGCGTGTCCGGTCGCTCCGTCGACGCCTCGACCGCACCGACGTCGCAGAGGGCGCCCGGGATGCCGTCGCCGTCCACGGGGCGCGCGAGGCCGCGCTGATCGGTCGACAAGCAGCCCGGCGTCGCGGCCTGGTCGAGGGCGAAGCTCGTCGCTCCCGGAGACCGCGTCCGCGTGGGCCCGCCGTTGTCGGTGAGATTGCCGAGCGCGAGATGCAGGGTGGCGACGCCGGTCTGATCGTTCACCTGGGTGAACCCGCAGGTGTCGCCGGGCGACTCCAGGTTGCCGTCGTTCGAGGTGACGACTCCTCCGCTCCCGAGGAAGCACGACCCGATCACGATCGAGTTGCCGAACGACACCGTCGATCCGGTGCCGCTCGATTGAACGGCGCCGATGCCCGACGGCGGAACGATCGTGCACTGCGTGCACGTGACGCTGCCGCCGCCGGTCGCCTGGAGCTGGATGGCCAGCGCATTGCCGTCCACCGTCACGTCGTCGAGCTCGATGGAGGACTGATTCGCCGCGATGGCGCCCGCCGAGTTGCCGGCGATCGTGGACTTGCGCACCACCACCGACGCGAAGAGCTCGGCCGTGATCCCTGCACCCGGCTCGCCCGGCGGTGAGGTGTTGTCCCGGATCTCGCAGCGGTTGATCGTCGCGGTGCCTCGGTCCACCAGGATGCCCGCGCCCTGGACACCCGCTCCGCCCTGGATCGTCAGGTCCTCGAGGACGGCATTCGTGGTGCTTCCCACCACCTCGAACACGCGGTCGATGCCGCCGCCGTCGACGCGCGTCATCGTGGCGCCAGCGCCGAGGATCTGGACGTCCTGGGTGAGATCGAGATCGCCGGCATGGGCGTCGTCGTCGGTACCGGCGATGGTGAGCGTGTAGGTGCCCGCCGAGAGCAGGATCGTGTCCAGGGCCGTATCCTGGTTCGCGAGCAGCACCGCCTCCCGCAGGCTGCAGCTCGCCGCGCTGCAAGTTCCCGGGATGGGATCGTCGTAGCGCGTGACGATGATGTCGCTGGCCCGAGCGGACCAGGCTGCCGAGAGGGCGAGTGCAACGATCGACGAGATCTCGAGCCTGCGGCGAAGTTGCATGGGGCGCTTTCTTCCGCGGCGGTTGCCGACGGAGTGCCTGGGTGGGTCGCGCGGATACTCGGCGCGGGAGACGGCAGGTCAGCAACCATTACCCCAGGGCGCGCGTCCCGCACAACGGGCGCGGTTGACGTGCTCCGGCACGGCGCCTAACCTGACGGCTTTCGCATCATTTCCGCGCATTATCGGCATTCGGAGGAACGCGATGCAGCGCTCGATTCGCGCCTGTCTCGTGGGGGTGATGGCCGTCGCGGCGTCGATCGCCGCGGCCGCGGCCCCCGCCAAGGCGGACACCGTCAAGATCAAGCTCGCGACGCTGGCTCCCCAGGGCTCTGCCTGGGAGAACTTGCTGCTCGAGCTCGGCGAGAAGTGGAAGGATCAGTCGAAGGACGCCAAGACCCAGGTCGAGCTCAAGGTCTACTCGGGTGGCGTCACCGGCAACGAGGGCGACACCGTCACCAAGATGGGCGTCGGCCAGGTGCAGGCCGCGGCGATCACCATCGTCGGCATGCGCAACATCGACCCCGCGCCCCAGGCGGCCGGAGTTCCCGGCCTGCTCACCTCCGACGGCGAGTTCAACTACGTGTGCGAGAAGATGGAACCGGTCTGGGAGAAGCGCCTGCTCGACAAGGGCTACGTGGTGCTCTCGTGGGGCGACACCGGCTGGATCCACTTCTTCGCCAAGAAGGCGCTGCACACGCCCGCCGACGCCGAAGGCGTCAAGATCTTCGCGTGGGCCGGCGACCCGGCCGCGGTCGAGGCGTGGAAGGCATCGGGCTTCCAGCCGGTGGTGCTCTCCTCCACCGACATCATGACGTCGCTCACCACCAACATGATCGAGAGCTTCGCCACAGGCGCCATCATGGCGAACGCCGCGCGCTGGTACGAGAAGGCCAACTTCTACATGGCGGACGTGCCGTGGGGTCGGTTGCTCACGGCCACGCTGGTCAAGAAGGAGACCTGGGAGAAGATCGATCCCGATCTTCGTCCCAAGCTGCTCGAGACTGCGCGTCAGTTCGGGAAGCGCATCGACGGCGAGGTCGGCAAGCTCGAGACCGACTCGGTCGCGGCGATGCAGAAGAACGGCCTCGAGGTGGTCCATTCGAGCGACGCCGAGCGGGCGCAGTGGGCGACGTTCGCCGAGAAGTCGTGGCCGTCGATCCGCGGCAAGGTCGTGCCGGAGGACCAGTTCGACGAGGTCAAGAGACTGCGCGACGAGTATCGAGCCAAGAACCCCAAGTGAGGGCGCGGCGGGCCAGAACGGCCGCCGACCAAACAGCCCGATTCAAAAGGCCGGCCGGGCGATCCCAGCCGGCCTTTCGATTGACCGAGGAACGACGTGGAACACACGTACAACGAGACCGAGGCGCCGGGCGCGGTCGGCCATGCCATCGCTGTGGCCGAGCGCTGGGTCATGGTCGCGATCGTGTTCTTCATGGCGGTGCTGCCGGTGCTCGAGGTGCTCGGCCGCGCGATCTTCCACCGCGGCGTTCCCGGCGGCTTGCTCTACACCCAGCATCTGACGCTCTGGACCGGGTTCCTGGGCGCGCTCATCGCGACCGGGCAGGGGCGCCATCTGGCGCTCGCCACCGGCGATCTCATCCCGCCCGGCAAGTTCCGCGACGCGAGCCGCGTTTACGTGAACACGCTGAGCGCCGCGGTGACGGTGCTGCTCGCCTACGCGTGCGCGCGGCTGGTCGAGTCGCAGATGCGCTTCACGGGGATCGCGGAGCTGCCGGGTGGCATCAAGGAATGGGTGAGCCAGCTGGTCATGCCGGTGGCGATGGCGCTGGTGAGCCTGCGCTTCGCGTGGCGCGCCAGCGACGGCTGGGTCGGGCGCGGCATCGCGCTGCTGGGAATCGTGCTGGCGCTCTGCCTCGGCAAGGCGGAGGGATTCGCCGACAAGCTGGTGTGGCCGGGCGTGATCGCGATCGGACTCGGCATGCTCGTGGGCACGCCGGTCTTCGTGGCGATGGCCGGGCTCGCGATGCTCTTTTACTTCGCCGACGGCACGGCGATCGCGTCGGTGCCCACCGAGACCTACCGGCTGGTGGCGAATCCGTCGCTGCCGGCGATCCCGCTGCTCACCATGGCGGGCTACATCCTCGCCGAAGGCGGAGCGTCGAAGCGTCTGTTGCGGCTGGCGCGTGCCTTCTTCGGCTGGATGCCGGGCGGGATCGCGCTGGTGGTGTGCCTGGTGTGCGCGCTCTTCACCACGTTCACCGGCGGCTCCGGAGTGACCATCCTCGCCCTCGGCGGGCTGGTGCTGCCGATGCTGGTGAACGAGAACTATCCCGAGGGCTTCAGCCTCGGGCTCGTGACCTCCTCCGGCTCACTGGGATTGCTCTTCCCGCCGAGCTTGCCCGTCATCCTCTACGCGGTGGTCGCGGGAGCGAGCGTCGAGGAGCTGTTCATCGCGGGGTTCCTGCCCGGTCTCTTGATGCTGCTTCTGGTCGCGGGGTACGGGATCTTCATCGGGGCGCGATCGCATGCGCCACGCACTCCCTTCGAGCCTCGCGAGGCAGCCGGCGCGTTCTGGGAAGCGAAGTGGGAAGTCGCGATTCCCGCGATGGTGGTGGCGGCGATCTTCACGGGCTTCGCCACGATGGTCGAAGCCGCGGCACTCGCGGTGGTGGCGGCGGTGATCGTCGAGTGCGCGATCTTCCGCGACCTCCACCCGACTCGCGAGCTGCCCGTCACGATCCACCGCGCCGCCACGCTGGTGGGCGCGGTGCTGATCCTGCTCGGCGTCGCGATGGGCCTCACCAGCTACTTCGTCGACGCCGAGGTGCCCAAGGCGCTGCTCAAGTGGACGCAGGCGCACATCCACTCGCAGGTGCTGTTCCTGCTGGCGCTCAACGCGGTGCTCTTGGTGCTGGGCAGCGTGTTCGAGATCTTCGCGTCGATCGTGATCCTGGCGCCATTGCTCGCGCCCATGGCGGTGGCCTACGGGATCGATCCGTTGCACCTGGGCATCGTGTTCCTGGCGAATCTGGAGCTGGGGTTCCTGTTCCCGCCGATGGGGCTCAACCTGATCCTCTCGTCGTCGCGCTTCCAGAAGCCGCTGACACGACTCTATCGAGAGGCGTTCCCGTTCCTCTGCATCCTCGCCATCGGCGTCCTGCTCATCACCTACGTCCCGGCGATGACCCAGGGGTTCGCCCACTGGGTGCGCCCGCCCAAGGTCGCCGCGACCGCGCTCCCCTGAGGAGGGCTGACGGCCCACGGCGCGCGAGCTCGGTCGAGCGCAGAAGGTGTGGACAAAATCGGTTCATCGGAGCGATTCCGCGGAAGCGCTCTCGTGCTGTTTGGAGGGACGCGGTCCCTCGCGTCCGCAGCGTCTGAATCAAGGTGGGCGCTTGCGGCTGCGTGGGACCGCAGCCCTCCGACCAGCAGGCGCAGACGCTCGAGCGGTTTCCCGCCATGCATGCCGCTGATCCAGGCGGCTGAATTTCTCTCGTCTACACACTCTCAGCGCGCGTGAGCGATTCCCTCGTCAGTCGGTTCGGGGACGCTTCCACCCCCGTCTCCCCCGAACCGACTGCTCGCGCGGACCTCGTGCCGGCGCCGAGAGGCGCCCGCGAGCGCAGCGAGCGCCTCGGGGTGGGGCTCCCCGAAGACTAATCGTCGCCGAGAAAGAGATCGTCCTCTTTCTCGAGCAGCCGCTGCGCGCGACGCTGGGCGAGCACGTTGGGGAGCTTGAAGTTGGGCGCCTGCTCGACGTCGAACGCGATCGCGTCCTTCAAGAGCTTCTCGAACTCGGCCTTGTCCTGCTTCCGGACGCTGACGCTCGCGGCCCAGCTCACCGAGGGCCCGATCTTCCCGGCGCCGCCGCACGACGCGACCTTGTCGCGCTCCTCGCGGCCCTTGTCGACGCTGCCGCCCATCGACTCGGGCACGCTCACGTCGAGCGACATCAGCACCTCGTGGATGGATCCCGAGTCGAAGCACGAGTCGATCGCCACCGCGCGGTTCATGATCGCGGTCACCAGGCCGAGATCGCCGAGCAGCATCGGATCGTCCTTGGCGACCGAGGTCGCGGCACCCCATGCGGCGCCGGTCCAGAAGAGCAGCGGCAAGTCGTCCTTGCCGATCTTCGCGAGCGTCCCCTCGCGATCCTTGCGCAGCGCCTCCTCGAACCCAGGGTGATCGACGTCGAGGCCGCGGAACCCGTACGCACGCGCTCGGAGCAGGAGCTTCTTCACGCGCGCGCGCACTTCCTTGGCGTGCGCCACGGATTCGCCCGCCACGTCCGCGTCGGGATACACGAGCCCGTACGCGTACTGCGTGTAGCCCTTGGCGAGCGCCGCCAGCAGCCCCTTGTGGTTGGGCGCGTCCTGCAGCACCTGTTCCTGGAGCTTGAGCCCGAACGGCACCGCGTCGCGAACCAACTCGGGATCGTCGTCGCTCGAGAACACGCTCGGGCCTTGCCCTCCCGCGAGCACGCCCGCGACGACGTTGGTGCAGCCCGTGGAGGAGACGAGGACCAGTCCGAAGGAGAGAAGGCAAAGCGAGAACCGAGTGCGCATGTGAAGCCTCCGCGAAGGGGAACGATCCGGCGAAAGCTAGCACGCGGAGGGCCGGATTTCGGCGCTCGAGCCCGGCCGCGCAGCTCGCCACCGAGGGACCGGTGGCGCTCCATGGCGCCACTCGAGGCCCAACTTGCGGACCGCGTTCCCGGTCGGCGCGCAGCCGCGCCGGATTTGGGGGTGGAGCCCCGAAAGAATCGCACTTTTTTCGGGGCGGGGGGCTTGGAAAGCCCCCCGGGAAGCTAATGCGGTGCGAGCGATCCGGTCGTGAAGTACTTGATCAGCGTCTGGTCCATCAAAGACAGCAGGTACTCGTTCCCCAGGTCGCTGTTGTGGATGCCGTCCGACTTGAAGTACTGCGGGTTGTGGCGTGCGTCGATGTTCGCGACCACCAGCGGCAGGTGGTAGCTCGACGCCAGGCCCTTGATCACGTTGTTGCCGGCATCGAAGCCCGAGTCGTAGCTGGTGTCGGTTTCCTTCATGAGCGTGAAGAGCACCGGTAGCGTGCCGTGGCCGATCGTGGTCTGCACCGCCTGGGTGTAGGCGGTGCTGAACTTGGAGACGTCCGACGAGCTCGGCTGGGCCAGGTAGCGGTGCACGTCGTTGATGCCGTAGCGGATCAGCGCGATCGGCGCCGCCGGATGGGCCGCCTCGCCGGCGGTCAGGATCGCGAGACCGTAGTTGCAGTCGGGAAATTGCGCGATCGGCGTGTTGCCGAGCGCGAAGTCGACCTCGTTGAGCGTGTAGCTCATCGCGTTCGCGAAGGTGTGATCCTGGTTGAGGAACACGTCGAACCCGATCACCTCGGGCGGCAGCGGGATCGAGTTCGAGTCGCCGAACAGGAGCCACTCGTGGTTGCGGCCGCCGCCAGGAGTGAAGGCGGTGGTGATGACGGTGTTGCCGCTCTTCGAGATGCTGACGGTCTTGGGCGCGTTCTTGGGCGTTTGCCAGAGCGGCAACCCGATGAGGCCGAAGTTGTACGTGCCCGCCGGAACCGCCGGAAAGACCGCGGTGCCGTTGAGGCCGGTGGTGGCCTTGAACGTGCCGCCGGCTCCTTGAAGGGCCACCATCACTCCGTAGAGCGGGTACTTGCCGTTCGACGTCGTCAGCGTGAACCCGACGTTGGTGACGACCGTGCTCGGCCCGACGCGACCCGACGGGCGCGCGAGCACGTACGCATCCTCGCCTCCCGGCACGGCGACGAACCCGTTGAGCGGTCCGCCCGGCGCGAACATGTCGGACGTCGAGTCCGGGTCGTCTTGCGCCCGCGCCGGCGATTCCGCGACCAGCAGCGCCACGGCGACGGCCGCCGCGATGGTCGCGAGCCTGAGGGAGCGTCCGGACCGTACGATTGCGTTCATGCGTTGACCTCCGCGGGATTTTCCCGCGCGAATCCTGGGTTGGCGCGCAAAAATACAGCGAAACGTCGGCACAGCGAAAGCGGCTGGACCCGCTCGGCGCTCACAGGATGACCACCGAGATGCCGGCGTTGTGGCGGCCGAGGTCGGCGTCGCGATCGGCGCCCGGCGCGCAGGCCAGCACCTCGATCGCGCGGGCGTCGAAGATGTCCCAGTCCTCGCCCGCGATCCATCCGCGGATGCGGCCTTCGCGCGCCCGCCGTGCCAGCGACTCACGCAGCCCGGTGCGCAAGGCACCGCCGCGTCCCGACGAGCCGTAGCCGTGGACCACCTTGAGCACCGCCAGGCCGGCCGCCTTGGCGAGCGAGATCTCGGCGTCGAGGCGCGCCCGGGCCTCGTCGAGCGTCGGCTGATCGGCCTTGAGGTTGACCGTCGGCAGACCTTCCTCGCTCCACGCGGACCTGGGAGGAGCAGCCATGGTTTCGCATTATGCTCCCGCCCATGATCGTGCCGCGCGAAATCCGCCAGGGCGGGCCGTCCGAGCTCGAGATCCTGTGGGCCGACGGCCACCAAAGCCGCTACTTCGTGCCCGATCTGAGGCGCGCGTGCCGCTGCGCCCACTGCGTCGACGAGTGGAGCGGCCGTCCCAATCTCGATCCGGAATCGATCTCCGACGACGTCCGCCCCACGCGCCTAGAACCGGTGGGCCGCTACGCGATCCAGATCGACTGGACCGACGGCCACTCCTCCGGCATCTACACCTACGAGCACCTGCGCCAGCTCTGCGGCTGCGCCTCGTGCAAGCAGCCGCGTGTGTAGTCGCTCCGCCATCCGCTGCCGAAACGAGGAATACGATCTGGGCTGGAGGGACGCGGTCCCTCGCGTCCGTGGCGATCGATCGTGGTGTGACGCTGCGGCTGCGAGGGACCGCAGCCCTCCCGGCCGGGCCTCCTCGGCCGCTACTCACCGCGGCAGCGCCGCGACCACCCGCTCCATCTCGGCTTCGCTCTGGTAGAAGTGCGGCGCCAGCCGAACCCAGCCCTCGCGCTCGACGCAGTGGATGCGCTGTCGCGCGAGCGCATCCACCACGTCGCCATTGCCGAGCTCGCGATGCCGCGCCGCGACGATCCCCGAGGATGAGCCAGGCCCGCGCGGGCTCAGCACGCGATAGCCGCGTGACGCGAACCCGTCGGCGAGGATCCCGCTGTTCCTGAGCACCAGCGCCTCGACTCGCTCGAGACCGACGTCGAGGAACATCCGCGCGCTGGCGCCGAGCGCGAAGAGATTTCCGGTTGGCTGGGTGCCGCCCTCGAAGCGCGCGGCATCGCCTCGCAACCGCTCGCGATCGTCGAGGTAGGGAAGCGGCGGGTCGTTGGAGTCGGCGCCGGGCTCGGTGACCTCGATCCGCTCGAGATGGGCGCGGCGCACGTAGAGGAACGCGACGCCCATCGGCGAGAGCAGCCACTTGAGGCCTCCGCACGCGACGAAATCGAGGTCGAGCTCGTTCATGTCGAGGCGCAGCGCGCCGACGCTCTGCACCGCGTCCACCGCGACCAGCGCACCCGCCGCGTGCGCGATCTTCACGATCTCCGCGAGCGGTGCCCGGGCGCCCGACCAAAAGCACACGCTGCTCACCGCCACCACGCGCGTGCGCTCGTCGACGGCGCGCCGCAACGCATCGAGATCGGGAAGCCCGTCGGGCGCCGCCACCCGCAGATACTCGACACCCGAGCGCGCGAGTCGGCGCCAGGGAAACACGTTGGCGGGATAGTCGCCCTCGAAGCCCACCACGCGGTCGCCCGCCCGCAAGCCCATTCCGTTCGCGAGGGTGGCGACGGCCACCGTGGTGTTGGGCATGAACGCGATCTCGGCGGGTGCGGCGCCGATCAGCTCGGCGACCGCGACGCGCGCTCGCGACTTGTCCATGAGCCAGCCGCGCAGCCGGTCCGGTGTGGGCGCTTGCGCCTCGGCGACGTAGCGCGCAAGCGCCTGCGCGGCGGGGCCCGAGATCGGTGCGATGCCGGAGTGGTTGAGGAAGATCGGGCCGTCGGCGAGCGCCGGGAAAAGTCGTGCGCGGGTGGTGTCGTCGAGCGAGACGTCGAGTGAGGCGGTCATGAGTGGCGCGCCGTGGCCGTGGCCGATCGCGAGCGGAAGATACTCGCCGGTTGCGGTCGCCACCATGCCGGAGCGCGCTACGCTGTCGCCATGGCGCGGACCGGATCGGGCTCCGGGGAATCGCAACCGGCGGACGACGGCCCGGTGCTCGAGCCCGAGGTTTTGCCTCCCGAGGGACGGCTCGGCCGGGGAGGCTCGGAATTCCGCGAGCGCCTTCGGCTGGCGCGCTACGCGCTCCTCGTCGACGCGATCAATTTGGTCATGCGCGGGCCGGTGGCGATCCGGTTCGGGTGGCTCGTGGGATCGGTCGCCGCGTTCGCGATCCTGACCCATCTGGGCTGGCGCAGACGCGAGCCGCGGATCTGGATCGCGTCGGCTCTCGCCGGCCTCTACGTGATGATTCCCGACCCGGGCATGGTGCCGCTGGCCGCGCTGGCGGCGGTCTTCGCGCCACTCGGCGGGCGTGCGATCCCCCGCGGCCCTGTGTGAAGAATCCATGCAAGTGACGGTTATCACCCGCGAGTCCCACCTTGACCTGCCAGCCGGTAGGTAAGAAGATCGAAGCAAGGGAGGAGCGCATATGGGGCTCGTCACCAGCGTGTCGCGACGTGTGATGCCGTTTGGTCTGCCGCTCCGGATGCCATTTCCTCCTCAGCACCTGCTCGATTCCCGGCCCATCGACGAGCTCACCGTCGACGAGCTCGAAACCCGCACCCACCGCCTCGCGAAGCTCGAGGGCCTCTACCACAAGGGGCAGGCCCTCGCGTGGGACGGGAAGAAGGTGCTGGCGCAGCTGGTGAAGAAGCACGGCGGCGTGCATCTCAGCGCCGAGAAGCGCGACGCGATCGCGAACGTGTTCACGGTGATCCTGTGGGGCGAGCTGGCGGCGTGGGAGGTGGCGAGCTTCCTGGCCGAGCGCATCCGCGACAACAGCGAAGCCAAGATGGCGGCCACCATCCAGACCTTCGACGAGGCGCGCCACTACTACGTGATGCGCGATTACCTGCGGTTGCTCGAGATCGAGCTGCCGCAGCCCAACGCGTTCGTGAAGAGCATGCTGGTGCAGCTCATCACCACCGACTCGGTGCTGATGAAGCTCGTCGGCATGCAGCTCTTCGTCGAGCACGTGGCGGTACATCTCTTTCGCGCCATCGCGGAAATCGGCGTGGAACCGGTGCTTTCCGAGCTGATGCCTTACTTCGGCCGCGACGAGGCGCGCCACGTGGGACTGGGCAAGCTCTACCTCCCCGACGTGCTGTCCCGGATCACCCGCCGCGAGGCGATCGAGCTCCAGGCGTATCAGCTGTGGCTGGTCGGGTTCATGCAGCTCAGCATGGAGTTCCACCGCAAGGACGCCGAAGTGCTGGGGATCGACCTGCTCGACTCGCTGCGCCGCGCGATGCGCGAGCAGAGCAAGATGCTCGACGAGATCGCGAGCCATCCGCGCGTGCGCGGCCTCGTGGTGCTCCCCGACAAGCTGCGCTTCGTCAACCGCTGGCTCATCCAGAACCTCTGGGCCAGCGGCGAAGCCGCCGATCAAAGCCTCCTCGCCCGGCCGTGGATGATCGGCGCCCGTGGCGCCGCGGTTCGCGTCGCCGAACGCGCCTGGCGCGCCGTCGCCTAGTGCTCGCACGGCCCTCCCGCGCCCATTGCGGCGGTGGGACGATGCAGAAGCACCGCGCCGCAGGCGCGCGGCGAGCGTAGCGAGCCGACTCGGGGTGGGGCCCCGAAAAAATCGCACCCGTTGGGGTGCGGGGTCTTCGTAAGACCCCGCAGATACGTTCGGGGCGGGGGGCGGGAACAGCCCCCCGGGACAACGCTGTAACACTCCGGCGCCTCGCGACACTCTTCTGGGACCCGGTCGGGTACCCTGCGGGACGAGCCATGGGCTCGCGTTTGCGAATCCGCGCGGGGTCTTGCGGGCGTAGATCGCGCATGAGACGAAGCCGGTCGTGGTCGGGAGAGAGTGTCATGGGTTCCTGGTCGAAGTCCTTGAAAACACTGGTGCTGTGCGCGTCGCTGGCCGCGATGGCCGGTGGCTGCTCGCGCGCCACCGGTGGTGAGCTGCCGCCGGCGCCGGAGGCTTATCCGCAGAAGCCGGGTGAATCGCTCGCGACGTTCGCGGGCGGCTGCTTCTGGTGCATGGTCCCGCCCTTCGACAAGCTCGAAGGAGTGACGGCGGTGATCTCGGGGTACTCGGGCGGTGACGAAGAAAGCCCCACCTACGAGCAAGTGGGATCCGGACAGACCGGCCACGCCGAGTCGGTGCAGGTGCACTTCGATCCCACGAAGATCACCTACCGGCAGCTGCTCGACGTCTACTGGCGCCAGATCGACCCCACCGATCCCGGCGGGCAGTTCGTGGACCGCGGCAAGCAATATCGCACCGCGATCTTCTTCCACGACGAAGAGCAGCGAAAGCTCGCTCAAGCCTCGAAGGAGGCCCTGGAGAAGAGCGGCCGCTTCTCGAAGCCGCTGGTCACCGAGATCGTGGCCTACAAGAAATTCTGGCCGGCCGAGGAATATCACCAGTACTTCTACAAGAAGAGCCCGGTCCGCTATTACTCGTACCGGGCCGGCGCCGGCCGCGACAAGTTCATCGAGAAGACCTGGGGAAAGGACGCGGAGATCATGCTTCCCAAAAAGAACGAAGGCACCGTGGGCACGCAGAGCGAGTTCCACAAGCCGAGCGACGCCGAGCTCAAGAAGAAGCTCACGCCGCTCCAGTACAAGGTCACGCAGAGCGAAGGCACCGAGCCGGCCTTCCGGAACGAGTACTGGGACAACCACGAGGACGGCATCTACGTCGATGTGGTGAGCGGCGAGCCGCTCTTCAGCTCCAAGGACAAGTTCGACAGCGGCACCGGCTGGCCGAGCTTCACCAAGCCGCTCGCTCCCGAGAACGTCGTGACCAAGAGCGACTCGAGCCTCTTCATGCCGCGGGTCGAGGTGCACAGCAAGCACGGCGAAAGCCACCTGGGCCACCTGTTCAACGACGGCCCCCAGCCCACCGGCATGCGCTACTGCATGAACAGCGCGTCGCTCCGGTTCGTGCCCGAGAAGGATCTCGAGAAAGAGGGCTACGGGCAGTATCTGCCGCTGTTCGACAAGTGAGGTCGCGGCGGGCCTTCTCGCTTCCGGACGCAGTCGAGCGCTGATCCGGCGATCTCGAGCGATCGTGCACTGCGGCTGCGAGGGACCGCAGCCCTCCGACTGACCATCCGCGGTCTTCGGAGGGACGCGGCCCCTCGCGTCCGTGGCGTACGCGTGCCGGCGAGCGGCGATCCGGCGTTTCGACCGGGTAGACTTTCCGGATCATGATCGAGGCCACTCTCCTCTCGAACGAGGCGCAGCGGCTGCGCACGCTGCGCGGTCTCGACATCCTCGACACTCCGCCCGAGGATCGTTTCGACCGCCTCACGTCCGCCGCGTCGCGTGCTTTCGGCGTGCCCATGGCGCTCATCTCGCTGGTCGACGAGGACCGCCAGTGGTTCAAGTCGAAGGTCGGCGTCGACAAGCCCGAGACGCCGCGCTCGATCTCGTTCTGCGGCCACGCGATCCACCAGGACGAGATCTTCGAGGTCGAGGACGCCACCCTCGACCCGCGCTTCGCCGACAACCCGCTGGTGACCGGCGATCCGCACGTGCGCTTCTACGCCGGGCAACCGCTCTACGGCCTCGACGGCTCGAAGCTCGGCACGTTCTGCATCATGGATCGCGTGCCGCGGCGGCTGAGCCCGCGCCAGCGCGAGGCGCTGAAAGAGCTCGCCGAGATGGCCGAGGACGAGATCAACGCCCATCGCGTGACGCTCGGCGACTACCGGTTGCTCGAGGTGGTCGGGCGCGGCGGCATGGGAGTCGTCTACCGCGCTCGCGAGGAGAGCCTCGAACGCGAGGTGGCGCTCAAGGTGATCCATCGCCAGAACGTGGCATCGCCGGAGTTCCGCGAGCATTTCCGGCGCGAGGCGCGCTCGCTGGCGGCGATCAATCACCCCAACGTCATGACCGTGCACCGGGTCGGCGAGCACGCTGGCGCCGAGTACCTGGTGTTCGAGCTGCTCCACGGTGGCACGCTCTCGAAGCGCATTCGCGAGCGCGGCAAGCTCTCGTGCGCGGAGGCCGCGTCGATCGTGGTGCCGGTGGCGCGCGGTCTCGCGGCGGTCCACGACGCGGGCCTGGTGCACCGCGACGTGAAGCCCGCAAACATCCTCTTCGACGGCTACGGCACCCCCAAGCTGGGCGATTTCGGGCTGGCGCGCACGATGGGCGCGCGCGGCGCGCGATCGCTGGCGCACTCGCTCGCCGGCTCGAATGGTGGCCAGGGCGAGCGGATCGAGGTCGAGGACGGCCGTACTCATTCCGCCGACGACGGGGACACCGACTTCGGCCTCGGCACGCCCGGGTTCGTCGCCCCGGAGACGCTCACCGATCGCCACTCCGACCCGCGCAGCGATCTCTACGGTCTGGGTGCCACGGTGTTCGCGAGCCTCACGGGAACCGCGCCACCCGATCCGACCGCGGCGATGAGCGACGGCGCGGATCCCTGGCTCGATCGTATCCGCGCCGGCCTGGCGCTCAGCGAAGCCACTTGCCCGGGTCCGCTTCGCGACCTGGTGCTGACCCTGCTCGAGCTCGATCCGCAAAAGCGCCCGCACGCCGCCCACGAGGTGGCCGCAGCCCTGGCCGCCGCCAGCGGCACGTGACCCCGGTCCTCCCAGGCCGGTCGAATGCGCTGTGGAGGGCGCCGCTCCGCGGCGCCGGCCGTAGCGTACGAGTGGAGGCCCGTATCGGGGCCTTTCCGGCCTTTCCCTCGCGAATCAGCCCGATTTCAGGAGTATCCCGCGGTATTTTGTCAGCAGAGTACGACAATATTCGTCGGCGCATTTTGACACTTTCCGTCGGCACCTGCCGACGAAAAGTGCTAGCGAGTTGTAACCGCGCCGTTCAGAGCACCAGCGTGAACGTGGTGCCGCCCGGGCCGGTCTCGAACGTGACCGAGCCGCCGCGAGCGTCGGCGATGGCCTTCACGATCGCGAGGCCGAGTCCGGTGCCGCCGCCGTCGCGCTCGGTGGTGAAGAAGCGCTCGAAGATCCGCGCCCGGTTGCGCTCGCTGATGCCGGGCCCGCGATCGCGCACCGCGATCCGCAGCCGCGGGGCGTCGCGCCGCCCGTTCCGCGACGGCACGTCGACGATCACCTCGACCGGCTTGCCGCCGCCGTGGCGGAGGGCGTTGTCGAGCAAGTTGGTGAGCGCCGAGCCGAGCAGCTCGGGAGCGATCGCGATCGATTCCGGAGCGTGCGCGCGATCGAGCTGCACGCGGCTCCCGTAGCTCGCGGCGATCTCGTCGAGGACCGGCCCCAGAGGCACCGGCTCGGCGGCACCCGCGACGCCGCGATTCTCGATCCGCGCCAGCTCGAGCAGCCGGCTCACCAGGCGCTCCGACCGGGCGGTGGCGGCGCCGATGTTGGCGAGGAAGCGGGTGCGCTGCTCGTCGCTCATCTCCTGCCAGCCGTCGCGCAAGAGCTCCGCGGCGCCGCCGATGCTGGTGAGCGGCGTCTTGAGCTCGTGGGTGACGTCGGCGGCGAAGTCGCGCACGTAGTCGGTGCGCGACGAGAGCTCGGCGGTCATGCGGTCGAGCGCCACCCGCAGCTCGTCGATCTCGGCGGGCGCCAGGCGCCCGAAGATCGGCATGGTCCGCGATCCTCCACGCACCACCTCGCGAGCGGCGGCGGTGAGCTTCCGCACCGGGCGCACGATCGCGCGCGCCGAGAGAAAGCTCACCGCGATCAGCACGCCGAGCGTCAGGATCCCCACACTGAAGATCCAGTGACGCTCCTGCCAGACCGCCTCCAGCGGATCGAGGCTGGTGCGCGACATCTGCACCACGGCGATCACGTCGCTGCCGAAGCGGACCGGCATCGCGGTGAAGACCCGCACCTTGCCGCGGCGCCGGATGCTGCCGAGCGGCGGCACCGGCTGGTCGCTGGCGCGCTGCCGCGCGACCGCTTCGTACTCGCCGTGCAGCGCCACCTGCACCTCGGGGAGGTCGTCGTAGCAGGCGCCCAGATCGGTGCCGCTGGTGGCCACCACGCAGCCGTTGCGATCGAGCACCCGCGCGCCGCTCAGGTTCATGCGCTTGGCGCGGCGCAGGATCTGGCTCATCTGCTTGCCGATCACCCACTCGAGCCCGGAGCGGTCGTCGGCGAAGTGGCTGGGAGGCGGCAGCCGCGGCGCGATGCCCTTCCTGAGATCGATCTCGGGCTGCACCGGCGCGAAGCCCAGCCCCGCGGTGGCGGCGTTCACGTAGGGGAGCGAGCGCAGCGTCTCGAGGCCGTCCTCGCTCACCGCGGTCGACTCGGGGTCGACGAGTGGAGCGTCGGCCAGCACCTGGCCGGTGGCTTCCGCCCAGCGCTGCCGCCACGACTCGCCGATCTGCACCGACTCGGCGATCAGGCTGCGCTCGGTCTCGTGCACCAGCGCGTCCGAGTAGAGCCGGAGCTGCGCCACGATCAAGAGCGGCGCCAGGAGCACCGTGACCGCGACGCCCAGCAGCAAGAGCAGGATGTTGGGCCTGAGCCGCGGCCACTTGCGCCGCTGCTTGCGATCGGGATCGGCGTCGTCGCGATCCATCAGGACCGGATGCGATAGCCCAGGCCGTGCACGGTCTCGATGGGATCGGCACCCCACGCGCGGAACTTGGCGCGGATGTGGCGCACGTGACTGTCGAGGGTGCGCTCCGCCGTGCCGTCCTCGCCGTACACGCGCTCGATCAGCTCGTCGCGCGCGTACAGGCGTCCGGGTGCGGCGAGCAGCGTCTCGAGCAGCGCGAACTCGGTGGCCGTGAGGCGGACCTCGTGATCGCTCCAGGTGCAGCGGTGCCGCTCCGGATCGATGAGCAGCGGCCCGTGGCGCAGCGGGCGTCGCGCTTCCGGCTCGCCGCTCGCCGAGGCGGGTGTCTCGGCCGGATACGAGCGGCGCAGCAGCGCCTTCACCCGCGCCACCAGCTCGCGCGGGCTGAAGGGCTTCGTCAGGTAATCGTCGCCGCCCATCTCGAGCCCGACGATGCGATCGACCTCGTCGGCGCGGCTCGACAGGAAGAGCACCGGCACCCGCCCCTTGGCGGTGGCCCTGGCGCGGATGCGGCGGCACACCTCGAGCCCGTCTTCCTCGGGCATCACGATGTCGAGCACCACCAGGTCCACCGGCTCGAGGATGAAGTTGTCGATCGCCTCCGCGCCGTCGGCGGCCTCGACCACCCGATGGCCGGCCTTCTCGAGCGCGAAGCGGATCACCTCGCGGGTGTGGCCGTCGTCATCGACCACCAGGATGCGTGCCATCCAATCCTCGGCTGCGAAGCCTTCGTGCCAGGCCAGTCTCCGTGACCCGGGCTCCGGACGACAAGCCGCCGCTCGATCCGGTCGAGTGGCGGTCCGACGCGCGAGATCGTGCATCCCGGCCTCCGTGTTCCGCAAGCGCATGCACGGCAGTCGATCACCGCGCCATGGCCGAGCCGTGCTCGCTTGGTGCAGAGATCGTGCAGACCGACAGGGACCGCGTCCTTCCGACCGCCGATCGCGCGCCGAGTCGTTTGCGCGGGGTCGCTCCGGCGCGCAAGATCGCGAGGACTGGAGGACGATGGCGAAGGGGACGCGGACGCTGGTCACGGGAGCGCTGGCGTCGATCCTCGCCTGGGCCGGCGCGGTCGCGGCGACGGCCGCCACGATCGTGGTGAACAGCACCGCCTACGAGCCGTCGACGCCGCCCGATGGGAATTGCACGTTTTCCGAGGCGATTCGCGCCGCGGAGTCGGATGCGGCGGTGGACGGCTGCGCCGCCGGAAACGGTCAGGACGTGATCTCCGTGCCCGCGGGCCGATTCGTCGTCGGTCCCGACGTCCAGAGCAAGCTCTTCGTCGTCGAGCACGATCTCGAGATCCGCGGCGCGGGACCCGATCGCACCATCCTCGACGCATCCGATGGCGAGGGCGGCCTGGTCGACTCCCCGGACGGACGGCCGGTGTCGCTGGTGATTCGTGACCTGACGCTCCAGAACGGCCGCGACGCCACCGTGTGGGCCACGGACGTGGGGCGAAGCGGGGTGCAGCTCACGTTGAAGAACGTCGTGATCGGGCGCGATCCGGCGCACAGCGGCACCGGCAGCGGGCTCGCCTGCCACTACGATGCACTGTGCACCGTGAAGAGCTCGCGGATCGAGAACCAGGGCGACCTGAGCTTCGGCGGCACCTACGGGCTGCAGGGTGGCGGAATCGACGTCTATCTCGCCTCCGTGACGGTCGAGGATTCGGTGATTCGCGGCAATCGCGCGCACTCGGGCGGCGGTGCCCTGGTGCGAGCCGGAACCCTCGAGCTCACGCGCACACTGGTGGCCGACAACCAGGCCGCGGCGATCGGCGGCGGCATCTTGCTGCTACAGGATTTCTACCAAGGCGGCTCGTCGTCGGAGGTTCGCGTCGAGCAAAGCACCCTCACCGGGAACTCGGCTCCTCAAGGCGGAGGGATCTACGTGACGGGC
>CAZYWA010000110.1:0-17840 GCA_964650975.1 uncultured bacterium
ATCTCAAGCTGGTGGTGCTCGACGTGGTGCTGCCGGACATGAACGGCCTGGAGATCTGCAAGCGGATCAAGGGCGATCCGAAGGTGGGCTCGCTCTTAGTACTGCAGACTTCCGCCACCTACACCCGCGAGGAAGACACGGTGCGGGCGCTCGACAGCGGCGCCGACGGCTCGCTCACCGAGCCAACCGAGCCGGCGGTGCTGGTCGCGACGGTTCGCGCGCTGATCCGTTCGCGCAAGGCCGAGGACGCGTTGCGCGAGGCGTACGCGAAGGCTGAGGAAGCGCGCGCCGCGGCGGAAGCGGCGAACCGCATCAAGGACGACTTCCTGGCCACGCTGTCGCACGAGCTGCGCTCGCCCCTGAACGCAATCTTGATGTGGACGACGCTGCTCCTGTCGGGACGTTGTACCGAAGAGCAGCAGGCGAACGCGCTCGCCGCCGTTGAGCGCAGCGCGCGTCTGCAGGCGAAGCTCGTCGAGGATCTGCTCGACGTGTCACGGATCGTGTCCGGCAAGCTGCGTCTCGAGCTGGGCGTGGTCGAGCCGCGCGCGGTCGTGGTGGGAGCGCTCGAAAGCATTCGCATGCTTGCCCTGCAGAAATCGATCGCGCTCGAGATCTTGGTGGATCCCGCCGTCGGGACGCTGCTGGCAGACCCAGCCCGTCTCCAGCAGGTCGTGTGGAATCTACTATCCAACGCGGTGAAGTTCACGCCGTCTGGGGGCCAGGCGACGGTTCGGGTCACGTGTGAAGGTTCGTCGCTTTCGATCCGCGTGACCGATACCGGCCAGGGCATCGACCCACAGTTTCTGCCGCACATCTTCGAGCGCTTCCGGCAAGAAGATGCATCGACCACGCGCTCGCAGGGTGGTCTCGGCCTGGGCTTGGCGATCGTCCGTCACCTCACCGAGCTGCACGGCGGCTCGGTCGAGGCCACGAGCGAAGGCCCGGGACGGGGCTCGACGTTCACCGTGAGGCTGCCGCGGCGCCCGGCGCCACTCGACTCGGGCGAGCCGCGACCCATCAGCGGCGCCTCCGGCAATCGAGGCACGTCGAAGCGCGATCATCTGAAAGGCGTCAGTGTGTTGGTTGTGGACGACGATCGCGACAGCCGCGAGGCGATCGCGCTGCTGCTCGAGCGCTGTGGTGCGGTGGTGCGCGCCGCGTCTACGGTGCAGCAGGCGCTGACGTTGATCGACCAAGCGCGTCCGGGAGTCGTGCTGAGCGACATCGCCATGCCGTTCCAGGACGGCTTCGCGCTGATGCGCGAGGTGCGGCGGCGCGATCAGCAGACCGGCGGCCACCAAACGATCATTGCGCTCACCGCGTACGCGAGTCACGACGAAGAGCAGCGCATCCTCGAGGCAGGTTTTGACGGCCACCTCGCCAAGCCGATCGAGGCCAGCACCCTTGTATCGGCTCTCGAGCGAGTCGCCGCCGCGCGCGCCTGAACGCCACCACCCCGAGGGGTGCCCACAGGATTGCGGGACGTCGCCGAGCACGGCCGCCCGCCTCTGCGCCGATCTGGAAGCCGATCGTCAGCCGGTACTGCGGGTATGAAAACGGCACTCCGGCCGTCTGCGGGATCGGAAACGCGATGTGCGCCGGATTCACGACGAGGTATAGCCTTCGGTGAGCTCGACGTGGAGCTCCAGGAGGTTCACGCTGACGTAAGGCCGGATGCTGCATGAGGGTTCGATGCTGACGACGAACCGAAGCGGCCAGCGTGCCCAAAGTGCGGCAGTGCGAATCTCTACGAGCTGGTGATCGAGACTCAACGCGTCGGCGAGAAGGAGCCTACGCGGGAGCGGCGGGGCTGGCGGTGCTGGGGGTGCATGCATCGGTGGGAGCGGGACGCGGCTGCGGACGTGTGAGGCGCCCTGGCCGGCGAGAAACCGAAGCGGCCCGCGTGCCCGAACTGGCGGCGTGGCCGCTCGGGAGCGGCTCAAGGGGAGTATCCGCCTCGATCCCCACGAGGAGCCCAGCGAAGGCCCGGCGAGTTGGATGTGCCAGGAGTGTGGGCACATGTGGCGGCCCGAGCCGGTGGTGGCGAGCGGCCCGTAGTTCCCAAGCTCGCGCGGTCGGGCATGATCGTCGGGAAGCGCAGTTCAGTCGAGCCCTGGTGTGTGCGCACCATTGCGGGTCGCAAAAAGGCTGAAGATGCTCGCGCGGGAGCCCGGCGCGTGAGCCAGGGGACGCTCCGGATCGAAGGTGCCGGTGGACGATCATCTGAACGAGAGAAGCCAAGAATCTGACCGCAACACCACCGACAACCAAAGACCTGCCAGCCGGGGTCCCAAAGACCGGGCGGGCACGGGCGGCGGTGACAAGGTCACGAAGGCCCCCGCGAGCGGCTCAGGCGATGAATCGAGGCGACGCGTTCCGCGACGGCGATACCGAAATTGATTTCAACAGCTTCCGGGAGCAATCCAATGACACGGACTGAGGCATTGCTTCTCCTGGGGCCTCTCACCGCGTTCCCCAGAACGCACCGTGACGGCAGGGAAGGAACGGGAGCCTTCCGACGACCAATGAGCGGGCAAGCGAGATCGGTGTGCCAGAAATACAACAGCCGCGACATGCCTGTCCCGGCCGTTTCCCTTCACCGCTCCGCGCTTCGACGCCGGATGAGGGTGAACCTAGGAGAAGTCGATGACCCACGACGAGCCGGATGCAATGACCAAGGCGTTGAGCAGTGATGCCGAGACCTCCGAAGACCGGGCGCAGAGGCGCGCCGAGCTAGCCAGGTTCTGCGACGAGGTGCGCAGCCGGCTCAGTGCGATCGAGGCCGCCATCGCGGAGCTGGCAAGAAGGCTCCCTGAGTGACAAGTCCGGACCGCCGGCCTATGCCTGGGGTGCGGCATGGCCACGCGCGATCGCGAGCGGTGTCGCGAACAATGGTACGAGCCGGCCGGATCGGTGGTGACGACGGCAAACCAGGCCGCGGTGTCGGCGACGTCCGGATCCGCCGCTCCGAGATCGACGCCTACCTCGAGCGGAATCGCCGGGAGCCGGACGCGCTGATCGACCAGATTCTCGAGTCGCTGGTCAATGACGTCGAGCGGGAGCCCGGGCCGCGCGGGGTTGAAGTAGTGGGTCGCGTACTCCCGCACGAGACGGTGGAGATGGTCTTCGCCGAGGATGAGTATGTGATCGAGACAGTCGCGGCGTATGGTCCCAGGGCGCGCTCACAGATCGCATTCGCACGGGGAGCCCGGTAGGGCAGCGGAGGACGCGCGTGCCAGCGTCGTCGGCGACGCGGTCGAATTCGGCATCAAGCTTGTCGTCGTCGTCTCGGATGAGGAAGCGCGGCCCCTTGGACCAAGCCGTCGCCTCGCGAAGCTGGTGGGCAGCCCAGGCAGTGGTAGGCGAGCGCCTAACCGCGGACTGGGCGACGCGAGCCGTGCTCGATGATCATGAAGACGAGGATCGCTCGGAAGGAGCGCGTCGTAGATCTGGAGAAAATCGCAAGCCCAGATGTCGTCGGCGTGGTTCCGAAGGGAAGGTCGCCCATTTGCCCGGACCGCCGCGGTGGGCGGGCGCAGCGCATGTACTTCTGAATGGCTCACTTGCTGACACGGATGGCGAGCTTGAGGAGCTCGCCGCGGATGCGTTCGACCGCCCCAGAACCGGTTCTCCCGCGCCATCCGCTGGATCAGGTTGACGGTCGCGGCCGATACCTTCGGTGCACGCTGCTTCGCTCTCGTCTTCCATCGGCAGAGCCGTCGGAACCCGGCTCGGTCAGCGAAGAAGCGTGTCGGGCTGAACGAGGAGTAGGGCGTTATGCCAGGTTGGTCGTGAGCGCGGCGAAGAACACGAGCGCGAGGCGGTCCTCGCGCTCCGCGTCCGACCTCGCCACCATCCTTTCCCGCGCAGTCGAAGCGGCCCAGCCTGCCGTCGAAGCCCAAGAACATCAGGCGCGTTGCCGGGTCCACGATTAGGACGAAGGGCCACTCGGAGCGGGCAGTTTCGACGGGCGGTGCCCGCGCCGTTTTGCCCCGTCGATAGCGTGATACTCGAGCTGGACGCCTGAGCGGGCCGCGCGGAGTAGCAGGCCGCCTCTGCTCATGTCTCCTCGGCCCACGAAATCGACCGGGAAGAGCAGCGACGACCCGAAGACGGCGAGTAGCACATCTACGTATTTCGGTGTCGCGATGCTGCCGAGCAGCACGATCTCTGCGTTCGCAGGTAGTCGGCGCCGCAAGCATTTCGCGGCCGCTCGGAACGGTGCCACATAGCGAGGCTCGCCTGCGTCGATCGGCACTCGCCCGAAGGCGTGCACGTCGTCGAATCCGATTACGGTCTCGGGCGAAACGAGCCCGCGATCTGGAGTGATCACGAGCACGCCAGTGCATCCCGTCGGCGGCGTCGCGAACCGTTGCGCATAGGTGAGCTTCCCCCGGAAATAGAGTGCGGAGAGGAAGCTCATGACCTCCCCGATGGGAGCGCTGTCGCGGCGGATCCGGAGCGCGAGGTCGAACGCGGCGCTCGGAGCCACGAGCGTCCGGCAACGCTTGCCTGACACGCTAGCCGGCGAAAGAAGGAAGACCCGCTGTGACGGAGACACGGTACCCGTAGAATCGCAGCGTAAAGCTCGGTGTCAATCCCTCGGTCCTTCCTATCGGGCATTGCAGTTCGCTCGCCTGCCGACCGCTAGGAAATGGAGGATCGTCACGCGGCCGCCGGTCACCTCTGATCGATCCCTCATGAGCTTTCCGGGGTGGCAGGCGCTGACGCCCATATTCGAGGCGCTGCCACGCCCTCTGCCATCGCCGGTTGCCACGTCTCCCGAGGCAGCAGAAGCGCCGGACCGTTCACATAGGTCGGAGTACGGTCGGTGTCCTTTGTACATTACTCGGTGCGATGCGGAGCTCCAGCGCTCTGTGGCCCGCGCGGCCTGTCTCCCATCCTGGGGTTCTATAGCCGCTCATGCCGTGCCCGGTTTTGGGCTCCGGCCGATCGCCGCGGCCCACTCGCCCACGCGGGGCGCTTGGTTGTAGTCGTTGTCGGTCGCGGCTCGACCCTTGCACGTATGGTTTCGCATTGCTGCGCCGTTCATGAGATGCGGTATGCGCCGACGATGGCTCCAATCGAACGCGCCTCTTTCTGACCCTGGCGTCGCTCATGGGGCGGCGCCTGCCCGCAAGAGCGCGTGAGCAACGCCTTCCTTAATGGCTCCGAGCGAATGGCGCGCGACGATGTCACGAGGCCTTCCATTAGTCTCACCGAATACGTGCGCAAGCGAAACCCATGAGTCTCACCGAATACGTGCGCAAGCGAAACTTCCGGCGCACTCCCGAGCCGCGCGGCACCGTGCGCCAGCGGCGCCACGGCAAGCTTCGCTTCGTGATCCAGAAGCACGCGGCCAGCCGCCTTCACTTCGACTTCCGTCTGGAGCTCGATGGCGTCCTCAAGAGCTGGGCAGTGCCCAAGGGCCCGTCGCTCGATCCGGCCGACCGTCGCCTCGCCGTGGAGGTGGAAGACCATCCCCTCGATTACAGGGGCTTCGAGGGGGTGATCCCACAAGGCGAATACGGCGGGGGCACCGTGATGCTGTGGGATCGCGGCACCTGGGACGGGGGCGAGGACGCGGCGACCGCGCTTCGCAAGGGCCGTCTCGACTTCGAGCTGCACGGCGATCGCCTCCAGGGGCGCTGGATACTGGTGCGGCTGCGACAACGGGGTGGCGACAGCCATCCGAACTGGCTTCTCATCAAACACCACGACGCCGAAGCGAGCGAAGGCGCCGCGGCCGACGTGGTGGGCCGGAATCCGACCAGCGTGTTCTCGGGTCACACGATAGATGAGATTGCCGCCAACCGGCGGCGTCGCATCTGGCACTCGAATCGTGGGGCCAAAGGCGAGGAAAAGCCGTCGGCACGGCGGGCCGTGCTGAGGGGGATCGACGCGCCACCGGCGAAGCGCACCTCGTCGCGATCCGTCGAGCGCGGCAGAGGCACGCGGTCCCCAGCGCGTGCCGCCGTGCCAGTCGCCGCCCTCGACCTCCGGTCGATCAAGGGTGCGCGCCGCGCCCCGTTACCGAAGTTCGTGCCTGTCGAGCGCGCCACGCTCGTCAAGAATGTGCCCGAGGGCGACGACTGGCTCCACGAGATCAAGTTCGACGGTTACCGAGTGCTGGCGCGCCGCGACGGAAAGCGCGTCACACTCGCGAGCCGGAATCAGCAGGACTGGACCCACCGCTTCGCCTCGGTCGCCGACGCAGTGGCCGCCCTGCCCGCTGAGCGCGCACTCCTAGACGGCGAAGTCGTGGTCCTCGACGCTCATGGCGTCTCGAGCTTCGCCGCGCTGCAACAGGAGCTGAGCGCCGGTCGCGACCAGAATCTCGTCTACTACGTCTTCGACCTCCTCCATCTCGACGATCGCGACCTGACCCAGGTGCCACTCGTGGAGCGGAAGGCGTTGCTCGAGAAGCTCCTCGCTGGCGCCGATCCCGCGCACGTCCGTCTGAGCGCGCACCAACAGGGCGCGGGTCCCGAGCTCTACGCGCTCGCGTGTCGGCAGGTGCTCGAGGGCGTGGTGTCGAAGCGACGGGACGCGCCCTATCGCGGTGGCAAGGGACACGACTGGGTGAAGACCAAGTGTCTCGATCGGCAGGAGATGGTGATCAGCGGATTCACGGAACCTTCCGGTAGCCGGCAGGGCTTCGGCGCGCTGCTGCTCGGATACTTCGAGAAACGACGAACGCTGGTCTACGCGGGCCGCGTCGGCACCGGATTCAGCGATGAGGTCCTGCGGGACCTCCACCGCAAGCTTCGGCGCATCGAGCGCGCCACCGCTCCGTTTCGCAACCCACCCAGCGAGCGCAACGTCCACTGGGTGGAACCGACGCTGGTCGCGGAGGTCGAGTTCACGGAGTGGACGCGCGACGGTCTGCTTCGCCATCCGGTGTTCCTCGGTTTGCGTGAGGACAAACCCGCGACCGACGTGGTGCGCGAGCGCGCCGACCCCAGGGCCGACAGCGAGGAGACCGAGACCCAGATGGAAACGCAGACCAAATCGACCGCGACCGCCCCTGCGCCAGGGCGCTCGCGCCGCCGTGCGCCTGCACCGCGGGGTCGCGCCCTCGAGCCGCGGGGCCGCGCGCCCGAGCGCCCGGCCGCAACCACGTCCCGCAGCGACGCGGACGTCGTCGCCGGGGTGCGGCTCACCCATCCCGGCCGCATCCTTTACCCCGACCAAGGCCGTACCAAGCTGGAGGTGGCGCGGTACTACGAGCAGGTCGCACCGTTGGTGCTGCCGCACGTCACGGGACGCCTGTTGATGCTCAAGCGCTGCCCGGAAGGCGTGGGCGGCGGGTGCTTTTTTCAGAAGCACGCGACGGAGTCGACGCCGACAGGCGTGCACCGCGTGAAACTTGGCGAGGGCGGTGTCACGCGGGAGTACATCGCCATCGAAGACCTCGCCGGCCTGGTGTTGCTGGTTCAGATGGGCACGCTCGAGATCCACGGCTGGGGATCGAGGGTCGAGCGCATCGAGAATCCCGACCTTCTGGTCTTCGACCTCGACCCCGCACCCGACGTGAAATGGCCCGCCGTAGTGAGCGCGGCGCGTGAGCTCAGAAAGCGCCTCGCGGATCTCGGTCTCGTGTCGTTCGTGAAAACCACCGGAGGGAAGGGCCTGCACGTCGTGGTGCCGATCGCCACCAAGCTCGGGTGGGACGAGGTCAAGGCGTTCTGCCGGAATCTCGCGGAAGCAATGGTGCGCGAGGCTCCCGACAAGTACCTGAGCAAGGCGTCGCTTGCGGCGCGCAAGGGAAAGATCTTCATCGATTGGCTCCGGAATGGCCGCGGTGCCACCGCGGTGGTGCCCTACTCGACGCGCTCCTCGGCGCGCGCGCCGATCGCGACGCCGGTGGACTGGAGCGAGCTCGCGCGGGTGCAGTCCGATCAGTTCGATCTCGCGAACATCGCGCGACGGGTCGCGGGTGGCCGCGACCCGTGGGCGTCGTTTCGATCCACCCGGCAGACCCTCGAGCCTGCCGCCCGCAAGCTGACCCGCGCGACTGGGTAGGTCCCCAATCCGAGACAGCTTGCCGGCCGGCGAGCGAGGGGGGCTCGGGGGGAGGTGCGCGACGCGTTGTCGCTACCCACCCCCGGATCCTTGATGGCGCCGCCTGGCCGCTCGTATCGTGCGGGTAAGTCGCATCGGGACTCTGCGTGGGATGGTGGCGGCATCGATTTCGACCGTCGATTTAGACCTTGGAGCATCGGCGGGGGTCGCGGTCGCAAGTGCGCCCTCGTGATCGTCCGACGAAGCCGGTGTCGTCTGCGATCTCGAAACCGTTTGGCAGCAGGCGAGCCGCCCCACACTCATGGAGCGGAAGTGCGGTGCATGGTTTCTCGGTACACCCCAAGGCCGACTTCTTCACCCTGTACCTGCACGGACAATCCGGCGACCCGAAGTGGGCGTGCTGGCGGCTGCCGTCGAATCGCGTCCCATCTTCGGAGCGGGCGACCCGTGGTCCGCGATAGCAGACCAGACCCGCGGGCACGAATCTTGCGCATCCTCGCCCGAAGCCGTTTAGGCGAGAGTGAGAGGTGCGGCGCCCGACACGGGCGGAAGCCTCTACAAAGCGCGCCCCCTATTCGCGAGATCGACGCGTAACGCCGTCAACAGCCCAAGCCGGAGAAACGATGCATGGCGCTGCTTCAGGCGCTTTAGTCGGCGCTTTGTGCGTGCGGTAGTTGTCCAGGACGCAGGTTGCCGCGCACCTCGGGATGACGATGCAGACCGTCGGCAAGTGGCGTGCTCACTTCACCTCGACTTGGGCGCTCGCGCTGCGCGATGCTGAGTAAACTCGGGTTAACCGCCGCGGTGACCCAAACGGACGGAATACTCGGCGTTCGCGCCGGGATCTCAGGGTTTCTGGCCCGACTGGGTCCGGGTTGGATCACCGGTGCAGCGGACGACGGTCCGAGAGCGGCATCGCCACCTATCAGGCAGGCGGGGGGGCCCTTCGGGTTCGGACTGTTCTGGAACGCTGTCCCGTGGAAGGATCGCGCTTCATGGCGGTCTGTACCAACGAAGCACCCAATCGAACGGCTTCCAAGCCGGCTGGCTCGCAGCACGAATTTGCACCGAGCGATGGAGGGGTAGTGATCGCTCCAACGAGAGTCATCATTCGCGAAGGCTCGGCTCGAGACAGCGGCGTCGCTCAGCAGGGCGCTGGCCGAACGGGATCAGCTGCGGATCGTGCTGAGCGAGACCGAATGCTTCAGGTCATCGCGGTTTTCAAGATCTTCAAGTCGGTTCTTCTGGTAGCCGTGGGTCTGGGTGCCCTCAAGATCATCCAGCCCGGCGTGGCCAATCGGGCCGGGATGTGGCTCGACGTGGTGTTATCTGGAGTCGCCCGCGATCAGATGCAAAACCTGCTTGCGCGTGCTATTCGCACGGCCCCGACCAAGATCGCGGCCATGGGGGTAGGTGCTTTCATCTATGCCGCGCTCTTCGCAGTCGAAGGAGTCGGCCTATGGCTTCATCGGCGGTGGGCGGAGTACCTCACCATTGGAGCGGCGGTTTCCTTCTTGCCGTTCGAGGTCTTCGAGCTCGTGAAGAAACCGACCGGGACCAAAGTCTCCGCTCTGATTCTGAACCTGGCGATCGTCGGGTACTTGCTTATTCGGCTACGGCGCCATCGTCATGACGGACGCGGTCGAGAGCAATGCCCCCCGGCCGCGTCGTGATCGACGAGGCGTGGGGTGGTGCGCGCCCTGGAGTCGCCATCCTCGATGCGAGACACCGCTGTCCGAGGAGTGGGGGAAGTCGCCTCTCGCCGCTACGGCTTCTTGGGATGCGCGGTGAAGAAGCCCCACAACACCTGTAACGCGTCGAGGTTGGCCTAGGCCTTCCCCACCCAGTGGGCGAGCAACCATCCACCAGCCCGTTGGGCGGCCAGGTGTGGCCGCCGCCGGCGATCGTGTAGAGCACCGCAGCGCCGTCCTTGCAGCCTTCGTAGGCGAGCTCGCTTACCGAGGTGCCGTCCTGCTGCGCGACGGGCGACGAGGTCTTCCGTGGCTCGTCGGCGCAGAGTGCCTGCGCGGCCCAGAACTTCACGAGGTCGGCTTGCGAGTCGAGCGCGCCGCCGACGCCCTGGTGGTTCTTGTAGGCCTCCTCGCCGCCTTGGATGGGAATGAATGAGTTGGCGTCGCCGATGATCGACACCACGCTCACCGGCGCCACCGGAGTGCAGGCGGCGCGATGACGGCTCGCCACGGAGCCAGCGACGACGCCGACCGCGGCGAAGAGATCGCTCAGGTCGCATGCGAGGCGGGCCGCGAAGATCGCGCCGTTCGAGAGCCCTGCGGCGTAGATGCGATTCGAGTCGACGGGAACCTTGTCGCGCAACCGGTCGTAGATCATCCGCACCAGCTTCACATCGTCGATGCCTCCGCTCCGCCTTGGTGGTGCCGCCGCCGTCGTCCAGCTCGCATCGACTCCCTCCGGATACACAACCAGGAAACCGTCGCGGTCGGCGAGTCGATCGAAGCCGGTGAGCTCGGCTTGCTGGCGGGCGCTCCCGTGCGCGCCGTGGAAGCTGAACACGCGCCCGTGCGTTCCCGAGCCCTCGAGCCCGGGCGGCATGTGGATGCGATACCTGCGCTCGCCAGGGCTTGCGCAACAAAAGCCGAAGCACTTCGCGTCAATTCGTGCCTGCCGGTACGGCCCCGGCCGCGCGGGATCTACAATTCGCAAATGGATCGGCAGAGCTCCCGACGTGCATAGATCGCGGACGAGGGTGGCGTCGAGAGCCTGGCGCGCGGCGGGGGTCGGCGGTCGCGAAGCAGCGCCGACCGGTGCTAGTCGCGAGGGTCGAAATCGCCCGCTCGACACTCCGTGGCAAGCCACGCTCCCCCCCGGGCCGTCGCTCCATTTGGGCACGCTGGGGGATCGCCACGAAGTCGATCCGCGGCGATCTGCGCCTGGATAACGCGACGCTCGCGATCCTCGAGGCCGTGGCGCGTCCAGTGCGGCGCGCCGCCCTCGCGGTCATGGCCGGACAGCAGCGCGAAACGCTTCGGCGGGGAGCGCGTTCAGGACCTCGCGCCGCCGGACTCCCGCGCGCCGGGCGAGCGCCACGCCGTATTCGAGGTGATCCAGGCCGGTCACGGAGTGCGCATCGGTCGAGATCACGAACGGAATCGAGCGCCGCCGCGCCTCGCGTGCCCAACGCGGTTCGAGGTCGAGACGCGAAGGGTCGCCGTTCAACTCGACCGCGCCCCGCGATTCCGCGAGCGCATCCAGGATCTCGGGCACGCCGCACTCGATCGGCTGGCGCCGCATCACCAGCCGGCCGAGCCCGTGGCCCCAAATCTTGAAGATTGGCTCTCGCATCGCGGTGACCAGCCGTTCGGTCATCTGGTCCTCGTCGAGCTTGAAGCGCGCGTGGATGCTGGCGATGACGACGTCGAGGCTGCGCAGCACGCTAGACGCGTAGTCGAGGTGTCCGTCGCGGCGGATGTCGGACTCGGTGCCACGCAGCACGTCGATCGGAAGCGCCGCGCGAGATCGGTCGATCTCGCTCCACTGGGCGCGCAATCGCGCCTCGTCGAGCCCATTGGCGTAGTGGGCGCTCGGCGAGTGATCGGTGATCGTGATGAACTCGAGCCCGCGGTCGGCCGCTCCGCGCGCCATCTCCTCGACGGTCGCGACTCCGTCCGAGTAGTCGGTGTGGCAGTGAACGGCGCCGCGCACGTCCTCGACGCGCACCAGGTCGTCGAATCGCTCGCCGGGGCGCGCCGCCTCGATCTCGCCTTCGTCCTCGCGTAGCTCAGGAGGAACGAAGGGCAGGCCGAGCGCCGCGTAGATCTCGCCCTCGGTCCGCGCGCCCCGCAATGAGCGAGGTGCGGCGAGCTTCTTGACGTGCCGCTCGGCGCCGGTGGTGACGAAAGTGGCCCATGCCCGGTAGCGCCGCGCGGTCATGTGAAGCGTCGCCGAAAGGCCATCGACGAGCGCCACTTCCATGCGGTCACTGATTCGTTCCGTCACTCGCGCCACCCGGGGCGCCGAGGCGAAGCGCTCGAAGGACGCATCGCGCCGCCAGGCGAGATCGTGGTCGGACAAGGTCGCGAGTAGCTCGATCCGCTCGATCACGTCGCGCCAGCGCCGCAGCTCCCCGACCGGCTCGACCCACTGCGCGATCCCGGCGCTCGCGAGGTGGTCGATCAGTCCCGCCGCGATCGCGCGCGCGTCCGCGAGTCGCAGCCGCTGCGGTTCGATCGGCCGCGCCACCGCCCGGGCCAGCGCCCGCTCGCTCTTCACGCCGAAACCTCGCAACGCGCGGATCCGGCCCGCCGCGAGCGCATCGCGCAGCTCGTCAATGCTGCCGATGCCGAGCTCCTGACAAAGCGTGCGAATCTTCCGCGGACCCAAACCCGGGACGCGCATCAGCTCGCCGGCCCCGGGGCCGTGCTCTTCGCGCAGCCGGGCCAGCAGCCGCGATTCGCCGGTCTCGAGAATCTCGGTCACGACCGCAGCGATCGACGGACCGATCCCCGGGATGTCCGTCAGCCGGTTCTCGCTGGCAAGCGACGGCAGCCGGTCGCCGAGCGCCGCGCTCGCCTTAGCGGCTCGGTCGTACGCGAGCGCGCGAAACCGGCTGCCGCCGCCGAGGGTCAGGGCTCGCGCGATCTGGCGTAGCGCTGCCGAGACACCGTAGCGGTCATCTTCGATGGACATGTGCGGCCCGCCGGTGTCGGGTCGCGGCGAGCTTCGACTGGTCTAGCCGGACGAGCAAGTGGTGCGGTCCGTCGTAGATCTCGACCGCTCCCCGCAGCGACGCGTCGCTCGAGCCACCGCAACGAAACGCGATCATGTCGACGCCGCACGCGCGAGCGGCGGCGAGATCGTACGCCGTATCTCCGAGCAGGACGGTGGCCGTGGCCTTCGAGTCGGCACGCTCGAGTGCCGCCCGCACGATGTCGGGATCCGGTTTCGATCGATCGACGTCATCCGACGAGGTCGCGCCGGCGATCAGGTCTCTGGCTCCGAGAAGGCCCAGCAATGCCGAGAGCTCCTCCCTCTTGGCGGACGTCGCCACTACCAATTCGAGCCCTCGGGCACGCAGCTCGAGGAGGAGCGCACCGGCGGACGGAAATGGACGGAGATGGGGCAGGTACCGCTCGAGAAAGAGCTTGGATCGGCGCTGGTTGATCGTCCGACCGATGTCGGATGTCTCCGAGATCCCGGCGACGGCGGGCAACAAATGGTCAGCTCCCATACCGATGAAGGGCCGAACTCGCCCGAAGGTCACGAATCGACCCACTGCGCGGAACGCGTCCACCCATGCCCGAGCATGAGCGTCGTTGCTGTCGATCAGCGTTCCGTCGAGGTCGAGCAGCACACTCCGATAGGTGCTCATCGGTCGTCCAAGAGTCGCCGTGACTGGTTCAGTGGACGATGCGAGCCCGGGCCTGCGACCGGCCGCGCGAGGCCGGTTACGTGGGATCCCGAGGCTCGTAGTCCCAGCCGCGGCGGATCGCGTCGTGGTCGGCGTCCCAATCGTCGCCCCAATCCGCACGAAGCTCCCGCTCGAGCTCGTGGGACCATGAGTCGTACCGGCCGGCGTAATGCCGGCGCGCGCCGTGCCCGAAGCGGGAAGCGCTCTCGATCTGGTCGAAGGGCCGCGGCGTCATGTAGGGAAGCGGTTGCGAGCCGGTGGCTTGCTTCACGGTATCGCGCGCGTCCTGGCCGAGCTCTCTCGCGTGCTTCGAGCCGAGATCGTGCTTGGTCTGCTCCCAATCGCGCTGGAACGCCTTCTTCGCGCGCTCCCACGCCGAGTCGTACTCGGGTCGCCACCAGGATGGATTGTCGTGGATTCTCATGGCGGGTGCGCCCAATGAGAGAAACGTTTCAGTGAAAAAAATGCGAGCGTCGTCGCGCGGAGAATTCGAAGCCTGGCGAGAGAGCAACACTCGCGCCATCGCTGACGACCGGGGCGCATGGCGAGCTCTTGGCGCGAAACGAACAACGCTATCGCCTCCTTCGCTAGCTTCTAGGCGAGCTCGCTCCGCGTCGCGTATCCAGCAAAGTCCCCATTTCTGGTCATCGCACGTAACAACCACAACCCAAGTCTGCAAACGACCGCGCGCGCTCCCGGCGCGTTCACGGCTGGCAGTGTCGCGATGCTCGCCGCGACTCGATCTCGGCATTGACCCGAGCGGTGCTCTTGCTCGTGGGAAACGCTCACAGGGAGGGAAACGACATGAAGTTCCTGTGGTGGCACGGCAAGAGGGAGGTGCGCACCGACGAAGTCACGGCCCGAACCTACGTGGCCGATTTCCGGCTCGCCGTGGCGTGCGAGTGCGTGGTCTCGGTGAGCCCGCGAGCAAGGCGACCGAGCGGCCGTCGCGCGGATTCGCCGCCGGGGTTGCCAGCCCGCGCCGTACGCGTGGCACCGAGCAACCCGTCACGCGGCCGCGGTACTTTGGAGACTGGTGGTTGCACCTTCTGCCCGACCTGGTGCGATCGTGCTCGGATGCCGGCGAGTAGTGGTCCATGTTGACGCGCGCGCGGCGCGAGAGCGGCAAGCGACTGTCGACCGTCTCGACTGTGTCCAAAGCGAGGCACGGTTCTGGCCGCTCTGGAAAAGCGCTCACCGGCGGACCGCTCTGAGGAGCTGCGGCCGCGTGTCCACCGGATTTCAGGCTCGGTACCGCTGCGAGCGGGCCCTTTTTTCCCGGCTGTCGGGAGGTGCGGACGAGCGACCGGCCCGGGACCTCCGCCCAGACGCAGCCTGCGGTCGTGCGCTTCGCGACCCCGATTGCCATCTGCCTCTACCTAGAGGAAGGAGCCCCCATCCGGATCCTCGTCGTATCGCGGACAGGCGGCGCCAGGGATTGCACAGCGCCGTAGCGTCGGGAGGCATGGGTCGTGCACAGTTGAATTCTGCCGTCTCGGTACCAAGGACGCGACCCTCAATGGAGGTTATTCCATGCGGCCCATTCATCTGATTCTTGTATCGGCGGCTCTGGCGACCGGGCCCGCTTATGCCGGCGACACGATCGAAGAGTCGACGACCTCGACCACCCATCACACCACCTCTTCGACCTCTTCGACGATTACGCAGTCGCCGAGCCCTTCTCCGGAGGTCGGTTCCCCCACCGGAGCGACGACGACGACCTGGCAGCAGCACGATTCGTCAGCTACCTCGAACACCGGCGCAACGCCCGACGCTGCGACCACAGGAACGACGGAGTCGACACCCGATGCCATGAATCCCTCGCCCCAGGCGACGCCCGGTACCAGTCAATCCTCCTCCAGTTCGACCAAGAGTGGCTCGACGACCACATCGACTCCCTCCGCCTCAGGCACGAGCTCGACCGCCACCCAGACCTCGACCCACGACAGCTCCAGCACGGGAACCGTCACCGCGCCGCGCGGCTCGGATAGCGGCCAGCCGTAGCACGAGGCACGGCGCCCGCTTCACGCGCGACGATGTAGACCGCGGCGAGGGGCGGGATCGACCCCTGACAGGGGGGGGCGACGCGTGGCGGCATCGGGCGCCGGATTTGGTCATCACCGACATGCGGATTCCGTACCATGGACGGAATGAACCATCGGTCCCTTACACGGCGAATTGCCAGACGCACCGGTCATCACTTGTTACGGCAGCCTTGGGCATCATGCTCTCCGAAGCGGAGGAGTTGGGCGCGATCGTGCCCAACCTTTCACGCCGCGGCTCTTCCTGATCATCGAGCGGGCGCTTGAGCGGACCTGGTGACTGGGGCCAAAGCGTGGATGCTGCGATCAACACCGCCGCCGTGGGGCTCCCGGAGTCTGGTGGGCCCAAGGCGTCGGTAAGCCGCTTCTTCGTGTTTCTGGCGATTGTCGCGACGCTCTCGGTCGCACGTCCTGTCCTGGCACCACTGGCGCTCGCGGCGCTCGGCTCCTTCATCCTGGCACCGCTCGCCGGAGTCCTCGAGAGGGCCGGAGCCCGCCGCGGCGGCGCGATCGCGGTGATCGGGATCGGGGCATTCGCGGCGCTCTGCAGCATCGGCTACGCGGTGGTGACGCAGCTCCTCGACCTATCCGCGAAGCTCGCCGACTATGCCGGCTCGATCTCCACGAAGATCGCGAATCTCCGGACCACCGGCGCGGGAGCGCTGCGCGGTGTCGAACGTCTGGTGGAAGCCATCAACCAAGCCGTTCGTCCGGCGGCCGAGAGCGGAACCCCCGCCCTCGTGGTGCCAGAGCCCCCTTCGCCATTCCATCGTGCCATCGAGACACTCGGCCCGGCCCTTGAGCCGGTGACGATGGTGTTCGTGGTGCTGGTGTTCGTGCTGTTCATCCTGGCGCGGCGCGAGGATCTCCGGGATCGCCTGGTGCGACTGGGCGGTCGCCGGCGCATCCGCCTCACGACCAGGACGCTCGACGAGGTAGCGCTCCGGATCAGCCGTTTCTTGCTGATGCAGCTCGCGATCAGCACCGGCGTCGGGATCCTGGTGTCGATCGGCCTCGCGTTCATCGGCGTGCCGTACGCGCTGCTCTGGGGATCGCTCACGGTGGTGCTGCGCTTCATTCCATACGTGGGCGCCTTCGCCGCGATGCTCCAGCCCGCGATCCTCGCCTTCGCGCTCTTCCCAGGCTGGCGCGAAGTCGTCCTCACCATGGGCCTCTTCCTGGTGCTCGAGCTCACTGCGGCCTACATCGTGGAGCCCGTGGCCATCGGCGGCCGGACCGGCGTGTCCTCGCTGGCGCTCTTAGTTTCGGCGCTCTTCTGGACGTGGCTCTGGGGCCCACTAGGGCTGGTGCTTTCGACCCCGATCGCCGTGTGCTTGATGGTCGCGGGAAAGCACGTGCCCGAGCTCGAGGTCTTCTCGGTGCTCCTGAGCGACGAGCCTCCCCTCGACAGAGCCATGATGTTCTACCAACGCCTGGTGGCGGGCGATGAGGACGATGCCCACGAGATCTTCCTGACGGCGCTCGAGCAATCACCTCCGGACGTGGTGTGCGACCAGACGCTGGTGCCCGCGCTCTTGATGGCGGATCGAGATCGGCTCAAGGGCGAGATCGGAACGGAGGAGTACCGATCCATGTTCGGCGCCGTGCGAGGCATGCTAGAGGGCTGGCCCGAGGTTTCTGCGTCCGCGCGAGGCGAAGGCCAAACGCCATCACCGGAGCCGTCTGTGGATCTGACAGTGGTCGTGGTGGCCGCTCGAACGACCGCCGACGAGTTGATCTCCGAGATGGTCGCGAGGGCGCTGGCGCCCCCCGCCACGGTCACGACGGTCTCGAGCGCGGTCCTGGCGGGCGAGCTGATCGCGCAGATCGGCAGTCTCCGGCCCGACTTCGTCTGCGTCACCACTGCGCCTCCGGGCGGCCTCGTGCAGAGCACGTACATCTGCAAGCGCGTCCGAAAGGCTCATCCGTCGACCCGGCTCGCCGTGCTGCGGGCCGAGTACGGCAGCGGAGATGGGACGGATCCTGTCGCTGTCCCCCGTCTCAAAGCGGCGGGCGCGGACGTCGTGGTCGCGACCTGCGCGGAGCTTCGACGCCTGGTCGGGGCGGCGGCACGGAATCCGGAGGGGATGCGGCCCCCCGAACGCCTCGCCGAACCAGAGGCAGCGCTCGTTGCGCCTCAAGCCCTACCCGCCGCGCCTTCGCTCGATCCGTGAATCCCGCTCCCCGCCGCGCCGCTGGCACGGTCGGTCGAGACGGAGGCCGGTTGGTGTTATTGGCGGTCGCGTCGGCGAGGTCGGCGAGCAGGTCGAGCTGCACTTCTGCCCACCATGCGCTCGAACTGGGTGTGGAGCAAGTGGTCCATCTTGTCGCGCAACTCGCGATCTCGAGCTCGGCCTTGAGATTGGTGCGGTAGTCCTCGAGCG
>CAZYWA010000111.1:0-17835 GCA_964650975.1 uncultured bacterium
ACCGCATCCGACGCGCGTACATCGTCGAGGACAACGTGGTCTCGATGGCGAAGCTTCCGCGGCGCCGTTCCGCATCGGCGAGCCGACGGAGCACCTCACGACCAGCCGCAACGGGATGCGTGAAGGGCGAGCCTTCGGCTTGAATCTCGTCCACATTCAGAAACTTGAAGCCCGGATACAACGCCGGCAGCAATTCCCGCGCGAACGTGGTCTTTCCTGCGCCATTCGCGCCGGCGATCACGACCGCTTGAGCCACTGCGAGATCCGATCACCAGCACCGCTCGCGTCTGCCCCACGGCATAGCTCACCTCACCTGCCCGCGGAGGTGGCTCCGTCATCAGAAATTCTGCATTCGGGTCGCGTCAGTGGCAACGGCTAGCTCGGCGCCCGCGCCGCGGCCCCAGCCGACAAACCGATGTCGCGGAAGAACGCCCGCAGCTCGGCCGCGTACTCGACCGAGTTGGCCGGCAGGATCGTGTTGTGGTCGCCGCGTGGGAACACGACCAGCCGCTTGTCGGCACCGCCGCCCCAGGCGTAGAGCCGCTCGGCGTGCGACGGGTCGAGCAGGTCGTCCCCCGCGGCGTGCAGGACCAGCTGGGGGCCGGTGTACCCCTTCAACTTCGAGCGGTGGTCGAAGCACGACGCCAGTGCCTCTGCGGCCGACCCGGCACCGTACCCAGCGGCCTCGGCCACGAGATCGAGCGGCCACAGGTCGGCCAGCGCCGCGACCCCGCTCTCGATCACGAGGCCCGCGAGTCCCGGCAGCCGGCGAGCTAGCTCGATGGCATACAAGCTCCCCAGCGATCGCCCGAAAGCCGCCACCCGGCCGGCCGACACCCCCAGAGCCGCGACCACCCGCTCTCCGTCCCCGAGCATCCCCGCCAGGGCCGGCTCGCCGCCCGAGGCCCCGTACCCGCGGTACTCGGCGAAGCAGACGTTGACGCCGGCTTCATCGAACAAGGAGCCACAGTAACGGTCGCACTCGGCCGCGAGCTCGCCGTTGCCGTGGAAGTAGACGACCCATCCAGCGTCGGGATGGGTGCGGCGAAGGTGGCAACCGAGTTGGTACCCGTCGGCCTCGACCAGGAGTGTGGGCGGGATGGATGTGGAACGTGGGAAGAACACCCGGCGGCCAACAGATGGGTGATCCAACAGGTTGGCGGCGTCAGGCACGTACGCTGCTGTTCGCTTCCGCTGCCGACCCGCAGAGCTCGGCGGCGATCACGGATTACCATGCCGTCAGCTTCAAGCGCTACCGCGGGTGCCGTCAGGTGGAGCGCCAAGCTCGCCGGTGTGGCTCGAATTGGCAGGGGCAAACGCCGAGTCGATGGCGTCGCGCCACCATTGCCAGCCCACCGCCATGAATACGAAAGCAGTAGCACCGACGGCGGGCCGTCACCGTGGATCAGGCACGCTGCGTCGACGGTGAGAGGCACGGTCCAGGCCGGATGGAGGGCTGTGGCCAGAACGCAAACGCTAAGCACGGGCAGAGGCGCGTGGTGCGATCTGCGTCGGCGTATCACCGCAACCAGCGTTCCGACGCCAGCCAAGATCCACGAGATCTCACGAATGTTGCGCGCCGTCGACGTGTAGTCACGATCGTCCAACAGCAAGCAAGCGAACGCGCGCGCGGAAACGAGACGGTTCATGCTGACAGGTGCGCACGGTGGGGCGCGTCGGGGTGACGCGGTGGGTGCGAGACGCGCTCACCTATCCGCTTTACAAGCAGCTGACGTAAAGTTTTACAAATAGATAACTAAAAAAGTTACGAACAGCTAAACCATGACCTCGGATCGGGACCCCTAGGCCGCACTTCCCCGTGAAAATGGCACTTTCTTGCGATCAGAGCCCGAGGGGATGCAATTTGGGCACTCGAGATCCGAAACCCTAGCCGGCCGCCCATTCCACGGTGCTTCGACGCTGCACTCCCTGGGCCGGCGCGCCGCCCCTGCGCGTCGCCGAGAACAGCCGGCTGAATCACCTTGAGATGACCTGACGAACTGGCGCGGGCTGCGTCGCGAAACCCGTCACCAGCTCGCGAAGGTGTTTCACGAATCGCTCGGCCGTGAAGAGTGGCTGGCGCGAAGCGAGGCGCTCGCGCAGCTCGTCTTGTAGCGCGCGGCTCGACAACACTGCACCGATCTTCGCGACGGCGTCGTCGCGACTCGAGAAGAGCAGCCGCTCGTCACCTCCGAGGATCTCGACCGGCCCGCCACCCGCGGGCGCGAAAGGGATGGCGCCCGCGAGCAGCGCTTCGGCGACCGCCATGCCGAACGGCTCCTCGCGCATGCCGTGGATCGCGTAGCGGCTGCGCGAGAGTAGCCGCGCGAGCGGCTCGCGCTCGACGTTCCGGTGAACGCGGATCCACGAGCGGTGTCGCTCCACCAGTGGCTCGAGCTCGCGCCAGTAGCCGGCGTCGTAGTCGAGGAGTGCCAGATCGAGGGTGATTCCCGAGCTGGCGGGACCGCGCTCGCGCACTGCGGCCAGGATCTCGATCACGTCCTGGTAGCGTTTCTCGCGCGACACCCGGCCCGAGCACACGAACCCCGCCGAGCGCTCCGCCCAGGGGACGTCCTCGAACCGACCCGGCGCGGGCGGGTAAAGCACGATGCTCTCGACGGCGTACGCGTCGCGCATCCGGGCCGCAGCCCACGCCGAGCATGCGAGCGTCAGGTTCTTTCGGACTCCCTCGTCCCCGAACGAGGAGATGCGGTGCGCCAGGTGCCAGTAGGCGAGAAGCGCCGCGCCACGGATCCGGCTCGGGTCGACCGCGGCGTCCAGCCGGATCTGGTGGTCGTAGGGATTCGCCACGAACTGGATTCCCGGGCGTCCGAAGTCGGTGTCGTTCTCGCCGGAGATCAGCACGTCGAAGCGATCCGCGCGCGCCAGCTGCTTCGCGATGCGCATCAGCAAGTGGTTTTTGATGAGCGGCAGCGGCTGCGGGAGTGGTCCCAAGATCGCGCGCCAGGCGGCACCGGGAACCAGGCTCTCGATCAGCGCGCCCGCGAGGTGCGTGCCGTAGAAGCGATCGACGGCATCGAAGTCGGGCGGGAGCCAGCTCAAGAGCGTCAGCGAGCAGTCGCGGACCAGCGCCTCGGCCATCCACGCCGCGACTCCGTTTGCGCCGCCGACGGGGTGGAGTGATCGCTGCAGCAGCAACACCCGCAGCGGTCCACATTCGGAAGAGGAAGAGAACGTCACGTTTCGCGCCGCACCGGATGGTACGATGCTCGATCCCGATGAGTGAAACCGCGCGACCGCTCTCGATCGCGATCGTCGGCTGCGGCGAGGTCACCGAGCACAAGCACCTGCCGGTGTTGCGCATGCTGGCGGATGTGCGCGTGGTCGCGCTGATCGACAGCGAGCCGGCTCGCGCGCGCTCGCTGGCGAGCCGCTTCGGCGTGCCGCACGCCGGCTCGGATCTGGCCTACGTGCTCGGGCGGTCCGACATTGACGCCGTGGCGGTCGGCGTGCCGCCGGCGGCTCACGTCGAGGTCGCGATCGCGGCGATCGACGCGGGGAAGCACGTGCTGGTCGAGAAGCCGGTGTCGCTGACGCTCGACAACGCCGACCGGCTGGTGGCGCGCGCCGCCGCGTCGCCGCGGAAGGTGATGGTCGGTTTCCACATGCGCTTTCACCGGCTGGTGCGGCAGGCGAAAGCGATCGTCGAGAGCGGCGTGCTCGGTCCGCTCGAATCGGTACGCTCGATCTGGAACGTGCCGCGCGCCGATCGCGAGACGGCGCTCTGGAAGCATCGCCGCGAAACCGGCGGTGGCTCGATCCTCGAGCTCGGCGTGCATCATTTCGATCTGTGGAGCTTCCTGCTCGGCACCCACGTGGCGAGCATCTTCGCGGAGAGCACGCCGGGCCAGCGCGACGACGAGGTGGCGGTGGCCACGGCGCGGCTCGAGAACGGAGTCCTCGCCTCGGTTGTGCTCTCCGAGCGCACCAGTCACAACATCGAATTCGAGGTGAGCGGACGAGCGGGACGGGTGCGGGTCGCGTGCCTCAAGTTCGACGGTCTGGAAGTGGTGCCCACGAGCGGCGTCCCGGGCAGCTTTGCGACACGGCTCGAACGCATGCGGCACACGTGGACGGAGCTGCCGGGCGGTGTCGCCGCCGGCCGTCAAGGTGGCGACTACCTGCTCTCGTATCGGAACGAGTGGCGCCACTTCGTCGACGCGATCCGCGACGGCCGCGCCATCGAGTCGACCGCGGAAGACGGTCGCGAAGCGCTCGCGGTGGCGCTCGCGGCGCTGGCCTCGGCCTCGTCGGGTCTGGCGGTGGCGCCCGCTCAGGCACCGCGTGCTCCGGTTCCCTCGACCGTTGCCTCGAAACGAACCGCGGTCACGACGTGAGCCTGCCGTTCGTCTCCGTGGTGGTGCCGAGCTTCCGCCGGCCCGAGAAGCTCACTTGCTTGCTGACGTCGCTCGCGGCACTCGACTATCCGCGGGACCGGTTCGAGGTGGTGATCGTCGACGACGGCGGTGGCATCGATCTCGAGCCGGCGATCGCTCCGTTCCGGGATCGGCTCGAGGTGGTGCTGCTCGCCGCCGCGCGGCAGGGCGGCCCGGCGAGCGCGCGCCAGATCGGGGTCGAGCGGGCGCGCGGCTCGCTGCTCGCCTTCACCGACGACGATTGCACGCTGCCGTCCAACTGGCTGAAGGCGATCGTCGCCGCGAGCGCGCGGCACCCCGGTGCCGCGATCGGCGGTCACGTCGAAAACGCGTCGACGAGCAACCCGTTCTCGACCGCGAGCCAGCTGCTCATCGAGTACCTCTGCGAAGGCGCGCCGCAGCAGGTGGGCCCGGCCGGTTTCTTCACCACCAACAACGCCGCGTTCCCGGCCGACCGCTTCGCCGCGGTGGGCGGCATGGATCGCGGCTGGTCGATCGCGGGTGGAGAGGACCGCGATCTCTTCGATCGCTGGGCGATGGCGGGGAACGAGCTGGTGCACGTCGCGGAGATGATCGTGCGTCACGATCATCCCCTGAGCGCCCGGAGCTTCTGGCAAAAGCACCTGAGCTATGGGCGCGGTGCGTTCGCGTTCCGGCAGATCCGCGCCGAGCGCCGCGAGCAGCGGCTGCGCGTCGAGCGGATGGGGTTCTACCTCCGCATGCTCCGGCTGCCGTTTGGACGATACCCGTGGCCGAGAGCGCTGGTGCTCGCGACGCTGCTCGCGGTGTCGCAGCTGGCCAACGCCGTGGGTTTTTTCTCGCAGGCCGGCGCTTTTTGGCTGCGCGGCTCTCGATCTCCCCAGGAAGGTCCGATCGCCAGCGCCCGCCGCCACGCGCTGCGCTCGTAGGGCCATGCCCAGGAGTGGCGACGTGAGTCCTCGGGTGCGGCGTGGAAGTCGCTCGCTTCCCGTGGAGGAAGCGGACTTCGTGATCGTCGGCGCGGGCAGCGCGGGATGCGTGGTCGCGCGGCGGCTCGGCGAGAGCTCCGGCGCGCGGGTGCTGGTTCTCGAGGCGGGCGGCCCGTACAGCCATGGCCTCGACGTGCCGCTCGTGAGCCTGTGGTTCTGGAGCCGGCGCGCCGCGAGCCTCACCTGGCCCCACGTCACCGCTCCGCAATCGCAGCTCGGCGGACGCAGGCTTGCCTGGCCGACCGGAAAGCTCGCGGGAGGCAGCTCGTCGATCAACGCGATGATCTATCTGCGCGGCCATCCGGCGTGCTTCGATCGCTGGGCCGCGCTCGGCAACCGCGGCTGGAGCTTCGCCGAGTGCCTCCCTCACTTCGTGCGCTCGGAGCGCTACGACGGGCCGGGGTCCGAATTCCACGGCACGAGCGGGCCGCTCGGCGTTTCCGAGAGCCGCTATCGGCCGGCCAGCGCCGAGGTTTTTCTCGCGGGCTGCGCCGAGGCGGGGATTCCCATCACGCCGGACTTCAACGGCGCCACGCCGGAAGGCGCGGGCTTCTACCAGCTCACCCAGTGGCACGGCCGGCGAGTGAGCGCGGGGCCGGCCTTTCTGGAACCCGTGGTCGAGCCCGGCCGAGTGACGCTATTGACCGGCGCCACGATCACGCGGATCGAGATCGAATCGGGGCGAGCGTGCGGTGTCGAATACCGTCTGGGGGGCGAGCTGCGGCGGGTGCGCGCTGCGCGGGAGGTGATTCTCGCGGCGGGTGCGCTTCATTCGCCGGCGATCCTCATGCGCTCCGGGGTGGGGCCGGCGGAGCATCTCGAGTCGCACGGCATCCGGGTGGCGGTCGACTCGCCCGCGGTGGGCGAGCACCTCCACGATCACCCGGGATTTCCCGTGGTCTTCCGGTCGCGCGTGCCGCGGCCGAACCGATTGGCGTCGCTCGCCGCCGGGGCGCCCGAGTACGCGCTGCGCCGCACCGGCCTCTTCACCTCCAACCTGTGCGACGCGGGCGCCGTGCTGCGCTCGACGCCGGGGCTCGAGGTCCCGGACGTTCAGATCGTGTTCCACTGGAAGGCGCTGGCGCCGCATCCGCCCGACACCGTCGACCTGCACCTCTTGGTGATCGACCCGAAGAGCCGCGGCTCGGTGCGGCTGCGCTCGAGCGACCCGCTGGCGTCGCCGGTCGTCGACCCGGGTTATCTCACGGACCCGGCTGATCTCCGTACGGCGGAGCGCGGGATCGAGATCTGCCGGACGATCGGCCGCACCGGTGCCTTCCGCTCGGCCGGCCTGGGACCCGAGATGGTGCCCGGCGAGGGCTCGTCGCGCGAGGCGCTTCACGAGTCGATGCGCTGCGGGCTCACCACCGGCTACCACCCGGCGGGGACCTGCCGGATGGGGCCTAACCCCGCGGAATCCGTGGTGGATGACCGACTCAGGGTCCACGGAATCACCGGCCTCCGGGTGGCCGACGCCTCGATCATGCCAGAGGTCGTCTCCGCCAACACCAACGCCGCCGCCCTGATGATCGGCGAGAAGTGCGCGGTTTTCGTGCTGGGACGGGCCTGACGCGCCGCACCAAAAACCGTGCGTTCGAGTGGCTCGGCACCCCCTCCTGGGGTATGCTGGGGATCCCAGGGCGTCAGGCCCGGACACTCGCCGGAATCGGCTCGAAACGACCCCGATCCGCGTATCGTGAATGCCGCGAAAGCCGAGTGCCGCGCCCATTGCTCACGGACGGACCCTGGGCCGCGCCGTCGCACCGGACCCGGCTTGGGAGTCAGGCCGTGAAAGGGCGGGTCGTGGCAGGTGATCGGTGTGATCCCTGGTGAGCACGAGGAGCTTCACGAATCCATGGAAGCCACCGCCGCAGTTCCTCAACTGGAGGCCCTCACCTCCTTGGACGAAGAACGAGCCCGACAGCTTCAAGCGATCTTCAAGCGCCACGCCGGCGAGAAGATGCTGGTGATTCTGAGCGGGTTCCCCGACCCGGACGGCATCTCGTCCGCGCTGGCGCACCGCTACTTGGCCACCGAGCACGGGATCGAGACCACGATCCTCACGTTCCGCGACCCGAGCCACCAGGAAAACCGGGCACTGCTCAAGACCCTCGACATCGAGCTCACCCTCTACCACGAGGATCTCGACCTCACTCCGTTCAGCTGTTACTCGCTGGTCGACTCGCAGAAGCTCAACACGCCGATCGACGACGACCTGAAGGGCAAGACCTTCATCGCGTTCGTCGACCACCACAAGCGCACCGGCGAGGTGCCGGCCGAGTTCGTGGACGTGCGCGAGGACGTGGGCGCCACGGCTTCCATCTACGCGGCCTACCTGCGCCAGCGGTTCCCGAAGGGGCTCGACAAGAAGGACGAGGGCCTGGTGCAGATCGCCACGTCGCTGGCGCACGGCATCCGCACCGACACGCAGAACCTGATCGAGGCCACGCGCTTCGACCTCTCGGCGGTGATGTTCCTCGACGCGGCCGTCAGCAAGGATTTGCTGCGCAAGATCAGTCGCCAGGCGCTTTCGCCGGAGATCATGGAGCTGATCCGTCGCGCGCTCGAGAACAAGCAGATCTACGACAACTACATGCTGAGCGACGTGGGCTTCGTACGCAGCGAGGATCGCGACGGCATCCCGCAGGCCGCCGACTTCCTGCTACGTCGCGGCGGCACCGACACGGTGCTGGTGTTCGGCATCGTCGACGGCAAGAACATCGACGGCTCGTTGCGCACCTCGAGCGAAGTCGTGGATCCGGACGCGTTCCTCAAGAAGACCTTCGGCATGGACGAGTCGACCGGCCGCTACTACGGCGGCGGCAACCTGAAGGACAAGGGCGGCTTCCAGATCCCGCTCGGCTACCTCGCGACCCATCCCGATCGCGAGCTCACCTGCCGGCTCGCCCGCGAGCTGGTGAGCAAGCGCTTCCGCGAAGCGATCGGCAAGGCCAGCGAAGGCTGAGCTTCGGAGGGCGGCGGTCCCTCGCAGCCGCAGCGCTCGCTTCGCGATCCACGCCCGCGGACGCGAGAGACCGCGTCCTTCCAACGATCGGCACGTCCGCTCGATGAAACGCTACACCGCGATCCTCTGCGATCTCTTCGAGACCATCGTCACCTTCGATCGTAGTGGGCTCCCGCGCACGGTCTTCGGCGACTCGACCGTCCCCAGCACCGTTCCCGTCCTGCTGGAGATCCTGGCCGAGCGCTGGGCCCCGCTTCCCAGCGAAGCGGCCGTGCTGCGCGCCCTCATCGAGGTCTCGAACGAGGTCCAGTCCGAGCGCGAGGCGGACCTCGTCGAGCGATCGTCGCGGGTGCGTTTCGCGCGGACTCTCGAACGCCTCGGCGCGCCCGACCCGGCGCGCGAGCCCGAGTTCGTGGAGCGGCTGGTCGAGTGTCACATGGGGTTGCTCGACCGCTGCACCTTTCTTCCCGACGGCCACGGCGCGGCGCTCGAGCGCCTCGCCGCCAATCACCGCCTGGCGCTGGTCTCGAATTTCGATCACGGCCCCACCTGCCTGCGCATCCTCGATCGCCTCGATCTGACGCGATTCTTCGAGGAAATTGTGGTGTCGGACCTGGTGGGCCTGGTGAAGCCCCACCCGGCGCTCTTCGAGCAGCCTCTTGAGCAGATGGGCATCGCGGCTGGCGACGCTCTCTTCGTGGGCGACACGCCCGGCGCCGACGTGCAAGGCGCCAAGAACGCCGGCCTCGACGTCGCGTGGATCAACGCCAAGGGAAATCCGCTTTCGGCCGAGATCCCCACGCCCGACTTCGTGATCGCGAGCTTCGCCGACTTGCCCGAACTCTTGCGGTGAACCCTGAGCCTCCGATAGGAGACAAATCAGGGGATCACTGGGCGGCAGCAGGAAGTCGTGACCGCGTCTGTCTCGGGCGCAGTGCACACCCTCCGTGGAAAAAACGAGCGTCGCGCGTGTACCATGTCCGCGGGATCGGAGGTGAGGCGATGGCGCGACGTGCGGTCGTGAAGAATCCGGAAGTGATGATGGGCAAGCCGGTGATCGCGGGGACGCGGATCACGGTGGAGCTGATCCTCGAGAAGCTCGCCGCGGGCGAGAGCATCGAGCAGATCATCGCCGCGCATCCACGCTTGAGCCGGAAGAGTGTGCTGGCCGCCGTGCAGTTCGCGGCCGAGGTCTTGCGGGCCGATGTGGTGTACCCCACCGGCGGCAAGGCAGCGTGAGGCTCGTCGCCGACGAGAGCGTGGACGGCGAGATCGTTCGAGCCCTGCGGCGCGAGGGCCATAGGGTCGAGTACGTGGCGGAGCTCGGTCCGGGTACCGGTGATACCGAGGTTCTGCACCGGGCGGAGGTCGCTCGAGCGCTGCTCATCAGGGCCGACAAGGACTTCGGCGATCTGGTGTTCCGGCAACGTCGCGCGTCGGCCGGCGTCGTACTCGTCCGGCCGGTCTCGGCGCCGAGCGGAAAGCGGCGATCGTTACGCTCGCCATCGCACGGCACGGCACGAAGATGAACCGTGCGTTCACGGTCGTCTCGAGCGGCGCCGTTCGAATCCGAAGCGGTTCTGCGACTCGTCCGCATCGGTACTGATACAGGCTCATGTAATGGCCACGGCACGTGAGCGGCCCCGCTGAAGCCGCCGCCTTCGTGGCGAGGGCGATCGGTGCGGGAACACGGCCAAGCTCTGGAAGCGGCGTGCAAGGCTGCGATGGAGCTACTGGCGGACGCGCCCGATCGCACTGAGCGCCTCGCTCGGATCGATCCCGTTCCCGAGTCCACGCGCCAGTTGCTGTGCAGGCTGGCAGAAGCCCGCCGCAGTAGCTGAGACATCATCGACCCCCACCGAAGTCTGATCCTGAAGGAAAAGGGGCCCGGGATCGGGAGCCCCATGCTCCCGATCCCGGGCCGGACACCAGCGGAAGAGCGGATCAGGCGCTCTGCGAGGCGAGGTGGAACTGCTGCCGCGCCGCGTACGATTGCTTCGCGGTGTCGGTGTTGGTGCGCAGCCCGATGGTGTTGAAGACGGCGCTCACGTCGGGGACGGGGTCCGTCTCTTTCCACGCGGCCACAGGTCACAGAGCGGCTGTGACGATATTTCCTCGAGGCTCTTCAAGCCTCCGCCCCGCGTGTCTGCGGGGTCTTGCGAAGACCCCGCACCCCAACGGGTGCGATTTTTTCGGGGCCCCACCCCCGAGTCGGCTCGCTTCGCTCACCGCGCGCCTGCGGCGCGTGCCCCTTTTTCAGCAGCTTGCTAAAAGAGCTCGACTTCGCCCTCGATCTCGACGGGGATGTCGAATGGCAGCCCCGCCATGCCGACCGCGCTCCGCGCGTGCGCGCCTCGCTCGGGCCCGAAGATCTCGACGATGAGCTCGGTGAAGCCGTTGATGACCGCGGGCTGCTGATGGAAACCGGGAGCGGAGTTCACCATGCCGAACACCCGCGTCCAGCTGGCGATTCGATCCAGGTCGCCGAGCTCGCGGGCCAGGCTTCCCAGGATCGTGAGGCCCGTGAGCCGCGCCGCGGTGTGGGCCTGCTCGAGGGTGACGTCCCGTCCCACCTTGCCGAGCGGCAGCGCCAGGGAGCCGTCCGCGTTCGTGGGACCGTGGCCTGAGATCAGCGCCCGTCGGCCGACGATCCGGACCCACGGAAACGGCAGCGACACCCCGGGCGGAAGCTGCAACGGCGCTGGCACCGTGAGCCCGAGAGCCTTCATTCTCGCTTCCGTTCGCGACATCGCATTCTCTCGCACGAGGCGTTGCGTCCGGTGAGGCAGGATATCTCCGGCAAGAATCCCAGGGGTGGCCGGGTATGTTCGGCGAGCGATGAGCCTGCCCATGATCCCGAGCCGGCCCGGACGGGCGCCATTCGCCGTGTTGCCGGCCCTGGTGTTCGTTCTCGCGATCGCGGGTGTCGCCGCCGCCGGCGAGGACGCGGTGGATTCCACGATCGAGAGGCCGATCCACGTCGGGGAAAGCGTGGTGGTCGTCGAGCTGCCGCGCGACGGGATCGACCTTCCGCGGGATCAGCTGCTCACCTGGATCTCGAAATGCGCCCACGCGGTCGAGCACTATTACGGCAAGTTTCCCGTGCCGCGGGTACGTCTCGTGTTCTCGCCGCACTCTGGCGAGGCCATCGGCCCGGGCCGATCGTTCGGCGAGCCCGAGCCGCGGATCGAGATCGGGATCGGCCGCGCCGCCACGCTCGACGATCTCGCCCGCGACTGGGAGCTGACCCACGAGATGGTGCACCTCGCGTTCCCGTGGATGCCTCGCGAGCATCACTGGATCGAGGAGGGAATCGCCACCTACGTCGAGCCGCTCGGGCGGCTTCAGACCGGCCAGCTCACCGAGGAAAGCGTGTGGCACGACCTGGTGACCGGGTTGCCCAAGGGACTTCCGGCGGAAGGAGACCAAGGGCTCGATCGCACCCACACCTGGGGGAGGACGTACTGGGGTGGTGCTCTTTATTGCTTGCTCGCGGACATCGAGATCCGCAAGCAAACGAACGGCAAATTCGGTTTGCGCGACGGCTTACGCGCGATCAACGCCGCCGGCGGCTCGATCGCGGTTCACTGGACGCTCGAGCGTGCACTCGAAACGGCCGACCGCGCGACCGGAGTACCGGTGCTCACCAACCTCTGGAGAAAGATGCGCCACGAACCGATGCCGGTCGATCTCGAGGCACTCTGGAAGCGCCTGGGCGTGGTGCGGGACGGCGACCATCTTCGTTTCGACGACACCGCGCCGGATGCCAAGATCCGCCACGAGATTGACGGCGTCGAGCCGGATCACGACTCGGCGGCGGCGAGCACGAACCGGAACGAGTAGACGCACGCGACGAGGGCGGCGGCCGGCCACAGCAGGTTGAAGCCCCAGTAGAGGACGAGCGACACCATCGAGCCGGCGGCGATGTTCGAGAAGCGGTCGACGAGCGCATTCTCGACGATGTAGAGCGTGGCGTTGTAGGCCTCGAGCGCGCCCGCGACGCCGAGCAGCAGAAAGGCGCGGATCTCGCGGCCCCGCCGCAGCAGCACCAGGCCCGCGACGGAGAGCAGGATGGCGAGCAGCCACCACAGCTCCTCGGAGATCATCCACGGGCTCACTCGGCCATAGTGAGAGTCGGCGAAGCCGTAGCCCCACCAGGCGATGAAGCGAAGCAGATTGGCCGGCGTGTGCGGTGCGGTGGTGATGGTGGAGCGGAAGAGAATGAGCGGGATCTGCCAGGTGGCGTTGAAGAAGGCAGAGATGCAGAACCAGAACACCACGAAGCCGCGTTGACGGGCGGCGGGCGGATGGTCGAGGAAGAGCGGTGCCAGGATGCACACGGCGAGCTCGGCCATCACGCACGCGGCCGAGGCGCGGGCGCTCTCGACGACGTCCCAGCCGCGCACGTAGGCACCCACCGCCCAGAACCCGAGCAATGCCGGCATCACGACGGCGATCACGATCGCGAGGCGCAGCAGCTGCCGGACGTGGCCCTCGGTCATGGGTCGAGGATGCAGGAGGTCGCATGAGATTTCACCTTCCTCGAGGTTTTCTCGCCGCCGCCGCCGCGCTCGCGCTCGCGATCTCCGGGTGCGCGAGCGTTCGCGCGTCGCACATCCAGGGAGTGGGCAGCCCGGCCTTTCCTCCCTCCGACCCGTCGCAGATCGAGCTCCTGCACGCGCCACCCACGCGGCCGCACGTGCGCCTGGGCGAGGTGCGCGCGGAGCCGACCAGCGACAGCGTCGAGGTGGGCGAGATCGAGCAGGCGATGCGCAAGGAAGCCGCGGCACTCGGCGCCGACGCGCTGGTGGTCGTTCACGATCGCACCCAGATCACCGGCGCCGTGGTCACGGGGCCCTGGTGGGGCCGCTCACTGCAGCCGATCGAAGGCCGCGTGGTGATCGCGGTCGCGATCAAGTACCGCTGACGCGGAAAGCGTACGCCTGGTCCGTCCGCACCGGCGGCCTCGGCTGGACCTCGCTGCTGGAGCTCAGGTCGATGTCGGGCTGGTTCCAGTACTCGAAGTCGCCGAGCAGCGCGAACGAGTCGTCCTCTCCGAGAGATCGATCGACGACTGGTCTCAGAGATACGTCGTGGCGGGAGTGCCGCCGGCGCCGGCACGACCGGCGAACGCCAAGCCGAGCGCGAGCATCGCCAGCGGTAAGCGTGCGCGCGGCGCCACGACGGTCACGGCGTGTACCAGATCGGTGAGGTCCAGGCCCGTTCCTGGCCGGTCTTCGCGACGGTCGAATCGCTGCACGCGGGGGGACGATCCGCGGGCGCCAGGCTCAGACACTGGTACGTGCTCCAGCGGCACGTGGGGTTCTCGACGGCGCGGGCGTAGTAGTACGCATGCTGGCTCTCCTCGAAGGTGGGATCGGTCCAGACGCTGCAGAGATCGTCGGCGCCGGTGCCTCGGGTCTCGCAGGTGTCGAGGTCGACCGACGCTCCGTTCGACGGATCGCCGGCCACGTCGAATACCTGCTGGTGGGGCTCGCCACCGGCGTCGATCCAGCCTTTCACGACTTGCAAGCGCTGCAGCGGAGTGCCCGGGCGATCCGCGAGATCGGGGTCGCGTAGCGCGGCGACCGCGAACGTGGGTGCCGCCGCGCCGTTCGGTTTCTTCGGCAGGTCTCCGCCCATCGGCACGCCGTCGCGGTAGCCGATCTTCACCAGATCCGGATTCGAGCAAAGCTCGGCCGGGTACTTCCAGCCGCCGAAGAACCGCACCGAGATGCGCGGGCCGCTGGTGCCGAAGGTTTCACGGCGGCGCAGCGCCTCGAAGATCGCGTCGCGGGAATTCTCCTCCGCCCACACGCCGGCCAGCCCGCCGGGATTGTTCGCGAGGCCGCCAGGCAGCAAGCCGGCGGGCGTCAGGCGCTTCACCACGGTGTCTTCCTGGTCGCCGGAATGGCCCTCCCAGCGATCCTCCTCGGTGGCGCCGGGTGTCGCGTTGTGGGTGTCGGTGCTGGCGATCACTCCCAGCCGGAACGGATTCACGCCCAGGCGCATCTCTTCCTGCATGCCGGTGAGCAGGGCACCGCGCAGGAAATCGCGGTACGAAACGCAGCCGTTGCCGGAGCCGATCACGCCGCCGAGTCCTTCGCCGTCGCTGCAGGTTTCGGCGGTGGGCCGCTGTTCCTCGAACGAGCACAGCTCGTCCGGCTCGCCGATCAAGCCTGGAAACGGCAGGTGGTTCGAGCATTCGCTCTCGCCCTTGTGCTGAAAGATCTCCATCAAGGGCTCGAGCCGATTTCGCAAGCTGGCGAGCGAGCGCTGATCCTCGATGTCGGTGAGGCCCATGTAATCGGTGTTGAACTGGCGGCCGTTCGAGAGGTTCGAGTTGTGAGGAACGGCGAGCACGTCGCAGCCGGTGCCGGCGTCGAGGCATTGCTCCTTCAGGGCGCCCCACAAACCTTCCGGCAACGGCTGCTCGAAATGAGTGATCGGCAGCGCCGGCACGCTGGCGTTCCGGAAGATCACGTTGCGATGGATGCTGGAGAGGCTATTGGCACCGCTCCACTCGTAGCCCACCAGCGTCGTGAACTGACACGCCGAGGTGCGATCGTAGTTTTGCTCGGCGGCATCCTGCACGGATTTCCACACGTCGCCGGCCGCGGCCGCGCAATCGACGCCGTTCTTGCCGCACACCGCCGGAAATCTTTCCGGTGCCGTGGGTGCCAGCGCCGTGCCCCAGGCGATGGTACTCTGGTTGTCGCCTTCGCGAAACACCACGCATCGGTCCGAGGGGTAGGCTTTCGATTTCGGATCGATGCACGCCTGCACCTCGCCGAAGAACTCGGCGTGGTCGGTGTCGGCCATGAAGTCGAGGGGGCGCGCCAGCTGCACCACGCGCGTGCCCTGGCCGTTCTCGTCGAGCGGCTCGAGGTGGATCGGCTGGCCGCGGCCGAAGCGGTAGGCGTCGTCGGGGAGGTTGCGGTTGTCCCAGATGTACGCGTCGAACGAGAGCCCGGTGTGGACGTGGAGATCGCCGAAGAGTGGCCGCTTCTCGGCGCTGTAATCGCTGCACGGCTCGCGGGTCTCGGTGCGCTGGAACGGGAGGCCGCCGCTGGTGGAGCTCGAAGAGCCGCCGTTGTTGCAGGCGGCGAGGTGGGCCGCGATCGAGCACGCGGCGATCGCGACGAGAGTGCGGCCGCGCGGCCGCCGCGAGATTTGGCGATCGCTCATGGCGCCGGCGTCTCGATCTGGTACTGCGAGCGCAGCCGGTCGAGCGCCTCGCGGCGGTCGCGCTCGCGGCGCTCCTTCGTGAGCCGCCCCTCGATGGTCCCGCGAACCTCGGCGATTTCCGGCAAATGCGCCCCCTCTCGTCCGTCGATCCGCACCAGGTGCCAGCCGTAGCTCGACGGGATCGGCCCCGACCAGCGCTTCTCGGGCAGCGTCATCACGCGGTCGGCGAACTCGGCGCCGAAGATGGTGGCGAGCTCGTCGCGGCTGCGGGAGACGAAACTCCGACCGCGCACGAATGGATCCCCCATCGAGTCGAGCGCCGCGCCGCCTTCGAGCGCCTCGATGGCGCCCTGGGCCACGTGCTCGAGGTCTCCGTCGATCTTCTCACGGCGGAAGAAGACGTGGGTGAGGCTCACGCGCGCGGGGCGCTCGAACTCGCCCCGGTGCGCCCAGAACCATTCGCTCACCTGCGCGTCGGTGGGCGGCTCGGTGGGCACCGCGGTGTCGAGCAGTGCCTCCATCTTCTGCACCAGGCGGCGCTTCACGATCGGGTCCTCGCGGCCGAGGTCGAGAGCCTGCGCCTCGCGGTAGAGCACCTCGCGATCGACGTGATCGCGCACCAGCGCCGCTTCCTGTTCGGGTGTCGGTGGATGCCCGTTTTGCGCGGCGAATTCGCGGCGCAAGGCCGCGAGCAGCGCAGACGTGACGACGATCTTGCGTGCGTCGGGTGGCGCGTGCGCGGTGAGCGCTTCCGCGGCGCGCCGCGCGGGCGCCACCCGAGAGATCGCCACCGATCCCACGATCGCGAGAACGCCCACCGCACCCAGCGCGAGGCCGAGAGCCAGTCCACGCCCACGGCGGTTCGAATCGATGACGCCCATCTTCGGGCGCTCATCATGGGAAACCGCAGTGCGGCAAGCAAGCGCCCGCGCAGACGGGTGGTGTCCTAGTTTGCCCTCGCGCGCGAGGGACAGCGCGCGCTCCAAACGGCATCCTCGCGACTCCAGCTTGGAGGCCCACCGGTCCCTCGGTGGGCAGCGACCAACCTGAGACAGGACCCCCCGCGTGGGAAACGCGTACCGGCGAGGTCGCGCGAAGGGTACGATCGCCGGTCGGTGGTGGCGGGTTGCTCTGGCGGGGGGTGAGCATGAACGGATCACGAACGGTTCGCGCGATTGCGGTGCTGACGCTGGTGTCGATAGCGGCGATCGCGATGAGCGCGCCAGCCGCGCACGCCGAGCGCTTGAGCCGCGACAAGGTGCCCGAGCCGCTCAAGCCGTGGGTGGACTGGGCGCTCCACGGCGAGCGCGATTCGCTGTGCCCGTTTCTGGCCGGACAGGAAGGCTCGTCTCGTTGCGCGTGGCCTGGCCGTCTCGATCTGGTTCTCGACGAGAGTGGTGGGCGATTCACGCAGACATGGGAAGTGGTCGTCGAGTCGCGCATTCCGTTGCCAGGCGAGAAGGGGCGCTGGCCGGAGGACGTGAAGCTCGACAACGCCCCCGTGGTACCGCTCGCCGAGGACGCTTCACCGTCGCTGCGCGTGGCCGCAGGAAATCACGTCATTTCCGGGGCTTTTCGGTGGGATTCGCTTCCCGACTCGCTGGCCGTCGACTCGGCCACCGGGCTCGTGGCGCTCACGGTGCGCGGTGCCTCGATCGCGTTTCCCAATCGCGGCGCCGACGGCCGCGTGTGGCTGGGACGCGCGGCCGCCGCGCCGGCCGAGGAGGAAAGGGCCAGCGTGCGCGTGAATCGGCGTGTTTCCGACGACGTGCCGCTCACGCTCTCGACGCGGATCGATCTCTCGATCTCGGGCAAGGCGCGCGAGATCCGTCTCGGTCCGGCGCTTCCCGCGGATTTCACGCCGCTATCGCTCGGCAGTCCGCTCGCGGCGCGGCTCGAGCCCGACGGCAAGCTGCGCGTCCAGGTGCGGCCGGGGCAGTGGCAGATCGATCTCGTCGCCCGGCACGTCGGACCGGCCGCGTCGCTCGCGCTGCCACAGCCGGGCGAGCTCTGGGCCGAGGGTGGCGAGGAAGTGTGGGTGTGGGACGCGCGACCCGCGTTGCGAGTCGTCGAGGTGGAGGGCGTCACCGCGGTCGATCCGCAGCAGACGACGCTGCCCGAGGACTGGAAACGCTTGCCGGCGTACCGGATGGCGCCGGGCGTCGAGATGAAGCTCACCGAGCAGCGTCGCGGCAACGATCCGCCAGAGCCCGACCGGCTCACGCTCGAGCGCACCTGGTGGCTCGATTTCGACGGCGGCGGTTACACGGTGCGCGACGCGATGGGAAAAGATGCAGCCGGGGCAATGGCCCATGTA
>CAZYWA010000112.1:0-17760 GCA_964650975.1 uncultured bacterium
TGGGCGTTGAGGTAGGTGCCGACCGCGATGGCCGTGAGGATGATGATGATGGACACCACCACCAGGAGCTCCACCAGGGAAAACCCGGCTTGAGGGCTGGCCGGTTCAGGCTGGATCCGCATTTCTCGCTCCACGCGTTGCTTGCTCAGCACACCCTGAATTAGCTATATGCAAAGAAGAGTATATGAATGCGCCGTCTGGGGTGTCAACGAGAACGCACCTGGTCAGATCCCCAGCCGCTTGCAGCCAACCCGGCGCACCAGCGCCGGCTGCCTTGACGGGCTCGGCAAACGATCGGTAAGACGGTTGTCGGGCCGGGGGTTTCGAGGGGTCCCACGATGAATGTCTCTTTCCAGACTCGGTTCGGCTGCGCACGAGGTTCCTCGCACCGAAGCCTGCCCGGTGCAGCCGCCGAGCGCGGCTTCACGATCATCGAGCTGCTGGTGGTCATCGCGATCGTCGGCATCATCGCCGCCATCGCGATCCCGCAGCTCATCAAGTCCCGCGAGAACGCCGCGAACCGCAGCTGCGACGCGACCTACAAGGCGCTCAACGGTGAGATCTCGAACGAGATGAACAAGGTGCTGCTGCAGGGCATCCCGACGTCGTGCGGCACCGGACCGAGCGCCAACCCCGCCCAGGACGCGGTGACGTGTGTGCTCGGCCGCCACACGATGGAGCTCAACCCGCGAAACCGCCGCATCCGCGCCTACACGTCCGGGGTCGTCGATACCGACGCCAACAGCTGCCAGGTGCAGATCTCGGCAAGCGCCACCAACACCGCGCTCTTCACGCAGCGCCTCTACAAGAACGGCCAGGGCTTCCAGACGTCGTCACGGCAGAGCCGCTCGTACTCGATCCAGATGTGATGCGAGTCGCTCACCGACCGGCCGCACCCAGCGCTCGCCGGTAAAGCTGCTCGTAGCGCTCGATCACGGACGGCAGGCCGAACTCGGCCGTGGCCCGCTGTCGGGCCTGGCTTCCCAGCGCGCTCGCGACTGCGGGCGACCCGAGCAGCTCATTCAGCTGCGACGCGAGCCGCCTGAAGTCGCCCACCGGGAAGTAGAGCCCGGCGTCGCCGAGCGTGTGGCGGTTCTCGGGAATGTCGCTGGCGACGCAGGCGCGCGCCGCGACCATCGCCTCGAGCAGCGCGTTCGACATCCCCTCGAAGCGGGACGGCAGCACGAACACGCGCGCGCGCCCCAGCCGATCGGCGTAATCCGTCGAGAATCCCGGCAAGCTCACGCTCGACGCGAGCCCCCTCCGCTCCACCCGCTCCGCGAGCGCCGCACGCTCCGGCCCTTCGCCGGCGATGGTGAGCCGCGCCGCGGGAAAGTCGCGCGCCACCAGCGCCCACGCTTCCACCAGCGTCGCGAGGTCTTTCTGCGGGTCGAGCCGTCCTCCGAAGAGCACGTGCGCTTGCTCGCCCGGGTCCATCGCGGCGAGCCCGTCGATCGGCACACCGTTGGGCAGCACCTCGACGCGCCCGCGATCGACACCCAGCCGGGCCAGCTCGTCCTGGATCGCCGGCTGCAGCGCCACGAAGCGCTCGACGTCGCGCAGCACCCAGCGAACCAGCGCGAACCTCGGATCGGACGCGAGCCGCGCGCACTCGCCGCCCGCGCCGCCGCACAGCACCTTCGCGACGATCGGCAGCGGTCGCCCTCCTCGCGCCACCCGCGACGCGACCAGGGTCATGCCGAGGCCGTGGTGATGCACCACCCAGCCAGGCTCGCGCGAGCGCGCCACCTCACGAACGGCCGCGGCGACGTGCGTCACGAACGAAGCGGCGTTGAGCACCCGCGAGAGGTGGGTCTCGCGGTGCCCCCAGAAGCGCGACCGGCGCACCTCCACGCCGGCGCGCAGCTCGTCGCGCGGCGCGTCCTCCCGGCCGCGGGTCACCACCCGCACCCGTGCGCCGCGCGCCGCGAGTGCTTCGCTGAGCCGCGCGCACTGGATCTCGGTACCGCCCACCGCCGGCGGATAGCCCGGCGTGACCATCAGCACGCGAAGCGGATCGTGGCTCATGCATCCCGCTGCTGAGAGAGCCAGGTCTTGAGCACCAGTAGGTTCCAGAGCGGGTAGCCCCAGGTGGCGGTACCGCCGGCGTGCTCGTCGAGCAGCTGGCGCACAGCCGCCGGCTCCAGGTAGGGATCGGGCGTGCCGAGGAGCAGGTCGCGCGCCATCGGCAACAGCGCGCCACGAAACCACGCATCGACGGGAATGCCGAATCCCATCTTGGGCCGCGCCAGGATCCCCGCATCGAGCCGATCCCGGAACGCGCGCTTCAGCACCCACTTCTTGGCGCCTCGATGCACCTTGAGCCGAGACGGCATCCGGAACGCGTACTCGACCAGCGTGTGGTCGAGGAGCGGTACGCGCACCTCCAGCGAATGCATCATGCTCGCTCGGTCGACCTTGGTGAGCACGTCCTCGGGCAAATAGCTCTTGAGGTCCGTGTACTGGATGCGCGTCAGGTAGTCGGCGTGCGGCGGGGCATCGAAGTGCTCGGACAGCCAGCCACGCGCGGGCTGCGCCGGCATCGCGGCGCGAACCTCGCGACGGACCATCGCCGCGCGGCGTGCGGGATCGAGACGGGTCATGAGGAAACGGTACCGCTCGAAGCCGTCGAGACCGGTGAGCAGCTTGAGACCGCGCACCCACCGTCGAAAGGGAGGCCCGGCGGGCTCGGGGAGGCGTCCCAGCGGACCGCGCAGCGACGCGGGAATCGCGCTCATCACGCGGTTCATGAGCAACGCCTCGGTGTAACGGTTGTAGCCGGCGAACACCTCGTCGCCGCCGTCGCCGGAGAGCGCTACCGTCACGCGCCGCCGGGTCTCGCGGCACACGTAATGGGTGGGGACCGCGGACGGATCGGCGAACGGCTCGTCGTGCTGGGCGACGATGCGCGGCAACACGTCGAGCAGGTCGGTGGTGACCACGAACTCGGCGTGCTCGGTGCCGAAGGACTCCGCCACGCTGCGCGCGTAGGGCAGCTCGGAGAACGCTTCCTCGCGAAAGCCAATGGAGAACGTGCGCACCGACCCCGCCGCGGCGCTGGCCATCGACGAGACCACGACGCTCGAATCGATCCCGCCCGAGAGGAAGGCGCCCACCGGCACGTCCGACACGAGCTGCGCCCTGACCGAGCGCTCCACCCGCTCGCGCACGCCCTCGATCCAGTCGGAATCGCTCGGCGACGGATCGCTCGACGGCACCAGGTTCCAGTAGCGCCGCGGTGCGCCGACGGTGATCTGCCCCGACTCCCAGCTCACAGTCAGGAGCGTCCCGGCTTCGAGCTTCCGCACCGCCCGGAAGATCGTGAGCGGAGCGGGGATGTAGTCGTGATCGAGGTAGCGCTCGAGCGCCCCCAGGTCGAGCGCGCGGTCGACGCCGCCGGCGGCGAGGATCCCCTTGAGCTCGGACGCGAACACCAGCCGCCCGCCCACCTCCGCCCAGTGGAGCGGCTTGATCCCGAGCGCATCGCGCGCCAGCACCAGCACTCGCTTTCGCGGATCCCAGATCGCGAGCGCGAACATCCCCACCAGCCGCTCCACGAACGACTCGCCCCACTCGAGGTACGCGGCGAGCACCACCTCCGTGTCGCAACGGGTTCGAAAGCGGTGCCCGCGCGCCGCGAGCTCGGCCGCCAGCTCGCGGAAGTTGTAGACCTCGCCGTTGTAGGTGATCCACGCGCGCTCGCCGTGATCGGCCATCGGCTGGAAGCCGCCCGCGAGGTCGATGATCGCGAGCCGCCGCTGGCCGAGCGCCACGATCGGCGCGTCGCCTCCCGGGGCCACCCCTTCGAGCGGATGCTCCGCGATCCGGTGACGGCCGTCGTCGCGCGCGAGGTAGTAGCCGGCGCCGTCGGGCCCGCGGTGCGCCTGCACGTCGCACATGCGACGCAGCTGTGAGCCCAGCTCGAGCGAAGGCGCGGCGGACAGGATTCCGGCGATTCCACACATCGGTCAGCGCTCGACGCGACGGGGGCGACCCCCCGCGCCCGACGCGGCTCGGGCTGCGCTCACGAAGCCGCGGCGTTCTTTCGGCAGTTCGCGCAATGCCCGTAGAGCTCGAGGCGGTGGTGGGTGATGGAGAAGCCGTGGCGCTCCGCCACCCGGGTCTGCAGGTCCTCGATGTCGGGATTCTCGAACTCGACGATCGTGCCGCAGCCGATGCAGATCAGGTGATCGTGATGGCGGCCGGGCTCGAGCGGCTCGTAGCGCGCGAAGCCCTCGCCGAAGTGGCGCTCGGCCGCGAGACCGGCGTCCTTGAGCAGCTTGAGCGTGCGATAGACCGTGGCGTAGCCGATGCCCGGATGCTCGCTCGAGATGCCGCGATAGAGCTCGTCGGCGCTCACGTGCTGCGTCGACGATAGGAACGCCTCGACGACCACGTCGCGCTGATGGGTGGCCTTGAGCCCCTTGGAATGCAGGAACCGGCGCAAGATCGACCGGAACTCGTCGGTGTTCCGCACGTGCGACATGGAGGCTCCAGGGCTCCGCTAGCTTCGCACGAACGGCAAGCCTGACAACGGCTCAGGCCTGCGCGCGATCCGAGTAGAACCGCGCGGTCTGCTCGACCACCCACGCGGCGCGGTCGTCGTCGAGCTCGGGGTAGATGGGAAGCGCCAGGGTCTCGCGCGCGGCGCGCTCGCTCTCCGGAAAGGCGCCGGGCTTGAGCCCCAGCTCGGCGAAGCACGGCTGCAGGTGGAGCGGGATCGGGTAATAGACCTCGGTGCGCACGCCGTGCTCGGCGAGATGATCGCGCAGCTCGTCGCGGAAGGTCACCCGCACCACGTACTGGTTCCACACGTGGCGGTCGCGCGGGTCGTCGGGTGCCGCGGGCAAGCGCACCGGTCCGGGAGCCAGTCCCGCCTCGGCGAAGAGCCGCCCGTAGCGCTCGGCATTGCGCTGACGGGCCGCGGTCCATTCGTCGAGGTGCGCGAGCTTGACCGAGATCACCGCGGCCTGAATCGCGTCGAGGCGAAAGTTCCCGCCCACCGCGAGATGGGAGTACTTCACCTTCGATCCGTGCACGCGCAGCATGCGCAGGCGGTCGGCCAGCTCGTCGTCGTTGGTCGTGACCATCCCGCCGTCGCCCGCTCCGCCGAGGTTCTTCGACGGAAAGAACGAGAAGCACCCCACGGTGCCCATCGAGCCGGCGGCGTGCCCACGGTGCGCCGCGCCGATCGCCTGCGCCGCATCCTCGATCACCGCGAGACCGCGGCGACGGGCCAGGTCGAGGAGCGGCTCCATCTCGACGGTGCGGCCATAGAGGTGCACCGGCATGATCGCCTTGGTGCGGGGAGTGATCGCGCGATCCACGTTCGCGACGTTCAGGTTGAAGCTGCGCGGCTCGATGTCCACGAACACCGGCCGCGCTCCGAGCCGCCAGATCGAGCCGCCGGTGGCGAAGAACGTGTAGGGCGAGGTGATCACCTCGTCGCCGGGGCCGACGTCGAGCGCCATGAGCGCCGCCAGCAGCGCGTCGGTGCCCGACGACATGCCGACCGCGTGCTTCACGCCCACGTACTTGGCGAGCGCCGCCTCGCAGCGCTCCACGAACGGCCCGAGGATGAAGCTCTGCGCCTCGAACACCTCGCCGACGGCCGCCTGGATCTCGTCGCGGATGGTGCGGTATTGCGCCTTCAGATCGAGCAGCGGGACTTCCATGGCGGGCCGAGAGTATCAGAATGCCGCGAATCCGCCGACGATCCACGCTGCTCCCGGATCCTCGCCTCGGCGCTGCCGCACTTGCCTCTCCGCGACCGGTGGAGCCACGGTGGGCGCGCTGGTGCGCGACTCCGCGCCCGACGCGCACGCACCTCCCCAGAAGCCGCGACCGTAGATGCCACGCTCTTGGCTCGCCGCCATCCGCCAGCTCGGGATCGAGCCCGGATGGCCGGGCCGCGTGGTGGTCGAGGGCGGCGCCGTGCTCGTGCTGTGCCTCGATCCCGACGATCCGCCGCCGCGAGTCGAGGGCGCGGCATCGCTGATCGTCGCCACGGACCGGCGCGTCGCGGTGCACGGCTCGCCGCTCGCCGAGACGATCCCGCTGCGGCAACTGTCCCTCGCCCGAGCCCGGGGCGGTGCCGCGACGGCGCCTCTCGAGATCGTCGTGCACAGCCTCGAGACGGCACATCTGGGTCCGATCCTGGTGTGCGCGCGACTGTGGCCGCGGCGCTTCCACTTCACCCACTCGGTCGGTGCGTCGCTCTCGGCACCACCGGCGACCGCGCTGCTGCTGGGCGCCATCGCCTCGGCGATGCGGCTGGTCGCGGCGCTGCTCCGGAAGCTCCGCCTGCGTCCGGTCGTCGCCGGCTGGGAGCTGGCACCGCCGCCGCCCACGCGCCGGGCGGTGCGACGGGCGCTCGCGCAGGCCGTCCGGGTCGCTCCGCGCTCGAGCTCATCGCGTACCGTCACCGGTGGCGGTGCGCCACGGTCGATCGCCCACTACATCGGCGAGCTCGGTTCGGGCGGCGCGGAGCGCCAGCTCACCTACCTGGCGCTGGCCCAGGCGGCGCGTGGACATCGCGTGACGGTGTTGACGGCGCTGCCGGTCGCGGGCGCCAACGCGCATTTCGTTCCCGAGCTGACTCGCGGCGGTGTCGCGGTGAAGCCCGTGCCTCCGCTGCGAGCGCCGCTCGCGAGCGTCGGGCCTCGCCCGGCCCTGAGACGCGGCTGGGCCGGTTCCTCGGGAGAAGAGCTGCGCGCCGCGGTCGACGCTCATCCCGCGCGCCGGCGCCTCGTGCCGCTCGTCGACGCCCTGCGCGAATCGCTCCCCGACGTGCTTCACTGCTGGCTCGACGAGCCCAACGCGGTCGGTGGCCTCGCGGGCGCCATGGCCGGGGTGCCGCGGGTGGTGCTCAGCACCCGCAACCTGAGCCCGGCGCACTTCGAGCGGCTGTTCCGCACCTGGTATCGCGCGAGCTACCGGCTGCTGGCGCACGGCGGCTCGGTGCGGCTGATCGCGAACTCGCGCGCCGGAGCCGACGACTACGCGCACTGGTGCGGGATCCGATCGAGCCGCTTTCACGTGGTCTACAACGGCATCGACGCCAGTACCTTGACTCGGCCCGACGCCGCCCGGCGCGCCGCGCGACGCCGCGAGCTCGGCATCGACGAGCATGCGTTCGTGGTGGTCGGCGTGTTCCGCCTGGCGGCCGAGAAGCGCCCCATGGACTTCCTCGAGGTGCTGGCGCGCTTGCGCGCCCAGGTGCCGTCGCTGCGCGCGATCCACGTCGGCGTCGGTCCTGATGAGAGCCAGGTCCGGGCGCGAGCCGCGAGCCTGGGCCTCGACGGCTGCCTGCGCTTCGCCGGACGGCACCAGGACCCGGCCGCGTTCTTCGGCATCGCCGACGCGAGCCTGCTCACCTCGGTCGCGGAGGGCTGCCCGAACGTGGCTCTCGAGAGCCAGGCTCTCGAAGTGCCGGTGGTGCTCACACGCGCGGCCGGGTCGCCGGAAGCGGTGCTCGACGGCGAGACCGGCGTGGTGTGCGAGGTGGGAGACCTCGACGCGCTGGCCATGCAGCTGGCCGGGCTGGCGCGGGATTCCGAGCGCGCTCGCGCGCTCGGAAAGCGCGGGCGCGAGCTCGTCGGCGAGCGGTTCTCGATCGCGCGCATGGTCGACGCCACCTTCGACGTCTATGCGTGACGGACCCACGCTACGGCTCGGCAGCGCCTCGCCCTGGAGACGAGCGGCGAATCGCGTGGGCGTTTCGCTCTACCTGGCGGTCGTGTGGCTGGTGATGCTCGTGACGTTCCGGATCCGCCTCGATTTGCCCGCGATTCTCGCTTACCTCCGCACGCGAGGTGGTCCTGCCGGCGGCGGTGATGCCCGCCCTGAGCCCAGCGCTGCGACCTCGCCGGCCCCGAGCGGCGACACGCCCGAGCGCTCGACCGGCCCGGGCCGCGGTTTCGAGCTCGCGGATTGGATCGAGCTCTTTCGTTGCCCCCGCTGCGGCGAGCGCCTCTCGCTCGCGGGCGACGAGCTGGCGTGCACCCAGACGCACCGGTTTCCGGTGCTGGGCGGCATTCCGCGCTTCGTGGGCGGCGACGCTTACGTCCGCTCGTTCAGCCGCGAATGGAACACCCATCGCACCACCCAGCTCGACTCCCACGGCGCGACCCGCATCAGCGAGGACACACTCCGGACCAAGACCGGTCTTTCGCCCGAGGACGTCGCGGGAAAGCTGGTGCTCGACGCCGGCACCGGCAGCGGCCGCTTCGCCGAAGTGCTGGCGCGCTGGGGCGCGCGCGTGGTGGGTGTGGATCTGAGCTACGCGGTCGAGGCCGCGCGCCACAATCTCGCTTCCGCATCCAACGTCTGCATCGCGCAGGCCGACATCGGCCAGCTCCCCTTCGCACCCGCCACGTTCGACGCGATCGTCTCGATCGGCGTGCTGCACCACACGCCCGACACCCGGCGCGCATTCGAGGCGCTGGTGCCACTCCTCGCGCCCGGCGGCACCATCGCGATCTGGGTCTACCCGGACGAGGGGGCCTACAAGGCCCGGAAACCGTGGATCCCGTTCACCTCGCGGATTCCCGCCGACGCGTTCCACGACTGGTGCGCGTGGCTGGTGCCGTGGACGCACCGCCATCCGCGCCATCCGCTGACGCTCTTCTTGCGGGTGTTCTTTCCGTTCAGCCGCCAGGGACTGGGAGTCGAGTGGGACGTGCTCGACACGTTCGACGGCTACTCGCCGCGGTATCACGGCATTCACACGCCCACCGACGTGATCGCGTGGTTCCGAGCCGCGGGGCTCGAGGACGTGCGCGAAGCAGGACCGGTGCACACCTCGGTGCGCGGAGTGCGGGCAAGCACCTGACGAGACCGATCGGCTCCGCCGCCGGGGAAGAGCCCCCGCCGCCTGCTACCCTTCGCGCGCTTCGGACACAGCGAACCCAGACCCGCTTGGCATGAAAAGCAACGCCACCGCACCCGTTCGCGCACTCGGCAGCACCAGCGCCGCCCGCCGCGCCGTGCACGTGTGTGCCGTGTCGGCTTACCTCGCCGCCACGTGGGTCATCCTGGTCGCCACTCGCCGGCTGCGTATTCACCCGATCGAGTTCGCCCGGAAGGCGTTGCGCCGTGTGCTGCGGGGTCTTAGGGGCGGGCCCGCTCCCGCCGGCACGCCGAGCACGCCGGTCCCCGAACCGGCGCCCTCCGCCTCGCTGCACGCCGAATCGGTCCGTGACGAGAAGCCAGCCGGCGGCCGTGACAGCGTTCCATTTGCCCTATCTGAATGGATCGAGCTTTTCCGCTGTCCGAGGTGCCGGGATCGGCTCGCTCGCGACGGCGAGGATCTCGCGTGCCCGGCCGGCCACCGCTTCCCGGTGATTCGCGACATCCCCCGGTTCGTTGAGAGCGACGCGTACGTGCGCTCGTTCAGCCGCGAGTGGAACACCCACGACACCACGCAGCTCGACTCCCACCACCAAACCTCCATCACCGAGGACACGCTCCGCACCAAGACCGGCCTCACTCCGAGCGACGTCGCCGGCAAGCTGGTGCTCGACGCCGGAGTGGGCAGCGGACGCTTCGCGGAGGTACTCGCGCGATGGGGTGCGCGGGTCGTGGGCGTGGACCTGAGCCTGGCCGTCGAGGCCGCGCGACGGAACCTCGCCACCGAGTCGTCGGTCTGCATCGCGCAGGCGGACATCGGTCACCTGCCCTTCGCGCCGGCCACCTTCGACCTCATCGTGTCGATCGGAGTGCTCCACCACACTCCCGACACCCGCCGATCGTTCGAGGCGCTGGTGCCGCTGCTCAAGCCCGGCGGCACGATCGCGATCTGGGTCTACCCCAACGAGGCCTCGTACGCGACCCGCGCCGTGTGGATCCCGTACACGTCGCGCATCCCGGAAGACGCCTTCTACGACTGGTGCCGGTGGCTCATCCACCTCAGCCATCGGCATGCCGGGTCGCGCGCGCTCGGTTTCCTGTGGGATGCGTTCCCGTACAGCCGCCAGGGACTCGGGCTCGAGTGGGATGTCCTCGACACCTTCGACGGGTATTCGCCGCGCTACCACGGGATCCATTCGCCGGACGAGGTGATGGGCTGGTTCCGCTCGGCCGGCCTCGCGGAGGTGCGCGAAGCGGGGCCGGTCCACACGTCGGTTCGTGGAGCTCGATCGGCCGTTTCCGCGACATCGCATTCATCGCGCCCGCGGGCCGGTTGACGCACCCCCGACACCGTTGGAAGCTCGCTGCATGTCCACGACTTCGAGTGCGATCGCCAGCCATCGACCGGGGATCGCCGGTGGTCCGCGAAGCAACTGGATCTCGAGCCTGCTGCGCCAAGTCGCGTTTTATCGCGGCGCGCCCAAACGAGAGCGCAACGACCCCGATTTCGAGTGGCGCTGGTTCGCCGAGATGCAGCAACCACCGCCGCGCCCTGCGCCAGCGGTGATCCTCAAGGACGCCGCCAAGCGCGTCGTGCGGACCGCGCTACGGATGCCAGCGGCAGCGGTCGCCACCGAGCCCGATCCGTCTTCCCCGGAATGGCTCGAGGCGAACGCGGGTTCCCTCTGGGAAGCCCGACAGATGCTGGCCGACGACCTGAGCAAGCTGTTGTTCGATTCGGTGCTGGTGCTGCGCACCACCGATCCCGGGCAGTATTTCTTTCCCCGGATCGACTTCGACGAGTTCGTGACGGTGCTGCGCGAGGAGCCTTTCCAGAGCGCGGAGCTGCCGCGCGACTACCTGGGTCTACCGCTGCTCCAGCTCGAGATCGAGGTCCAGGGACTGGGACGTCGGCTCACGACGGTCACCACGAAGATCCAGATCGACCTCCTCAACGGTTACCGGCAGTACCTCGTTCGCAGGGACGGCACCAGCGTCGCCCCGCGCGAAGGCGAGATCGTCCTCGACTGCGGTGCCTGCATCGGCGAGGTCTCGCTCTTGTTCGCGAACCTGGTCGGGGATCGAGGGGAGGTTCACCTCTTCGACCCCGTGCCGCTGCACGCGCGGTATTGCCAGCTACAGGCGTCGCTCAACCCGGCGCTCGCGCACACGCTGCACGTCAACTCGCTCGCGATCGGCGAGACCTCCCGCGCTGTGGAGGGAGTGCGCGCCGACTCCGCTCGGATCGCGCCGGGCGGCCTCGCGATCGACCGGTTTTCGGTCACGTCGATCGACGACTACGTCGAGCAGCACGGTCTCGCGCGGGTCGATTTCGTGAAGATGGACATCGAGGGGGCCGAGCTCGACGCCGTGCGAGGCGCCGCCAGCGTCCTGCGCCGGCACCGCCCTCGACTGGCTGTCTCCGCCTATCACCGCCCCGCCGACCTCTGGCAGATCCCCTTCACCCTCCGGGAGATCCAGCCGGGCTACCGGTTCTTCTTCGGGCACCACAGCCCGATCAAGTGGGAGTCGGTGTTCTACGCCGTCTGACACCGGTCACTGAGCCGGCTCGACGGCCCACTTGAGGTCCGGGCGGACGACGCCGGGAAAGTCGCCGTACCAATCGACCCGGGCCGCCGGATCGCGGACGTGAAAGCCGAGGACGTGATCCTCGATCGAGATGGGCGCCGCGTCGCGTACCACCAGCAAGCGGATGGTGTAGAGGCCGTCGTTCAGAAGCCTCGCGGGGATCTCGCAGGTGGCCGAGAAGCGGCCGACCGGATAACGCTCCACCTTCGAAAAGCTGACGAACGCCACGACCCCCGACGTGTGGACCAGGAAGATGGTCAGGTTCAAATAGATGTCGGGAGTGAAGTTCTCGAAGTCGATGCGCAGCACGAAAGGTTCATCGCGGTTCACCTCCCGGATCGCTCCGCCACCTTCCGCCTCGATCGCGCAGCGCGAAAGCGCCACGTACGGCTGGCCGGGTGCCTGCGCGGCATCCTTCCACACGCGTTCGAGCCGATCGCTGTCGCCGCCCAGATAGTGGTCGACCACCTGCCGCGGCGTGCCGCGCAGCGCGATCCGGCCCTGCTCCAGCAGCACGACCTCGCTGCACAGCGCCTGGACCGCCGTCATGTTGTGGCTCACGAACAGGATCGTGCGCCCGCCCTTCGCGTCGGACTCCATGCGCTCCAGGCACTTTTTCTGAAAGGCCGCGTCACCCACGGCCAGTACCTCGTCGACGATCAGGATCTCCGGATCGAGGTGCGCCGCGACTGCGAAAGCGAGGCGCATGTACATGCCCGACGAATAGCGCTTCACCGGGGTGTCGATGAACTTGGCGATCTCCGCGAAGTCGAGGATCGCCGGCAGCTTGGTGCGGATCTCCGACCGCCGCATCCCGAGCATCGCACCGTTCAGGTAGATGTTCTCGACTCCGGTGAGCTCCGAGTGGAACCCGGTTCCCACCTCGAGAAGCGAACCGACTCGCCCACGGATCACGGCGCGGCCTTCGGTGGGTTCCGTGACCCGGGCGAGGATCTTGAGCAGCGTGCTCTTGCCCGCGCCGTTTCGGCCGACGATGCCCGTCACCTGGCCGGCCTGGACCTCGAACGAGACGTCCCGAAGCGCCCAGAACTCGCGATCCGCGGATCGCCCGGAATCCTGCGCTCGGCGCCGGCCGCGGCTGGGCCAGCGCGCCTTCAGGAACTGGACCACGGCCTCCGACAGACGGTCGCCGGAGGTGCTGGAGCCCAACGCGTAGCGCTTGCCGATTCCTTCGACCGAGATCGCGTGAGGGCTCATCTCGGGTCAGATCCGGTCGGTGATGTCTCGTTCCCGGCTTCGGAACGAAGCGAGAGCCAGGTACGTGAGCCCGGCCGTCACGACCAGCGACGCAACCAGGCTGTAGGCGCTCGGCGGGGCCGAACCGAGCAGACACCACCGGAAACCATCGAGAATCGCGACCGTCGGGTTCAGGTCGTAGACCCACCGCCAGGCCGCGGGCACCAGGACCTTGGTCTCGTACACGACCGGGCTGACCAGGAAACCGACCTGGATCAAGAGCGGCACGACGAATCGAAAGTCACGAAACAGCGCGGTGAGCGCCGCGAGGTGGATCCCGATCGCGATCGACAGCCAAAGCGCGAGAAGAAGGAAAAATGGCGATAGCAAGACCGCCGACGTGAGATGGATGTGAAAAGCCACCATCATCCCGAGCAGCACCACGAACGCCACCAGAAAATCCACCAGTCCGGTGAGTGCCGGCGCGATCGGCAGCAAAACCCTGGGGAAGTAAACCTTCGTGACCAGCGCCTGGTTGGCGACCAGACTGGTGCTCGCCTGGGTCACGTTGTAGGCCAGCATCTGCCACGGCAGCAGCCCGCAAAATGAGCTCACGACGTAGGGCGTGCCCGCCGATGCGGGTGTACGCCCCAGCAAGCTGAAGAGGCCCGAGAAGAGCACCATCGTCGCGACCGGCTGAAGGACCGCCCACAGCGCGCCCACCACGGTCTGGCGGTAGCGAACCTTGATGTCGCGCGCAGCCAGGATCCAGAGCAGATCGCGGAAGCGCCACAGCTCGGCCAGGTCGGCCGCCGTCCAGCGTGTGCGGGGCTCGACGATCGTGACAGTCGCGTCCGGCCGGACGCTCGACGTGTCAGTCGTCGGCACGTTGAACGCCCGGATCGGGTTCTGTATAGAGAAGCCGCGCTACGACGCGGCCGAACCGAGCGAGGGTCGACGGACCGAGGCTGAAGCCTTCGAGCACGGCTGGCGATCTTAGACAGGGATCGGTTCGAATCCAACCGGTTCGAGCGGGGGGACCACCGTCCTCGCAGCGGCGCGAAAGGATCGAGCGCATGGGGTCCGGGATCGGCAAGGACAAGTCCTCGATCGACGACCTCGCCGTCCTCGGTGGCTCGCCGGCCTTCTCGGAACCGCTTCACGTCGGGCGCCCCAATCTTCCACCGCTCGAGCGCTTCACCGAGCTGGTGGGTCAGATCTTCGAACGCGGCTGGCTGACCAATTCCGGCCCGGTCGTCCAGGAGTTCGAGCGCCGTCTGGCCGAGCGCATCGGCGTCCGGCATTGCATCACGACCACCAACGCCACCGTCGCGCTCGAGCTCGTGATCCGCGGGTGCGATCTGAGCGGCGAGGTGATCGTGCCGTCGTTCACGTTCGTCGCCACCGCGCATGCCGTTCAGTGGCTCGGGCTCACTCCGGTTTTTGCCGACGTCGGGCCAGACCACAATCTCGACCCGGACGCGGTCGCAGCGCTGATCAACGAGCGGACCTCCGCCATCCTGGGCGTCCACCTCTGGGGACGGCCCTGCGACGTCGACGGACTGACCGATGTCGCTCGGCGCCACGGGCTCACGCTGCTCTTCGACGCCGCGCACGCGCTCGGATGCACGCTCCGGGGACGGAACGTCGGCACCTTCGGCAGGGCGGAGGTCTTCAGCTTTCACGCCACCAAGTACGTCAATTCCGCCGAGGGTGGCGCCGTCACGACCAACGACGACATCCTCGCCGAACGCATTCGCCTGATGCGGAACTTCGGCTTCGTCAACTACGATCAAGTGATCTACCTGGGCACCAACGCCAAGATGAACGAGCTTTCGGCCGCGATGGGCCTCGCAAGCCTCGAGCAGATCGACGAGATTCGAGAGGTCAACAGGCTCAACCACGTCGCCTACCTTCGAGAGATGTCGGACATCAGAGGGTTGAGATTTCTAGAATTTTCCGCGACCGATCAATCCAACCATCAATACGTGGTAGCGGAGGTCGATCCCTCGGTGATGAATCTGGAGCGAGACGAGATCGTCTCGCTCCTGATGGCCGAGAACATCCTCGTCCGCCGCTATTTCCATCCCGGCTGTCACCGGATGGAGCCTTACCGGACCCTCTATCCTTCGGCCGGAGTGCGGCTCGGCCGCACCGAGCATCTGACCGACAGGATCATGGTCTTTCCGACGGGCCGCGCGGTGACACCCGATAGCATTCAGCGCATCGCTCAGTGCATACGCCTGGCGGTCGAGGGCAGCAGTCGACTTCGTGGCCAAATCGACACGAGCGCGCTCAACCAATTACCGCGAGGTTGAAGTGTGTCGCGCGTTGGTCGACGCCGGGCCCTTTCGATTCCGTACCACGCCGGCGGGACGTCGACGGCGGCCCAGATCCTCGAGGGTGATGGCCCAACGCTCGTGGTCGCGCCACTGCCCTGCCAGCTTCAGGAGCCGAAGCGCGACCCCTTCGCACCGAAGACCGCACTTCGCCGCCACCGCGCGCGAAGCGAGGTTCTCCGGACGAATGTTCGCCTCGACCCGATGGAGCTTCAACTCCTCGAAGGCGTAGCGGATCGCCAACGCGAGAGCTTCGCTCATCAAGCCCTTGTTCGAATGGCGCCTGCCGATCCAGTAGCCGGCGAAGCAACTCTGGAACGGCCCTCGCGAGATGTCGCTCAGGCTGACCTGCCCGAGGAGCGCCTTCGTTTCGTTGTCGCACACGAAGAACCGGCGTGTGCGCTCGGTACTCGCCGAAACCAGCAATCGCTCGAACGCCTCGGCTCCATACGGGTCGAATCCGCGAGGGACCGCAGGCTCAGCGAGACGCAGGTAATTGCGGTTCTCGCGGCGAAGCCTGACCCAATCGGCAAAATCGCCGGGGCGGGGCGGCCGCAAGTGAACCCTGTCACCAGCGATGGAAGCCAACCCCCCGGAACGGGCCGGTTTCTTCACGAGCCGCAGACGGCGTAAAGGCTGGCGCAGAGATCGGGATAAACCTTGCCAACCTCGTAGCAACCGTCGAGGTAGGCATCATCGATAATGCCGGCCGCGAACGCCTTGTCCATCTGATAGTTCGCAAGGCCCTTGAACACCAAACCACCGATGTGCAGGATCGAGAGACCCGCCATGCGTAAATCGCGCTGGAATGTATCGAGCGCGTAGGTTCGGCGGTGGCCGTTCCTGGCTTCGACCTCGGTCACTGCCTGCTGGTGGGTGATGAGCCCCATGCGCACCGCGATCTGGCGAGAAGGAGCATTGGCATTCGGAGAGAGCACGAAGATCCGCCCCCCTTCCCTCAGCCAGGAGCGCGCACGTCCGAGAACCAGCACGGCGTCGTCTACGTGTTCCAAGACATTGATCATGAACACGTCCTGGAACCGGGCGGGCAATTCGATTGTCTCGAACGTGCCGTGCCTGAACTGCACCGCGGACGAAAGCGACTTTCGAGCTTCGGCCAGCACCGCGGACGAGGCATCCACGACCGTCACGTCGGAATAGCGATTCAGGAGGAGGCGAGTCATGCCTCCCTCGTGGCAACCGAGCTCAAGCGCCGGACCATCTCCGAGAAACGGCGCGAACGTTCGCAACGCATAGCGCCGTACCGAGTCGTCGAACTGGTAGTTGTAAAGTCGATCGCCCTGCTGCTCGGCTTCTTGGTCGAAATTCCTCATGCGATCAGCCCTGATCCGCCCGGTAAAATCGCTGATCTCGCGGCTTGTACCATTCGTCGAGGCTCACCGGGACCCGGGCGTTGTACCCGATCAACTGCCGAGCGGCCTCCGAAAGCTTGGCGCCGCGCTCCTCACCCAGAAGGCGCGCATAATCGAGCTGCGGCTTCATAAAAGGGCGGCTGAAGCTAAGCGTCATCGCATAGCGAGTTCGCGCGGAAAGGTTCTCACCCGCAGCGTGCCAAACCCTCGAATCGAAGAGAACGATCGATCCCACCGGCCCGGTGATTCTCTCCGCGTGACGAAAGAAAAAATCGGCGGTGGGCGGATCCGGGTGGTGATGTGAACCTGAGAGAATGTACGTGGCGCCGTTTTCCAGCGTGAACTCGTCCACCATGATTAACATGTTCATCAGCAGCCGGAAATCGCCGCAGTGAGTGGCCGCGTCGCGGTGGATCTTGTGGACGTAAGTCGGCCGGCCGGGCTGCACCGTCACCGGGTTGAACGCGTGCAACACGTAGGGACCACCAAAAAAATCCGCTACGTGATCGGAAAGCGGGAGGTGCTCCAGCAACTCGTCCAGACTGTCCGCGCCCCCGATGCTGTGGTGCGCGGTGCCGTCCGGGGCACCCGGGATGCCTGCCTTCACCTGAAACTCTGAACAAAGGCCGACGTGCTTCGTGACGTCATCGCGCATGCGGCTACACTGCGCCTCGGAAAGGAAGCTGTCGAACTGCACCCACCCGCGAACCGTCATCGCGTAATCGAAGTCCGGATATGGCAGGCTTGGACCCGAACTCATCTGTTGCCCCGGTGATGACGGGTTACCTGAATCCGGGCTATGCAGCCTCGTTCGCGGAGTTCGGCGACCCGGTGTCGCTCACCGCATCCGGCGGCTTGGTGCTGGCACGAGCCATTCCCTCGACGGCGCATCGCGACGCCATGGGTAGCTACCCGCTCTTCTGCTGTCCCCGGTGGAGCGGTGTCGGTGAGGATCTGGCGGAGCTGCGCCGTGCCGAGGAGCTGGTTGCCGTGAGCCTCGTGACCGATCCGTTCGGCGCGTGGGCGGAAGTCGACCTGCGCCGTTGCTTCGACCACGTGGCTCGGTTCAAGGATCACGTCGTCTATGACCTGTCCGGCAGCCGCGAGGCCGGCGTCGCACGCTCACACCGCAGGAATGCGAGACAGTCGCTGCGAAAGATGACCGTGGAGATCGCGGCTGACCCACACCAGTTCGCCGATGAGTGCGCTTCGCTGTTTCGCTTCCTGGTCCAGCGACATCGCCTGTCTGGCATCAAAGCGCTGTCCGACACGACTTTCAAGGGTCAGCTCGCCCTGCCCGGCGTCACGTTGCTGCGAGCCCGACTCGCGGGCGAGACGATCGCCGCGCAGATCTGGTGTGAGCACGGCGCGGTGGCTTACAGCCACCTCACCATGGGCACGCCCGAGAGCTA
>CAZYWA010000113.1:0-17705 GCA_964650975.1 uncultured bacterium
TGCTCGGCGGTGCTGAAGCCGGGCCGGCAGAGGAGCCGCAAGAGGTCGTCGGGTGTGGCGGGCTCGGACTGGCCGCGGCGTCGAGCCGCTTCGCGGATGCGGTTCACGTCGACCCCGCGCCCGTCGTCCATCACCGTGATCACCACGTCCGCGCCGTCGAGCCGGCACGCCACCACGATGCGAGCCGGGGACGGCTTCCCGGCGCGGCGCCGCTCGGCCGGGCTCTCGACGCCGTGATCCACCGCGTTCCGGATCAAGTGGCGGAGCGGGTCGGGCAGCGCCGCCGCCAGCGCGCGCTCGAGCACGATCTCGGTGCCCTCGAGCTCGAGCGCCAGGTCCTTGCCGGTCGACTCGGCCAGCTCGCGCACCAGCTTCTCGATCCCCTCGCAGACCTCGCGGAACGGCACGGTGCCGGTGGCCGAGCGATGACCGTGTTGATCCCGTGGTGGTGCGATTCCGGGAGTGGCAGCGGGGGAGGACGCTTCGGGCGAGGCGTTCTGGCTCGCGAGGCCGTCGCCGTCGGCGCGGACCTGCTGGTCGAGGCGCGGGATCATCCGCTCGAGCGGCGAGCCCGCCAGGCTGGTGCCGTCGGCGAGCCGTGCGTGCGCGTCCGCCAGCGCGTCGATGGTCGCGTAGAGCAGCTCGAAGGGCGCGCTTCGCTGACCGGGCGGCATCGAGCGCGCGTGGATCAGCACTTCCTCGAACAGATGGCAGGCCGTCTCGACCAGCTGAGCGCGCACCGCCTGCGACGCTCCCTTGAGGCTGTGGGTGGTACGGCACAGGGTGTCGAAGTGGGAGGGATCGTCGGAGCTGGGAGACGCGCGTTCGATGGCGCCGAGCTCGCGGTTGCATGTGAGCACGTGCTCGGCCATCTCGGCCAGGTACGTCTCCATGAGCCGCGCTCCGGCCTCTCGCGAGCTCATACCATCTTCCCCGGAGCGGTTGCCCGGCGGCCGGGGAGCTCAGCGCCCGTTGCCGAGCAGCAGCTCCTGGAGGCGGGCGCCCACGGCGCGCAGCTCGATCGCCAGCTGCTCGGTGTGGTCGATGGGCGGCTCGGTGCTCGCCGACGCGGCTGGTGCTTCGGCGGTGCTGCTGCTGCCGAGGCTCCGCGAGGCGCTCTCCAGCGTGCGGCGCAGCAGGTCGGTGAGCTGCTCGATCTCTTGGCCGGCGAGAACCGCGTCCTGGCGCGCGCTGGCCGAGCGCCGCAGCGCGCCGTCGGCCGCCAGCACGGCCCGCCCGACTTCCTCGCGAATGTCGCCGGCGAGCGGCTCGAGCTGCTGCGCGGTGCGGATCCAGCGCACCACCTGGTCGCGGATCTCCGACGCGGAGCGCGCGAGCCCTCGGGCTCCCGGATCGCTGCGCGTGGCGTCGAGCGCTGCATTCAGTGCCAGGAGGTCGATGCGTTCGGCGATTTCCCGCGCGGCGCCGAGGCCCTGGGCCAGCCGATCGGCGGTGTCGACCAGCGCCAGCAGCTGGGTCGCGACGCCATTGGTGTGGTCGCGCAGCTCGTCGAGCTTGCGAATGGTCTCGGACGGCGCGGAGCTCCGGCCCGCTTCGAGCCAGACCGTCGCGTCGCGTTCACCGGCGGGATCCGGCCGCGGCAAGACGGCGGCACCCAGCTCGGACGCCGGTGTTGTCGGAGCGCGCGGCTCGGTGGTTTTCCCGGGTGCGGGCGCCGGCCAACCGGCGAGGCCCTCTTCGATGCGGTTGCATGCGGACGCGATCGAACGCACCGCATCGGCGATGTCTGCGAAAGCGCGATCGGCGCGGGTACGGCGGTCGCGCTCGATGTCGAGAAGCTGGCGAAGGCTCGGGGGCATTCGACTGGGATCGCTCCGACTGCCGCGATCCGGCGCCCCCCCGGGCGTCGCGCGACACATCCTGAAAATCGTACCATTGCGGGCGATGGGCTCGCACGGGCCCACCGTTCAGGCCGCGCCGCGACCGGTCGCGCCGTACCCCGTCGCGTCATGCAACCGAGCGACGGGCCTCTCGCAATTCGCTGGCGCGGGCCTCGCGTGACAGGTGGCGCCGCAACTCCTGCTCGACCTGGCCGATTTCCACGACCATCCGCATGACGCCCTGGCCGGGCTCGCGAAGCGCGCTCCACAGCCGCTCGGGATCGCGCACCACGAACACCTCCCGGGACTTGGGCGGTACGATGAGCTTGGCCTCGGCGAGCGGCGACTCCATGCCGTGGCCCTGCAGGTACTTCACCACGGCGCGGATACTCTGCAATGAAATCCCTTGCTTACGCAGCTCGTGGGCGGTGCGCAGCGCCACCAGGTCGCGGAACGAATAGACCCGGCCGCGGCCTTTTCCCGCACCGCGCGCGCCGGCGATGCTGGGGCGCAGGAACCCGCTGCGGTCCCAGTACGCGAGCGTGGCATACTTGAGACCGGCCAGGCCCGCGGCCTCGCCGGCGCCATAACCGGATTTGTCCACGGAAATCTTGGAGTTACGGCTGGCTGCGGAGAGCCGTTCGGTGCGCTTCGCCATGGCCGCCCCCTTCCACTGGAACCGCGTTATCGTGAATGGATTCACTTCATGATAAGCGATCGGGGCCCCCGGCACAACGACGCATTTTCAGGCTCGAAAACGACCGTGACGCAGGGTGTCAGCGTGCCTCCGGGCGCCGGTTCTTCGCTCACGCCCGCAAAGCGGCTGCTGTTCCTGACGGTGCTGGCGCTGCTCGCGGTTCCGATCGCGCTACTCGCGGAAATCTCCTACCGGCTTCGCCACTCGATCCCACTCTGGCCGTCCGGCCCCGCGGCGGCGACGACGCCAGCGTCGAGCGGGGCCGCGGGCGTGGGCGTGATGGACTTCGACGACGTCCACTACTACGAGATCTTCCAGCCGATCGACGATCCCGATCTGCTCTATCTGCCCAAGCCGGGATTCTCGCGCGGCGCGGTGACCATCAACGCGCACGGCTTTCGCGACCGTGAGTACGCGCTCGAGAAGCCGCCCGGGACGTTCCGGATCGTGGTGCTCGGCGACTCGATCGTGTGGGGCCACGGCTTGCCGCTGGCCGACACGTTCCCCAAGCAGCTCGAGCGGCTGCTCGACCCCGATGCGAGCGGCCGCTTCGAGGTGCTCAATTTCGGGGTTTCAGGCTACTCGGCGCGCCAGGAAGTGGGGATCTTCCGCGCCCGCGCGGCGGCCTTCCACCCGGACCTGGTGATCGTGGGGTTCTGCCTGAACGACTCGTATTACAGCTCCGAGGAGGGTGATTTCCTGCGCGACGGAGCCGGCGATCTGTTCCACAGGTCCTTCCTGTGGGAGCACGCCCAGCTGTCGCTGATCGAGATTCTGCGGCAGCACGATCCGCAGCTGGCGCTGCGCTTCCGCCAGACCGTCGACGTGCACCGGCACCTCGCGGATCTCGCGTCGATGATGGGCGGCAAGACCAACTTGATCGTGATCTTCCCGGTGTTCGAGAGCTTCAGCCATTACCACGACGGCAAATCGCACAAGACCTTGAGCGACGCGGCGGTGGGCCTGCCGTTCGTGGTTCACGACCTCTTCGCGGACTATCAGGGCCGGCCCGCCGAGGAGTACCGGGTCGATCCGGCGGACGTGATTCATCCGAATCGGCTGGGAAACGAGGTCGCCGCGCGCGCGACGCTCGCCGCGCTGCGGGACGCGAAGCTCGTTCCGGAACCGTGAGCACCGCTCGGATCGGCGCGGGACGGGGGCTTGGAAAGCCCCCGTGGCAACTCAGCGGCGAGCGGAGAGAACGCCCGCGGCGAGCGCGATCCACCCGGACAGAAACGCGAGCCCGCCGATCGGCGTGATCGCGCCCAGCGTGCGCACGCCCGAGACGCTGAGCGCGTAGAGGCTACCGCTGAAGATCGCGGTCCCCGCGAGGAACAGCCAGCCCGCGATCTCGACCGTCCCGCTCGGCCAGTGCGCGAGCACCAGGCCGACCGCGATCAGCGCCAGCGCGTGGTACATCTGGTACCGCACGCCGACCTCGAAGATCAGCAGCATTTCCGGCGAGAGCCGCTGCCTGAGCCCGTGGGCGGCGAACGCTCCCAGCGCCACGCCGAGGAACGCGGACACGGCGCCGATCGCGACGAAGGTCCGGTCCATCAAGCGACCTCGAGCTCGTCGGTCTCGCCATTCGGCGCGCCCGTGTTGCCGGCGCCGGGGCGCGCCGCGTCGCGCTCGAGGAACCTCGGCTTGAGAAGGATGATGAGCGCCGGCACGATCGTCACCGCCGCGAGCGCCGACGTGACCATGCTGAGCCCGACGTATCCGCCGAGCTGCTTGTGGTACGAGAGCCGCGAGAAGCACATCATCGCGGAGCCGAGGCCGATCGCCGACGCGACGAAGAAGATCGCCTTTCCGGCGGTGAGCATGGTGGTGAGCGTCGCCTGGCGCACGTCGGGCTGGCGGCGGTGCTCTTCGCGGTAGCGGAAGATGAAGTAGATCGAGTAATCGGCGCCGATGCTGATGGTGAGTGCGGTGATGGTGGCCGTGGCGAGATTGAGCCACGAGCCGATGATGCCCATCACACCGATGTTGCCGAGCGCCGCCACCAACGACGGAACCAGCACCAGGAAGCCGCCCAGCGGCGAGCGCAGCACCAGCGACGCGAGCAGCCAGATGATGCCGCAGATCACGGCGGCGTTCCGGATCTTCTCGCGGATCACCAGATCGTTCACGGCCTTGCCGATCGCCAGGATCCCGCCTGCCACGTCCACCTTCACGTTGGGTGGGAAGTGCTGATCGACGTAGCTCTTGGCCGACCGGAACATCATGTCGCAGTACTTCGCGTGATCGTTCCTCGCGAACGTGCGCACCACCGCGCGCTGGTACGGATGATCGACCACCGCGTCGAAGTCGTCGGGATCGCCGGCGTAGAGCAGAAAGAGCTGCGCCACGGCCTCGCGCGTGTCGGGGATCACCCGGTAGGCCTCGTCACCGCCGTTCACGGCGACATTCATCTGCTTCACGTAGTCGACGATCGACTGGGTCCGGCCCACGTCCGGCAGCGACTCGAGGTAGCGCTGCAGCCCGTCGATCGAGCGCAAGAGCGCCGGATCGTAGAGGCCGTCGCGCTCGGGTGCCGTCACCAGGATGTTGAACGTGTTGAGCCCGCCGAAGAGCGTGTCGTTGTAGTGGTCGTCCATGCGCACCGGATCGTCGGGCGGGTAGGCCTCGCGGTACGAGTTCTCCACCTGTACCCGGAACGCACCCCACACCACGCATCCGAGCAGCGCCAGCGAGATCGCGAGCACCTTGCCCGGCGAGCGCACCAGCGCGCGCGCCAGCCTCTCCAGCACCCACTCGAGCAGCCCGCTGTGCTTCTCGGCCGCCATCTCGCCCGACTTGGGCGCGGGCAGGAGCGTCCGGCACGCGGGAATGAACGTCATCACGATGACCAGGGCGCTGACGATGCCGAACGCCGCCACCATCCCGAACGCCTGCACGCTGCGGATCGGGAACAGGGTCAGCGTCAGGAAACCCGACGTGGCGATCAGCCCCGCGGTGAGCATCACGTTGCCGACCCGCACCGTGGCCTCGACCACCGCGGCGCGGTTGTCGCCCAGCCGCCGGAACTCCTCGTAGTAGCGCTTGAGGATCTGCACCGCGTGCCCCGCGGCGACCGCGAGGATCAGAAACGGCGCCAGCGAGTTCCAGCCGTCCATCGGGACACCCAAGTGGCCGAGCAGCCCCATCGCCCACGCGACGCTCATCACCGCGGTGACCAGCGGCAGGAACATCGCCTGCAACGTGCGGAATGCCTCGAAGTGGACGATGCCGATCACCACGATCGCGAGCCCGAAGAGCAGCATGACCCGCTGCGTGTAGCGGTCCATCTGCGCGTTCCAGATCGGCAGGCCCGAGAGGTACACGTTCATCCGCGGATCGGCGTACTTCGCGACGATGTCGCGGATCCGCTTGTCGAGCGTCATGTTGCGCAGCTCGGGGCTCGGATCGAGGTCGTCGATGTCGGCGATGATCGCCGTGACCTTGGCGTCGGCGGAGACCAGCGAGCCGATGAGCAGCTTCTGGCCCATCACCCGGTGCCGGACCGTCTCGATCTCCTCGGGGGTCGACGGGATCTTGTCGACCAGCCGCTGCACCACGAGATCGCCGTCCGGCCCCGCCTCGATCGCCTTCACCTTGCGGGCGGTGAGGCTCACCACCTTGTCGGCGTCGACGTGCGGCAGCTCCGCCACGTCCTTGGTGATGCCGCGGACTTTCTCGAGCACCCACGGCTGAAAGACGTCGCCCTCCTTGGGGGCGATGCCGATCATGGTGGTTTTTCCGCCGCCGTAGATCTCCAGGATCTTGATGTCGATGGCGATGAGCGGGTCGTTGGCCGGGAGCAGCAGCCGCCGCTCGTTCGACAGGTAGAGCTTCGGCAAACCCGCGCCGAGGACGGCGGTGACCAGCAGCACCCCGGCGATGGTCGCCTTGGGATAGGTCGTCACCACGCCCACGAAGCGGCGCAGCAGGGTGGGGCGCTCGGGAGATGCCATCGGCCGCCCCTCGCTCTCGATCACTCGCTCTCGAGAAGATCGTCGACCAGCGCTTCGCGCAGATCGCCCTCGAGCGCCGCGCGCGCGCCGTACTCGGGATGGTCGACCACCATTTCCGCACGCCGCGTGAGGTTGAGGATCGCCATCATCTGCGCCTCGCTCAGCTGGAAGCGCACGAACTGCACCGCGGAAATGCGCTTGTCGGTTTCCTCTTCGCGGCCCAGCTCGAAGCGCCCGGGCACCGGCTCTTCGGAGTCGATCACCAGGCGCAGGTGGTCGTGGAGACCGAAGAGCTTCTTGAGCCACACCGCGCGCTCGCTCGCGTCCTCGACCTCGATCATGAGCGTCGTCGAGAGCTCGCGCGGTCCGGGCATGAGGGCGCCGTAGGTTTCCACCTCGTGCTTCACGCCCGCGAGGTCCCGGATGTTCTCGACCCGGCACATTTCGTGGATCTGCCAGCGGATGGTCGTGCGGTTCTCGAAGAGCAGCGTCATGATCGGGCCGACCGCCAGGCGGCGGTGCCCTTTCACCCGCGTGACCTCGGCCAGGTGCTTGGCGCGCTCGGCGGCGAACCGCTCGACCGGCAGGATCTCGTCCATGCTCAAGCGGCTCATTCGACCTTTCCTCCGTACGCCTTCCACACGATCTCGATCGGGTGCAGCACTTCCTGGCCGGTGCCTTCCTCGATCTGCAGCTTGGCGATCAGGCAATCGGAGGAGAGTGTCGCGGGCTTCTTCTCGGTGAGCTGCTCGAGCAGCGGCGCCGCGCCCTTTTTCGAGAGTTCGTAGTACTCCTTCTTCATGCCCCAGGTGCCGTCCATGCACGAGCACTTGTCGACCAGCGTCACGTCGGCGCCGGGCAGGCGCTTCATCACGTCGCGGCTGCGGAAGCCGATCTTCTGGACCTTGAGATGGCACGGCACGTGGTAGCCGATGCTGCCCACCTCGACCGTCCAGTCCTCCTTGAGCTTCCCGTCCTTCCGCAACAAGAAGAGGTACTCCATCAAGTCGAAGGACTTCTTCGCGACCTTCTCGGCCTCGGGAGTGCCCAGATACTCGGGCCAATCCTTCTTCATCATGTACGAGCAAGTCGGACCCGGTGACACCACGTCGCAACCGGCTTCGACGTAGGGCAGCAGGACCTCGATGTTGTGCTTCGCCCACGCGGTGGCGCGCGGCACGTCACCGCCGTCGAGCGCCGGCATGCCACAGCACTTGAGCTCCGGAGCGAACACCGTGAAGCCGTTTCGCTCCAGCACCTCGACCGCGGCGTGACCCACCTTCGGCACGTTCCACTGCACCGAGCAGGTGTAGAAGAGCACCACCTTCGGCCCGGTGACGTCCTGCGGGCGCGGCCGCGTGGGATGGCGCTTCCCGAACCACGAGAGAAACGTTTCGGACGCGAACTCGGGGAGCTTCCGGTCGCGATGGACGCCGAGCACCATCTCCATGCCGATGCGTCCCGGCTTGAGCTTCGCGCCCAGATTCGCGAGCGCCGGTGTCAGCGTGCCGACTCGGCCCACCAGGTCGGGATCGCCGAGCAACCGGTCTGCGAGCTTGACGCCGTGCTCCTTCGCGTCGATCGCCTTGTGGCGCAGCATGAGCCGCGGGAAGTCGACCGCGAACTCGTGGGGCGGCTGATACGGGCAGATCGGATCGCAGAGCTTGCACTGGTAGCAGAGGTCGACGACTTCCTGGTGGACGCTGAGCGGGATGCGCTCGAGGGCGTCGACCTGCCCCTTCACGTCGGCGCGCATCTCGCGGACGTGATGCTCGCCGTGCTCGGCGTGCCCGCCATCCTCCGGGGCGCCCGCGGCGTGCGGCGTCTCGTCACTCACGTCGAGCGCGTCGACCGCCTTGAAGAGCGCCGGGAACGAGGGACAAAGGTTGAAGCACAGCCGGCACCCGTTGCAGACCTCGAAGACCCGTTTCTCTTCCGCCACCAGCTGCTCGCGGCTCCAGTACTCGGGGTCGCGCGGAGTGGGAAGCTTGCGTGTCATGATCGGATCTCGGGGGCTGGCGCGCGCTAACCTAACGTCGGCCGGCGCCGCCGAGCAAGGCACTGAAACATGTTTCACCCATCCCTCGAGGCCTTCGATCGCGCTCATCGCCACGAGCGTCCCGAGCGCCGCGGGCAGCTCGTGCCGGTGGCCGAGAAGCGCGCCGCCGAGCATCGCGATCACGAGCTCCTGTGCGTCGACTGCGCCCATCCGATCACCCGCGAGTCCGCGCGCATCGAGCACGGCGGCGCTCATGCCCACACGTTCGTGAACCCCGCGGGCATCCGCTTCTGCATCGGCTGCTTCACCGATGCACCGGGCGTCCGCACCGTCGGCGAGGAGACCGACGAGCTCACCTGGTTCCCCGGTTTCGCATGGACGATCGCCGTGTGCGGCGGCTGCGGAGGTCTTGCGGGCTGGCGCTACCGCGGCCCGGACCGCGACACCTTTTACGGCCTCATCCTCGACCGCCTGCGCGAGGGCGAATGGGGACTTCCGCCGGGACGGGTGTCGTGACCGGTACTGCCAAGGAATGCTGGAAATGCGGTGCGTGTTGCGTCGCGCCGGACATCTCGGCGCTCGGGAAGGCGGTCGGCGTTCGCTGTCCGCACCTCACGGTGGGGAATTTGTGCGCGATCTACGACCGCCGGCCGCAGATCTGCCGCGATCACAAGGTCGACGAGGTGTGCGACGCGATCGAGGCGCCGACGCTCGACGAGCGCGTGGCGAACTACCTGAGGCTCTTCGATCTGGAGGCCGAGATCGGGCGCGTGCCCGCGCGTCGCGGTGCGTAGCCGCTCAGGCCGGGCGCGAATCGGCCACGGCGCGCGGCGCCGGCCGAGTGTGTCGCAAGCCCGCGAGGACCGCGCCGGGATCGAGATGGAAGATCAGGTCGCTCTCCTGGTAGGGGCTGATGGCGCAGCCGGGGCCGGCGCTCGGGTGAGGCATCTCGCGGAAAGCGCGCGCGAATCCGACCTCGCGTCCGTTGAGATAGGTCGCGTGACCCGAGGTGAGATGGCACGGCACCACCAGTCCGTCGGGTAGCACGGTCCCGAAGTAGCGGCCGGCTGCGCAGTCGGAGCAGCTGCCGAATTTCGGCCCCGCGCGCAACCGCTCGACGAACGCGGGCGATGCGCCGAGCGGCAGCCCGAGGGCACGGCCTGCGTCGATCGCGTCCGCCATGCGCGCGAACGTGTCGCGCTCGTCACTCGCCGCGAACCCCTCCTCGAAGTCGAAGCAGCTCCGGTACGCCGGCTGGAAATACGCCCAGAAACCCACGCGCTTCGCGAGCTCGAGCACCTCCGGGATGCGATCGACGTTCCACGGTCCGATCACGGTGATCGCCGTGGTCGAGATGCCGAGCGCTCGCGCGCGCTCGAGCATGGCGATGACCTTTGCGAACGAGCCGGGCTGGCGCCGCACCTTGTCGTGCACCTCTTCCGGTCCGTCGAGCGACAGCATCACCAGGTCGACGCAACCCGCGAGGCGCTCGATCAGCGGCTCGAGGGTGAACGCGTTCGAGTTGAGCGACACGAAGAGTCCGAGCGATTTGGCGTATTCCATCAACCCGGGCGCGTCGTCGCGCAGCAGCGCCTCGCCGCCGCTGAAGCTGGCACGCGCCATTCCCGCCGCCGCGAGCTCGGAGATGGCACCGCGGATCTCCGCGGTCGTCATCTCGTGGCCGGCGTGGTCCGGAGCGTCGCAGTAGACGCACTGGAAGTTGCAGCGGTTGGTGACGATGAAGTTGATCGAGTAGGGGAGCGAGCGCTGCCGCAGCATCGCCGCGCCGAGGCGCGCGGTGTTGCGTAACATGCCGAACGAGAGCGGCGCGCTCACGGCGTTCTCACGTTCGTCACAGTGGCACTCGCATCAGACCGACGCGCGATCCCACGAGTGCCGAATTCGCGCTCGGCTGGTAGGCGATCGCGCGCGTCAGCCGCCCCACGAAGGTACGCGAGACGATGGCTCCCGAGCCAGCGTCGAGCACGTAGAGCATGCCGTCGAAGTAGCCGGCGGTGGCGATTCTCCCCGTGCCGCCCAGGTCGGTGATGATCCGGAGGCCCGAGACCACCGAGAGCCGCCGCTTCTCGTCGAGCGTCACCGGGTCGAGGACGTGGATCACCGGTTCCATCATGTCCGCGACGTAGACCTCGCGAAGCGCCTCCGAGGTGCCGATTCCCATGCCCACCGAGCCCACGCCGAGGTAGCGATGATTGACGGAGAAATCGTCGAGATTCACCGATCCCACGTGGCCGTCCGAGGCGCGCACCAAGAGACGGCCGGCGCTCCAGAGCGGCACCGCCGAATCGACGTTGAAGAGCTTGATGTCGAGGTGCTGCGTGACGGCGAGCGGAGCGACCGTCAGCGCGGTCAGCGAGCCGTGCTGGTGCACCACCAGCGCGCGGCGCCGCGCCTCGTCGTAAGCGCCCGCGATTCCCAGGTACTCGGGAAGCTGGATCGATGCGCTCTCGCTGCCGTCGGACCGCGCGCAGAAGAAGTGGTCGTCCTCGATGCCGTCGTGGAGGCTGCCGACGCCGCACACCAGCCCGCTCGCCGGATCGCGCATCAGCGCGGTGATGGCATGGTGGATCACCTTGCGATCCGGCCAGTGCACGGTGCAGCCGTCGTCGCATTCGTCGCGTCCGCCCTGAAAGCCGGTGTCGATTGCGCCGTCGGGCTCGAGCAGCACGGCGCGCGGGTTGCCGCGGCCCTCGGCGGCCCCGTCGACCAGCAGCTCGACGCGCCGGTCCTCGAGCACACGCTCCCGGTCGGCGACCACGTCCGCGGGCGTGAAGGAATAGATCGCCATCAGCACCTGGGTCGAGGCGAAGAGGAATGACGCGAACGCCGTGACCAGCCAGCCGGTCACGGCGAACGCCGCCGCGCGGACCCCGCTGCCGAGAATCGCGGCGACCGCGAACGGCACGGAGGTGAGGAGGATGAGCCATGCGCGTCCTCCAACCACCATCGTGTCGTAACGCAGCACCACGTACGCCAGGTACGAGTTGGCGAGCGCCACGACGCACGCGGCGCCGAGCTTCCGCCGCGCGTTTCGCCACGGTGTCGCGACGGCCGCGATCGTCGCGAGCGCCACACCGATCACCGCGAGCTTGTGCTGTGCCGCGGGCATGCCGCTCCAGCAAGCGAGCCCGACGGCCGGCGCCGCGCACGCGAGCAGCGCCACGAACAGCACGAAGCGCAGCACCAGCGGAACGCCCGCGCCGCGCTCGCCGCCCACGGGACTCATCGCGACGGCCGGGTGATTGCGACCGCCGCGCGTTCTGCGGCGCTCAGGTTCTGTGAATCGCCGCAGCGCGGAGGCGCCACCCTCCCGTGCCCGTTGCGGCGGTGGGTCGAAGCAGAAGCACCGCGCCGCAGGCGCGCGGCGAGCATAGCGAGCCGCCTCGGGGGTGGGGCCCCACGAAAACCGCGCCTTTCGTGGGGCGGGGGGCTGGAACAGCCCCCCGGGAATCTCAGTCGGACGCGCCGATCAAGCCGCCGGATCGAGCCATCCAGTAGAGGAACAAGTAATCGACACCCGGATACTGATCGGGCGCCACCGGGCCCGCCGCGATGTCGAACGGGCCCGCGTTCCACCGGTAGTTGTCGATCGAGGTCTCGAGCACCCCATGGCCGAAGAGACCCTGCTCGCGGCCCGGGTCGGTGGTCCAATCGAGCTTCCAGGGAAGCGCCGGGAAGGGCGAGAGCACCCAGTCGCCGCGGATCCGGTGGTCGACGGGATACGGGTGCTTGGGGAATGGGAACGAGCGCAGTCCCCAGATCGCCTGGTCGGTGGCCGCGGCCTGATCGTTGGGATCGGTGAGCACGCCGAGACCGGCGGCGAGCGCCGCGTGCACCGGCATCTCGAGGGTGCTGAGGGTCTTCCACGCGACTCCCGAGGCGTATCTCCACACCTGGTTCAGATTCGCGTCGGAGGTCCGCGCCAGCAGCCATTGCTGGGTGATGTGTCCGACCAGCGTGAGATTGTTCCCGCTCCAGTCGCTGATTCCATAGATATAGATCGGACCGCCGCCGGTGTCCGCATAGAGGATCAAGAGCGGGTTGTTGAGGATCGCGAGGCCGGCGTCGATCTGGCTCGGATCGTTGGCGGTGATGCCGGCGAAGATCAGCGCCTCGCCGGGATCGCCGTCGGGGAAGATCGTCGGATTGTCGGGATCGCCGCAACCGGTCGACGGCCGCGGGTTCGCGAACTCGCAGAGGCTCAGCAGTCCCTGCGCGTGCGCCGCGATCTCGGGGCGCAGCGGGTCGTCGGCCGGGAGCGCGTCCCAGCCGGCGATGAGACCCAGGATCAGCCCGTGACCCATGTCGTTGTTGCCGCCCGGCAGCCAGTCGAGGTCCGAGAAATCGCCGGTGCCGCGCACCCAGTTGTCGAGCGGCGGGCCGGCGGCGCGCAGCGTGCGCGCGAAGTTCTGCGGATCGCCGGTGATGTCCATGAGCGTCATCATGGCGCGCACCACCTTGCGCAGGTCGGTGAGCGCTTGCGGGTCGCCGGTGGCGCGGTAGCGCTGCGCCTGGGTCCAGCCGTACTCGCCGGTCCAGAGGCCGGAGTCGCCGTCCGGCTGCGGGTCGCCGCTGGGAGTCCGGTTCTCGACCATGCCGAACGACGGGAGGAATCGCGTCGAGAGCTGGTCCTGGTAGTAGTCGGCCTTGTCGTGGAACGTGGCGCGGAACGCGTTGGCGCGGATCTCGGTTTCGGCCTGGCTGATGGCGTCGACAACCTTGTTCACCACCCGGAGCCGGTCGGGGTTGTCGCGGTAGTACTGGAAGTCGGTGTGCTCGCGCTCGACGTAATGCACGGCGCGCTGGAACTCGGGGTTGGGCACCCAGGGCGCCACGTCCGGCAGCACGTAGTAGGTGGCGAAGAGCTGGAACAGGAAGTCGTGGATGAACTGCGGCGGCTCCGGGTGGCTCTCGGCGACCACGTCGTCGTCGGTGAAGATCGGATCGGCCGCGGTCGGTCCGAGGTAGGTGGCGCTCTCGTCGATCGAGAAGCTCGGGTCGTCGTCGGCCGAGTAGTGGATGGTGAGGGCGTTGTCGGCGCCCAGCGTCACGGCGCCAGTCACCGCGAGCGGGTTCTTGTCGGCCTCGCCGCGGGTGAGGCTGCCGACCTGGGTCACGAAGTCGGCACGGGTGAGCTTGAACTGGAGCAGCGGCTGGCCGGTGGACGAAGCGGCGGCGCCGCCGGTCCAGGCGGTGTCGACCGCGCGTCCGTCGGGATGGGTGACGTCGGCGAGCGTCGCCAGACGGATCACCTGCAGGTTCCCGCCGCCCAGATCGCGGATCTCGAGCTGGCCGGTGTAGCCGCCGACCTCCGCGTCCGAGCCGGACGCCTGCCATTCCCCCGGGGTGATCGGGTTGCAGCCGGCCAGCGCCAGCGACAACACCAGCGCGCCGCTGCCGGTCAGCCATCGTCGGCGGCGCGACATCCAAGCGTTCTGCATGTCGTGGGCTCCTCTGCATCGGGATCCGTGCGGATTCCCGTGCGCGAACCCTTCGACGGTAGCACGCGCATTCCGAACCGCGCCACGCCACGCGACTGGGATCCGCGGCGCGTCCGGAGGGCCGCGTCAGGTGCTGAGGCCGCGGAGCTTCTTGTAGGCGTGGGCGGCCGCGGAGATCAGCATCGTGTAGCCGCGCGCCCACCAGAAGTTGACGGCGATCGTCGACTCGACGGTGCGCACCTGGTGCCACCAGAAGCGCGGAATGAAGAGCGTGTCGCCGTCGCGCAGGTCCACCACCCACGGCTGAGCGTCTCGGAGCCTGGGAAACCGATCGTAGTCGGGCTGCTCGACGTCCACCGGGCTGAAGTTGGGCAGCTTCGAGAAGACCGAGTAGGGGTACATCGCCGCGGTGTCGGCCGGCGGGTACATCACGAAGCGCTTGCAGCCGGTCACCACCGAGTAGAGGTTTTCCGGCGCGCCGCGATGCATCTGCGTCACGGTGCCTTTGCTGCCGAACCACAGCTTCGAGCGCAGCCACGGCGCGCCGCGGCAGTACTCGGGCACCACCAGCTCGTTCCGGAACTGGTCGGGGAACCGTTCGATCTCGGCGATCACGTAGTCGCCGTCGGAAGCGACCGTCTGCATGCCCGCGACGAAATCGCGCAGCGGAATCTCGCGGTAGTTGAGGCCGTCGTTCAGGTCGAGCACCAGCGCGCCGCTCTTCTGGGTGCGCGCCACCGTGACGGGAACGTCGCCGTACGCGGTGCCGTAGTACTCGGGTGTCCAGCGCGCCTTGCCCGGCCACTCGTCGACCAGACCCTCGAGGACCACCGGCTTGTTGGGCAGGATGTAGTCGCGGCGGAAGCGCCGCTTGGCGGGAGGCGCGATGCGCGGGATCTGGATCGGCTCGCGCGTGATCACCGGGAAATCGCCTCGTTTCGCGAGAGTAGCACGGGTCTCCTGTGAGCTTCGACGAGCGTTCGTGTGCCGCCAGCGAGCCGGCGCTGCTCTCCCGCGCTCGCGGCGCGCGTTATACCGCTCGGTGGTTTTGGTCGCGCGTCCTGGGATGATCTCGTCGTCATGGGGAATGCGATGGAACGCGAGACGCGGAGCGGACCGCTGACTTGCCTGGTCACGGGCTGCGCGAGCGGGATCGGTCGTCATCTGGTGGGAGTGCTGGTCGCGCACGGTCACCGCGTGGTCGCGACCGACGTGGCGCAGACGGCGCTGCGCGACGCGAGCCGCAAATCCGGCTGGGGACGCGAGCGCGTCGCCACCCACGTGCTCGACGTGCGGGACGCCGCCGCCTGGGACCAAGCGGTGGCGTTCACGGTGCGCAAATGGAAGGGTCTCGACGTCTTGATCAACGTCGCCGGTTACCTGCGGCCGGGCTACATCCACGAGACCGACGCGGTGGAGGTCGATCGCCACTTCGACGTCAACGCCAAGGGCGTGATCCTCGGCACCCGCGCCGCGGCCCGCTACATGGTGCCCAACAAACACGGGCAGATCATCAACATCGCGTCGCTGGCGGCGCTTGCACCGGTGCCGGGGCTCTGCCTCTACAGCGCCTCGAAGTTCGCGGTGCGCGGCTTCTCGCTCGCGGTGTCGCAGGAGCTGGCGCCGTTCGGCGTCGCGGTCACCACCGTGTGCCCGGACGCGGTGCAAACCCCGATGCTCGATCTGCAGGTGGATTACGAGGAAGCCGCGCTCACGTTCTCCGGCGGCCGCGTGCTCACCGTGGACGATGTCGCGGACGCGATCCTGACCGCGATCGCGACGCGCCCCATGGAAGTCCTGATCCCGCCGGCGCGCGCGTCGCTCGCGAAGATGGTGAACGCGTTCCCCGAGCTCGCCGAGCGCGTGCGCCCGATGCTGCAACGCAAGGGCCTCGCGAGCCAGCGCCGCGCCAAGAGCAGCCGCTCGTAGCAGAGCTGAGCGCGTCACCGGCCGGTCGCGCGCGGCTCAGCTCGCGGCGCTCTCACCCAGGACGGCGAGCAGGTTGGCGCGCATTCAGCGATCGAGGATGGAAGTTGTCGCGCAGCCACGCTTCGAGGGCGTGGGTGGGAAGAATGGGCGCCCACAGGTCGACGATCGGCGCTTCGCTGGCCGCGATCGACGAAACCGTCACGATGCCTCCGCCGTGAGCCGGTAGATGTTGACCGGCGCGTAGACGCGCGCGAGCCCCGAGACGCGATCGAGTAGCTCCAGTGGCTGAAAGCGCTCGACGCCGGCGAAGCCCGCGGCCCGATACGCCGCCTCCGCCGCCTTTCCGTCCGCGAACGGCTCGCGCACGCCCTGGCCGCGGGTGAGGAGGCCGATCAGCGTGGTCATGATCTTCGCGGCGCGGCCCAGCCGGACGCGCGCGTCGGCCAGGTGCGAGTCGCAGATGAAGACACCGCCGCCCGAGCGGGCGAGCGCACCGCGGATCGAGCCGAGCAGGGCGGTGCGCTGCGGAATCGTGAGATAGCCGAGCAGGCCTTCGGCCACCACGGCCGGGCGGCGCGAGCCCTCGAGCAACGCCGCGAGACGGTCCCCGAAGCTCGGGTCGAGGACGTCGATCGAGTGGTGCGAAAGACGCGCCGCCAGGGTGCCGCGAAGCACCGCTGGCGCTCGCTCCGCGATGAGCGCCTGCTTGGCGGCGATCATGTGCGGCAGGTCGATCTCGGCGTAGCGGGCGTCGCGATCGGCCGCCCACGTGACACCGCGGCGCGAGAGTCCCGCACCGATCTCGGCGACCCGATCGGCCCCGTACCCATCGAGCGCCCAGTCGATCACCCGGTGCCGCTGTCCGAGGTACTGCGCCATCGTGGGCAATCGCCCGCGGATCATCACCATCCACTCGAAGCCGAATCGCAAGCTCCAGTAGAGCCGCGCTCCGCGCGCGGTCGCGAATAGCTCGGCATACGGCAGCCCCAGCCGGTGCCACGTGTACGACGTGAAGTACGCGGTCGGCGCGATGCGCTCGTGGCGGTCGACCTTGGTGGTCATGGTGTCATCCGGAGACCCTGGTCGGGTTTACCCGCGCCCAACCCGAAGTCAAGCATCCCTACCGCGGGCTAATGCATCAGTTAGCGATCGATTGGAAGGCGGCGTGGCGGCGGGCGCTCGCCCCGGGGTGCTCGAGGCCGAGCAGCGCGACGGCGCGGTCGTCGCGATGCCGCGGGCGCGAGGCCGAATGCAGGCCGGCTCGCCCTCGGCGTCGATGCGATGGCCGGCCGTGCCCCGGGGCGGGCGCCCGCTGCCACGCCGCCAAACGGACACCCCCCGAACTCACGCCGATGCACTACCTACCGCGGGCGCCGTCTCTGTCCCCGATTCGCGCCGCTGGCGCTGCTGCAACCACTCGTTTCGGATTATGCTTTCCCGCTTTGGCTCATCCATGCCAATCGGGAGTGTGTGATGGAAGCGATCGTCCAATCGAACGTGCCCGGCCTCAAGCTCGCGTTTCGCGGCAAGGTCCGTGACGTCTACGACCTCGGCGACCGGCTGGTGATCGTCGCCACCGACCGGATCTCGGCCTTCGACGTGGTGCTGCCGACGCCGATCCCGGGCAAGGGCTGGGTCCTGACCCAGCTCTCGAACTTCTGGTTCGAGCACCTGGGCTCGGCCGTGCCGAACCACCTGACCGGCAAGCCGCTCTCGGACGTGGTGCCGGACGCCGCTGCCCGTGCCGCGATCGAAGGCCGCGCGGTCTTGGTATGGAAGGCCGAGCCGCTCAAGGTCGAGGCGATCGTGCGCGGTTACCTG
>CAZYWA010000114.1:0-17558 GCA_964650975.1 uncultured bacterium
CGCGGCGCTCGGCGTCGGCATCGTGTATCTCGTGTCCGCGGCCGCGGGCTGGGTCGTCGTGGTCGCGTACAGCCGCATCCCGATCTGGATGAGCCTCGCGCTCCTCGTGTCGGTGGCCGCGGGCCTGTATCCGTCGATCAAGGCCGCGCGCCTGGAGCCGCTCGAAACCCTGCGCCTCGGCTGAGGCCGCGCGCCCGCGATTGCCGCGTCCGCGCGTGTCGGCGCGACTACCGTCCGCGTGGTGTCTCGTGGGGAATCGAACCGGCGGCGGATAGTCGGCGCGTGCGCGCTCGTCGCCGCGGTACTCGTCACCCCGCTCGCGCACTTCTCCGCGAGCTCGGCCGCGGGATCGACACCGCAGACGATCACCTTCGGCCCGCTCGCCGATCGCACCCTGGTGCAGGCCGCGCTCGTCGTCAGCGCGTCGTCGACCTCGGGCCTGACGGTCACCTTCTCGACGACGACACCGTCGATCTGCTCGTCGACCGGAACGAACGGCACGGAGATCTCGCCCGGCACGGTGACCACGCGCGCCGGGCCGATGTCCACACGGTGCACCTCGGCGCGGAAGCGATCGCCCTTGATCGGCCGGTCGGCGAGATCCACGATCCCCACCGACGTCACGAACTTGAAGATCCGGTTCTCGTTCTTGAGCCAGAGCTCGCGCTGCTCGTGCACCAGCGGCACGTCCTTGGGCCCGACGGGCGCCGAGCCCGACGCCAGCGACTCCTCCGCGATCCGCGCCAGCGTCTCGCCGGTCTGGTCCGCGAACGCCAGCCGCTTCGCGAAGTCCTCGTACTCGTCGCGCTTGTCCCAGCGATTCGGCACCGGAATGATCATGCCGCCGATGGCACCGGGGATGAAGATCGGCACCGAATCCGGATTGCGTTTCTCGCTCGCGCGATAGAGGCGCCCCGGGAAATCGGCCGAGAGCTTGCGGTTCTCCTCGAACAGCGACTCGGCGTGGCAGTCGTAGTTGATGAGCGTCGCGATGCGCTTGCCGTCGAGCGTCTCCGCGGCCATCACCGTCATCTCGTTGTCCTTGCGCGTGGGATCGTCCGGGAACCACAGGTTCGCGGAGATGCCCTCGGGCACGTTGCCGGTGCCGAAGCGCAGCCGCGCGGGCTGCGCCGACGCCACCGCGCGCGTGATGGCGTCCGCCACCTGACCGCGCATCCAGGTCATGTATTCGGGGTCTTTTCCCGAGGAAAACGGCAGCAGCAGACCGAAACCCCAGTAGCCCATGGTGTCCGGGCCTTCGTGGTTGTGGGTCGAGCCCACGATCACGCGGTCGGGATGCTCGCGCGTCACCAGCGAGCGGATGCCGCGCACCTCGTCGTTCAAGAGCCCGACGAAGTCGAGCCACGCGAACACCACCCACTCCTTCCCGTTGTCGAGGTAGAGCACCCGGCCGGTGATCGGATCGAGGACGCCCGTCGAGGTGCGATTCGGCGCGAAACCCGCGATGTAGACGTCGCCCTTCTCGGCCTTCTCGTAGGGCGTGATGTCGACGGTGGCGGCGCCCACGAGCAGCTCACCGTCGGGCCGCGCCGCGATCTTGTCGAGCGCCAGCTTCTCGGTGCCGGCCGTCGCCGCCCGCGACACCGACTCCGGCGAGGGCGCTTTCTTCGAGCAGCCGAACACGGTGAGGAGCAAGATGGCGCCCAGCCGCAGTAATCGCGTTGCATTCATGAAGAGCCTCCGGTTGCGGAACTCGCGCACCTTGATAGGGAATGAACGGCCACCCGGTCAAGCTCGGCGGGCTGCGGTCCCTCCGTTGTGCAGCCGGCGCGTGCTCGGCTAACGTCCGCCGGGCCTTTGCGAAGGAGCGGCGAATGGCACGGGGTGAACCATGAGCACGGCGAGCTTCGCAGGCAAAGTGGTACTGATCACCGGCGGCGCCTCGGGCATCGGGCGAGCGGTGGGCGAGCGGCTCGCGTCGCTCGGCGCGCGGGTTTTTCTGGCCGACAAGAACGCGGCGGGCGCCGACCAGACCGCCGCTGCGATCCGCGCCCGCGGCGGAGAGGCCAACGGCCTGGCGCTCGACGTCACCGATGCCGACGCTTACCGCCGCGTGGTCGACGAGCTGGTCGAGCGCGAGAAGCGCATCGACTACTTCTTCAACAACGCCGGCATCGCCATCGGCGGCGAGATCCGCGATCTCACGCTCGACGTGTGGCGCAAGGTGATCGACGTCAACCTGTGGGGCGTGATCCACGGCGTCACCGCCGTCTACCCACACATGCTGCGGCAGCGTTCGGGTCACATCGTGAACACCGCGTCGATGGCGGGGCTCGTCCCGTTTCCGGGCGGCGCCGTCTACGGCGTGACGAAATTCGGCGTGGTGGCGCTTTCCACCGCACTGCGGGCCGAAGGCCACGCGCTCGGCGTGAAGGTGAGCGTCGTTTGCCCCGGCTTCATCGAGACGCCGATCTACCAGGCCGCGATCTACGTGAACGTCGATCGCGAGAAGATGATCCAGGCGATTCCGGTGAAGCCGATCCCCGTGGAGCGGTGCGCGCGGGTGATCGTGGACGGCGTCGCGCGCGACAAGCCGATCATCACCGTGGGAAAGAGCGCTTTCGTCGCGTGGTGGTTCTGGCGCCTGGCGCCGAGCCTCTTCCTCCAGATCGCCGGCCGCAGCCTCGGCGACTTCCGGCGCTCGCGGCTCACGGCGTAATCCCGCCGTCCGGGTAGTGCGACCGCTACTGCACCTGATTCAGCCAGCCGGCGGTCCAGTTGTTGGAGCCCGTGGCCGAGCGATGCGCTCCGCCGCTCACGGCCGCGGCCGTTCCCGACGCTGTGTTGGCGAAACCTCCGCTCACGGCCGACGAGGAGCCGGTGGCCGTGTTCGAGTCGCCGCCGACGATCGACGAATACTGGCCGTGGGCCTCGCTTCTCCGCCCACCGCTCACGGAGGCACCTTGGCCACTCGCCAGGTTGCCAACCCCGCCGCTCACCGACGAATCGTTGGAGATCGCCGCATTGCCAGTGCCTCCGCTGATCGACGAGGCAACCGCGCTCCTGCCAGGGTTCTTGGCGTCCCCGGTCGTGTTGCTTTCACCGCCACTGATCGAGGAGGTGGCGGCGAGGGCGGTATTCGACTGTCCGCCGGTCACCGACGAGTAGCTGCCGTCCGCCCAGTTCGTCGTTCCGCCGCTCACCGACGAGTAATCGCCCTGGGCCGTGTTGTTCTGGCCGCCACTCACCGACGCGCGATTGCCGCTGGCCGTGTTCTGACCACCACCGGCAACCGATGCAAACGGACCGGAAAGGGTGTTTTGCCGGCCAGCCACGAAACCGCCGTAAGAGGAATAGTGGTGCAGCATGCCGACCACCAGGTTGTGCGAGCCCGCTCGATCCGCCTCCGTGGTGTTCGACCGAGGCTCGTCGTAGCCGAGGATCAGGTTGCCGAGGCCATTCGTGGTCGCGGTGGAGCCGGTGCCATTGGTGACGCGCACGTTGCAGCCATCGATGAGGAGATCGTTCCCCACGATCTGCATCGTGCAATCGGCCCGGGCCGCGCTGGCCGGGACCATCGAGCACAGCGCCGCAACGAGCGCTGCGCCGAACGCGGTCTTGGCCCGACGGTTCGGTTCCAGCCTCGGAATGAAGTCACACGATCGAGTCGCCATGGTGTGCTCGCCCCCCGCGATTGGTGAAGGTGCCTGCCTCTGCCAGGGCGGGAGCACGAACGGTGCCACGCCAGCGAAACCGCCTCCATCGGCGATTTCGCTGGCGTTTTGAAGGGGCCGCGCGAAGGGCGCCAGGTCGCGCCGCAACGTTCGTGGCCAATCCGACGAACTTTCGTTGCGGCCGGATATCAGATCCCTTGCAAGCACTCCTTGGGATCGATGACTCCCAGGCTTTCGGCGATCTTGAAGCTCGCGCCGCTCGCCTGGCCGATGTACATGTTCATTCGAACGTGGTGCTGGCCGGGCACCATCTCGGCAGGACCGCCCGGGCCTTCCGCGATCTTGGCGTGGTCCAGCGCCTTGATCACGTCTTCTTGATTCAGAGAGCCCGCCTCGATCACGGCCGCCTCCCAGAGCTTGAGACCTCGGTACAAGCCCGAGCACGCACCGCCGGCGGTGAATTTCTCTTTACCTGGAAAGAGATTGTCGTACTTCGCCACCAGCTTCTTGCTGAAGGGGTCGGTGACGCTCCAGTAGTAGTCGAGACAGCTGTAGAGACCCTCCACTTGCCCGGCGGGCACCAGGTTCAGGAAGTTCTCGTCGAAGTAGGTGCAGATCAGCCGTCCACCTCGTCTCATGAAGCCCGAGTTGGAGAGCTGTTCGAGGAACGGCACGAGCCCGGGCGGAACGATCGTGTTGAATACGACCTCCGTGCCGGTGGACGTGATCTTGTCGATGGTCTTCGAGTAGTCGGTGTGATCGAGCGGGAAGTACTCCTCCCCGGCGATCGTGCCACCGCTGGCGGCGACGAGCTCGCGGACCCGCTCGTTCATGATGTGCGGCCAGATGTAGTCGGCCGACGGCAAGTAGAACTTCTTCGCTCCCTTCTTCTTCATCAGCCAGGGAATGAGCGGCTCGACCTGCTGGGCCGGCACCGGGCCGGTGGAGAAGATGAGCGGGTGGCATTCCTGTCCCTCGTATTGCTCCGGGTAGATGTAGAGCTTCTTGCCCTTGTCGACCGCCGGACCTTTGATGGCCTGCCTGGTGGAGCTGTAGATCCCGCCGAAGATCACGTCGACCTTGTCTTCCTCCACGAGCTTGGCGGCCTTGGCCGCGGCGACGCTGTCCGTCGTGGCACCGTCCTCGAGGCAAAGATCGATCTGCCGCCCCAGGAGCCCGCCCTTCGCATTGATGTCGTCGATCACCATCTTCGCCACGTTCCCGTTGGCGATGCCCGCGAACGAGAGCGGACCGGTGATCTCCGCGATGACGCCTACCTTGATGTTCATGGCTTTCTCTTTTTCTCGGAACTGGTTGTGAAGTGAGCTTCGCGAGCGCGAAGCTGGCGCCCACTCGCTACTGCGTGAGGTCGTCCCAGCGGCCGCCGTCACCGAGCATGGCGCCGAACCACTCGCCGACGGAAACACCGTCGAGGGTGGTGCCGTCGAGGCTGCCGAGCTGGAGGTGGATGAGCTTGGGCAAGGCGCTCAGCGGCAGGATGACGGCGGTGAGATCGTTGCCGACGATGCCGATGGGATTGTGGAGCAACGCGGTGTGGACCGTGCCGTCGATCAGGAAGCGTCGGTAGCGGTTCGGGAACTCCTGGTGGATCCGGGTGGTCTCGCCGAGCAGCGCGGTCTTGTAGTCCTCGCCGGGGATGTCGAGGAAGATCCCGGCGATCACCCCGTCCTCGTACGAGCTGAACGATGCGATGGTGAGCTTGGGGTCGCGCTCGAGCGCCCACTCGATGAGCCGCGTGATGTGGCCGTTCCCGATGCAGTCGGTGCACGAGGGCGGCACGAAGCGCAGCGCCCCGAACTCGTCGAGCAGGGTGTGGATGAAGCTCACGTCGCCCGGCTTGCCGATTCCCGGGCCGCTGTCTTCGTAGACCAGCAACGGCACGTCGAGCCACTTGGTGCGCACCAGCGCCGTGGCGAGGATCGTACCGTAAGCGCCGCCGCTCGAGCCGGCGAGGATCACCCGCTTCGGGTGCGGAAAGCGCTGCGCCGCGACGTCGAGCGCCGCCGACACGTTCATGAGTCCGTGCTGGATCCGGTCGTGGCTGCCGTCGGCGTTCCCCACGTGCTCGGTGGAGCCGACGAAGAGCGACCCGTCGCAGTACGGCAGGTAGACCGTCGAGGTCGCGCGCAGCGGATTGGTGGCCTTGTTCGGATCGAGGATGTCGACCTTCTCCGGAATCCCCGCCGGAGCACCCGTGGTCGCGAGACAAAACTGCGACCAGCACGCTCCGCCGCCCTGCAGAAAGATGAAGAGATCGTCCGAGCCCTCGTCGCGGATCGCGAACCGGAACGGATCGCCGGTCATGCAGACGGGTCCGCTCGCCGGATCGTAGGTGTAGGTGGTGATCTGCGGCGTGGTCGCCACGGTCGACGACGGCGTGGCCGTGCCGAAGTACTGCGTGAGCCCGAGATCGACCGATTCCTGAAACGGGTTGGCGCCGGAGGACGAACCTCTCGACCCGCCGCAGCCGGCCGCGACGGCGACGCCCACGGCGAGCGCGAATGCGGCAAACACACCGCTCGCATGCCGCGAACTTCGCACTCCGTGGGTCGCTCGACGCCCGATCACGGGCGGGACTCTACCCGCCCGGCCAGGTCGCGAGAAGGCGGGGCGCGCCCCACCGGTGAGAGACGGATCGATCGCTGCCCACCGAGGGACCGGTGGGCCTCCAACCCGAGCGTTACCCCTCGGCTGGAGCGCACGGTGCCTCGCGCGCGAGGCCGAACCGAGTGTAGGTCAGGCGGCGCTCAAGACGCTGTATGGCGAGCGCGTGCGATCTCGCCGCCGCGGCGGTGCGGGCGGACCTTCACGTCGTTGAACGGGCGGTTGTAGACGTGGAAGCGCACCTGGTCCGGCAGTGGCTTCGAGAGCAAGCCTTGGTCGTCGAGGATCTCGAGCTCGTAGTGGGCGAGGATTTCCTCGACCACCAGCAGCATCTCGTCCGACGCGAACCAGCGCCCCTGGCACGCCTGGCCGCCACCGCCGAATGGCAGGTAGCGGGCCGACGCCTGGCCCTGGGCGCGCTCGACGGGGCGCGAGCGCGCATCGTCCGGGTCGGTGGTCGGATCGACGATCTCCTTGCCGTCGCCCACCGTCGAAGTCCAGCGCCGCGGGTCGTACGCGAACGGATCGGTCCACTGCTTGGGGTTGGTGTGGATGTACATCGGGCACACGACGATCCTGTCCCCCGCTTTGACCGGCAGGTCGCCCAGCCGATCGTCGCGCAGCACCTGGCGCCCGAACATCGTGGCCACCGGCGCGTGCAGCCGTAGCTCCTCCTTGATCGCTTTCACGATCTCCTTCCGGCTCTCGCGCAGCGCCGCCTGCGTGCCGCCGTGCGCGGCACGGTAGAGCGTCCAGAAAATGCCCATCGTCGGCGCTTGCGCCAGCACGTACATCACGGCGTTCTCGCAGACCTCGCGCTCGTCGAGGTCGCCGGCCTCCCACCCTTCCCGCAAGATGCCGCCGATCGACGTCGGCCGGCTCGACTGCCGGACCGCCGCCACCACTCGCGCGCGCAGCGCCTCGATCTGGCCGTCGCACATGTCGGCGAAGAGCATCGTCGGCGGGTGCAGCACGCGGTCGACGATGGCGGCGTAGTCGACCGCCGCGTGGTCGTCGAAGCAATCGAACGAGGTCTGGAAGAACACCCGCGCCCGGATCTCGACGGCGATTCGGTAGAGCTCCTCCAGCAGCTCGATGCTCTTGCGGCCTTCCCACATCGCGATCCGCTCGCGGACGATCTCGCGCATCCCGTCCAGGTCCTCGCGATAATCCTCGGAGAAGTACTCCTCGCACAGCATCCGATAGCCGAGCCAGACCCCGCTCGACCCGCCGCCCAGCACCGAGTGCTCCGCGAACGGCGGATAGCCGACCAGCGCGTTCCGCGCGTAGATGTCCGGGTGCTGAAGCATGTGGTCGATGAGCCGTTCGTCGCGCACGATGTGGACCGGTGGGCCGAGCGGCCCCAGCCGGAACGTGGCGACGCCCTCCGAGACGCCGAACGCACCGAAGAGCGCGCGGTAAAACCGCGACGGTCCGCCGGCGACGAACGCGATCACCGCGCGGCCCGACGGTGTGCGCGAGAGCGCGCGATGCGCGGCGAAGACGGCGGCGGCCGCCGCCAGCCACACGTAGACCGCCACGAAGGGAGACAGCGCGAAGCTGACCACCATCGCCGCCAAGAGCACCGCCGCGACGCCGCGGTGGCCGAGTCGCGCGACCGTCCGCGCCACCTTCAGCCAGGCGGCCTTCCCTCGCGACATCGGCTGCAGCGCGTCCGCGCGCCACGGACCGAACCCGATGCCGCGGCCCACGGCGGTCGCGAGCGTCGCGTAGGTCGCCCGTGCGTACACCGTGAACACCCCGGGGAAGAGCATGTCGATGAACGAATTCATGTCGCGAACGCCGGTGGCGCGCAGACGAACGGCCACTTGCTCGCGGGTGACCGATCCCAGCTCCGGTCCGAGGCCGCGCCCGATCAGCGACGCGAGCTGCCGCTCGTCGCGGTTGAGCAAGCTCTCGGGCACATCCGCCAAGGGGCGCAGCGGCGCTACGGGCGCAATTGGCGCCACGTCGCTCGATGCGGGAATCGGCGCGATCGGTTCGTCGGTGTCGCGACGGTCGGCGTCCTCGCGCTCGGCCTCGACCACCGGCGCGTCGTCGCCGCGCTCCAGGAACGCACGCACCGCGCGTTCGCAACCGCCGCAGATCGTGCCGACGCCGATGTTGGCCGAGAGCGTGTCGAAGTCGCTGCCGAGCTCGGCGACCGCGATGCGCAGCTCGGCCGGCCCGAGTCCCAGGCACGGGCACAATCGCTCGGTGCGGTCGGCCTTGCCGCCCAGGAAACCGGTGCTTTCGAAGCGGCGCAGCGCCACCGCTTCCACGTCGTCGAAATTCAGCACGTGCTGATAGAGGGTGCCGAGATCGTTTTCGATTCCTTCGGCCGAGACCGCGTAGACCACGCAGCGCCCGAGCTTCTCGCCCTTCCGCTCCTTCACGATCAGCCTGAGCTCGCGCTTGATCGCGTCGTCGGCGTAGGTCATCGAGGCGCGTTCGCCGGCCATGGACTCGGCACGCGCGTTGGTGAAGACCACGACGCCCTGGCTGAGCACCCGCGTCGACACGACGCCGTCGGTCGGCGTGCCCACCACCGAGGTGACCGCGCTCTCGCCGCCCACCTCGCCCAGGAAGAGGTTGACCTTGCGGCCCTCGGAGAGCGTGTAGACCTGCGACAGCGACTGGAAGAACCCCGACGCGTTCGGGTGTGCTGCGTGCCAGCGCACGAACGCGTCCTTGCCGATCCTCAAGAGCTCGATCTCGCCGTCGGCGACCACGGTGGCGGTGCGCGGCTCTCCCTTGAGCGCTCCCATCTCACCGAAGATCTGGCCGGCGCCCATGCGCGTGAGCTCGCGCAGCTGGCCGTCGATCTGCTTCCACACCTTGGCGTTCCCGCCCAGGATCAAGAACGCGCAATCGGACGGATCGCCCTCGTGCACGATCTCTTCGCCGTCCGCGAGCACCAGTCGCTCGACGCCCTCGCTGGTCTCGTCGAGCTCGGAGGAGATGAACGCGTTGAGCGACTTGGTGAGCTCCCGATAGACGTAGGTCGACGCGTCCCGTTCGAAGCGCTCCCGGTTGCGGCCGCTCGCGGCGATCCGCGTGGCGAAGACTTCCGCGCCGATCGAATGGACCCGGCATGCCGTGACCGCCCGCACCGACGCCGAGCGCAGGCCCGACGCGTTCCCCAGGAGCGCCTGCTCGCCGAAATAGGCGCCGGGGCCGAGCTCGGTCAGCTTCACGACGTGACCGCCCTGTTGCGTCTGCACGACCTCGACGGTGCCTTCCACCAACACGAAGAAGGACTCGCCCTTGGTGCCCTGGGTGATGATGTCCACGCCAGCCGGGACGGTGGCCTCGACCCCCTCCTCCAGAACCCGCTGCCGTGCCTCGGCGTCGAGCGCCCGGATCGGCGGGCACTCGCTCACGATCGTGCGGTCGAACACCGCGCGGTTGTCGCCGTTCGGCACGATGCGTTCGTGGAAATCGGCCGCGGCGATCTCGGCCACGCGGCAGTCACTCGTGGCCGTGGCGGTGGACCAGGCACCGGCGGCGATGCCGAGCAGCGCGTGCTCGCCCAGGTAGTCGCCAGGCCGCAAGCTCCCCAGCTGCCGCTCGCCGGCTTCGTCCGATCGGCGGAGCGCGGCCTCGCCGGCCAGGAGCACCAGCAGTGCCTGGTTGTGCGCGCCTTGTGTCAGCAGCCGTTCTCCGGCCGCCACCTCGCGCACCTGCGCGCGGCCCATCAACTCCTCGATGCCGCGCTCGTCCATGCCCTCGAGAAGTGGGCACCGGACGAACGCCTCGGCGTCGGCTTCGGCCATCGGGTTGTTCAAGCTTCTTCTCGGCTCGACGTCGGTCGGATAGAGATACCACCGCTCGGTAGGACGATGTAGCGTGTGCGCGAGGAGCACGTGGCGCATCGCATCCAGATCTTCCGCGACGGAACGCTGCTCCACGACTCGGACGCCGAGCGGATCGGCATCGGCCGCACCGACGTCAACGACGTAGCGCTCGCCGACGACGGCGTCTCGCGGCGCCACGGCGAGATCACGGCGACGCCGGCGGGGCTCGTCTATCGCGACTTGCGGTCGAGCAACGGCTCCGAGGTGAGGCGTGGCCGGGACCGGTTCGCCGTCGACGCGGCGGCCGGCTTCGAGCGTCCCCTCGAGGACGGCGACGAGCTTCTGGTCGGAGACCCCGACGCACGCGTGGTGCTGTCCTTACGCATCTCGGGCGCCGAGCCCGCGGCGCCACCCACGCCGTCGCCGCCCGCGGACGAGAACGTGCTGCGCCTCGGGACGCTCGACCTGGGCGACGGCATGGCCACCATCCTGGGCGTCAACCGCATCGACGACGTGGCCGCCATCTCGCTCCGCCTCGAGGACGACAAGGCGGCGCTGCTCTGTCTCTACAAGCTCTTGAAGGGCGTCTCCGGCATCCGCGACACCGCCGGCCTCTTCCAGACCCTGGGCGAGCTGGTGATCGACTCGTTCCCGATGGCCACCCACGCGTCGATCTACCTGCGCAATCCGGCCAGCCCCGAGGACTTCGTGCCGCTGCTCGCGCGCACCCGCCGCGGTCCCACGGCGCCGACGCCCGCGTCGCGCACCTTGCTGCGCCGGTTGCTCGAGAGCCGCGAAGCCATCGTGTTCAAGAGCCCCGAGTCGCTGGGCGGAGCGGTGAGCCTCATCTCGGCGAAGATCCAGTCAGGCATGGTGGCGCCGCTCTTCGACGAGGACGAAGTCCGCGGCTTCGTGCAGGTCGACAGCCGCACCCTCGCGGGCGTGTTCGGCGAACACGACCTCGACCTGCTCACGCTGATGGGCAATCAAGCGGCGCTGATCCTCAAGAACCTCTCCATGACCGAGGACTTGAAGCTCCTGAACGCCGATCTCACGAGTGCCCTCAACCGCATCGAGGTGCTCAACAAGGCGAAGGAGCACCTTTCCAAGTTCGTGCCGGAGACGGTGCGGAAGAAGGTCGAGTCGAGCCCCATCGACCCGGGCCTCAACCCCACCGACATCGACGCCACGGTGCTGTTCCTCGACATCGGCGGCTACACCAAGCTCACCGAGGCGCTCGAGCGCGAGAAGATCATCTTCCTGGTCGAGAAGTATTTCTCGGCCTTCCTCGACGACATCCACGAGCACGGCGGCGACATCAACGAGATGGCCGGCGACGGCCTCATGATCATCTTCCAGCACGACGATCCGATGGTGCACTGCCGGAACGCCGTGCGCGCCTCCGTCGCGATCCGCCGGAAGACCCGGCTCATCAACGGCACGCTCGAGGGCCTCGACGCCATCGCCGTCAACATGGGCATCAACACCGGAGTGGTGAGCATCGGCGCCAAGAAGATGGAAGGGATCTCCGGATCCCGCTGGACCTTCACCGCGACCGGCATGGTCACCAACGTCTCGGCGCGGATCGGCGCTTACGCCACCAACGGCATGATCTGCGTCTCACCGACCACCGCTTCGCGGCTCGGCACCGAGTTCCGGACCAAGGAGCACGCTCCGGTCCAGTTCAAGAACGTGTCGCAACCGATGCCGGTCTTCGAAATCCTCGACGGCCTCGACGATCCGTAGGCCGCCGCTCTCTCTTCGCGCTTGGCGCGCCGGTCCGCGCGCCAAGCCATTGACATATTTGAAGAAATGCCAGATCCACGCCAGGCGGAGTTGCATTTGGAACAATCAAGATATATCTTGATTGCATCTAAGAAGTTCCAAGATCAACCACTCACGTGAGGTTCCAAATGAGATTTTCCAGACACGTTCAAGGTCGAGGGGAACGCACGACGGCACGAAGACACCGAGGGGGCAGGAGCGATGCCGAGGGCTGGGCGGCGGAATTGGACGGCCGCTCGGGACGCGGACGCCACGGCGGCCGGCGAGGCCGCATGTTCGACAACGGGGAGCTCCGGCTCATCCTGATGCATCTGCTCGAAGAGGAGCCGCGCCACGGCTACGACCTGATCCGCGCGATCGAGGAGCTGAGCGGCGGCACCTACGTGCCGAGCCCCGGCGTCGTGTACCCGACGCTCGCCATGCTGAGCGACATGGGGTGGATCGACGAGTCGGCCGCCGAGAACCTGCGGAAGCCCTTCTCGATCACGCCGGAAGGCCGGAAGCAGCTGGTGGAGAACGCGGACATCGTGAAGGCCTCGCTCGAGCGCCTTCACGCCGCGGCGCAGGTGCGCCAGCGCACCGACGTCGCTCCCGTGCGACGCGCCATGCACAACCTGAGGACCGTGCTCATCGACAAGCTCGCCGGCGGAGCCGCCAAGGAGATCGTCCACCAAGCCGTGGCCCTGATCGACGAGGCCGCGCAGAAGATCGAGCGGCTGGGCTGAGGGCCGAGGAGCGCGCGCGGTGAAAACTGTCTGGATCCTCGGGGCCGGTGCGTCGAAATCGGCCTCGGGCGGCATTTACCCAACGCTCTCGGAGCTGCCCAGGACGGCGAAAGACCTCGGAGTGGAGGTGGCGCCGTCGGGCGGCAAGCCGGGCTCCTTCGACGCGCTCAACACGTTTCTCTTGCGCCTTTACGGCCACGACCTGACCAGCGACCGGCGCATCGACCTGGAATCCGTTCTCACGCTGCTCGACATCGAGTCGACGCTCGACAGCACGCCCCTGCTCCACTCGGCGCGCGCGCAGCTCATCCGGCTCATCCAGCAAACCTTTCGCAAGCTTCAGAAGCAGTCGGATCCAAGCGCCTCCGAGTACCAGGCGCTCGTCCAGCAGCTTCACAAGTCCGACACCCTCGTCACGTTCAACTGGGACCTCCTTCTCGACAACGCGCTCGGCCGCCTCGAGCTCTTGAAGGACTTGAACGCCAAGGTTCCCAAGGCGCACTACCAGATGTTCCTGCACGATTTCACGGCGCTCGGCGACAACACGATCGCCAAGGCGTCCATGCCCAAACCCTTCTCGCGCTGGGACGGCGCCCAGGGCTACTACTTGAAACTCCACGGCTCGGTCGACTGGGCCATCTGCGTCGCGCCCGAATGCCGGAACCGAGGTCGCGTGTTCCCGCTCGCGCGCTCCTCGACACGACCCTCGTGCGGCTACTGCCTCGACCGAACCCAGTGGATGATCGTGCCGCCGACGCTCAACAAGCGCGTCCTCGACCTGGGATTCGTCCGGCGCCTCTGGAACGTGGCCGCGCGCGAGGTGGCTCGCGCCGAACGCCTCGTCTTCTGGGGCTACAGCCTGCCGCCCACCGACTTCTATTGCGCGTGGCTCTTCAGCAAGGTCCGGCCCGCCCGTGTTCAGGAGCTGATCGTCATCAACCCCGCCGTCGTCACCGGCGCCAAGAAGCCCACCCTCTCCCGAACCTTTCTCAACCGCCTGGTCGAAGCGACGCGGATCGACACCACCAAGACCAAGCTCTCACCGTTCGTCAGCTTCGACGACTGGTGCCAGGGAATCGCGGTCGATCGGAAACACCCATCCGTGAAGAATGCGCTCACCCGGATGCGTGCGTGAGCGGGTCTGTCAAGCGGGTGGCCGAGGGCGCGGACCTGGACGCCGCCCCCCGCGAGAATGAGAGACTCGGTGGCTGTCTCCGGGAAACACCTATGGTGGGTGTCGCGCCGACGCAGCAGTCCACGAAGGCCGCCTCCTTCGGGGGGCGGCCTTTGGTACTCCTGGGGGTGACGAAGCCGCCAGAGGAAACGCGCCGTCGCGCTCGCGATGGCATTCCACCCGCCGCGGCACTCTTGCTCGGATATTCTGCTCCGTCTCGCGAGCCGCCACTCCACCGTTTCCCGTTCCGAGGGTTGTCCATGCGAAATCTCGGCGTTTGGTCGGCGTTTTCGTTGCTCCTCGCACTCGTCGCGGCCTGTGGCGGTTCGAGCGGAACGGGAGGAAGCACGCCCGTCGCGAACGCGGGCCCACCCCAATCCGTGGCCACGGGATCCGTCGTCACGCTGGACGGGAGCCAGAGCTTCGATCCCGATGGACGGCCGATCACGTACGAGTGGTCGTTCGTCTCGGTGCCCCCGGGAAGCCACGCCGCGCTCTCGGATCCGACCACTCCCAAGCCCACGTTCACGGCCGACGTGGACGGCACCTACAGCGTGGAGCTGGTGGTGAGCACCGGCAAAGCCACCAGTCAGCCGAACGACGTCCTGGTGAACGCGACCACGGCGAACACCCCGCCGACGGCGAAGTCCGGCCCCGATCAGAACGTCGCGGTGGGCTCCGTCGTCGACCTCGACGGCAGCGGCAGCAGTGACCCCGACGGCGATCCGCTCACGTACTCGTGGTCGTTCGTGTCGATACCGCCCGGCAGCCAGGCCGGCATCCAGGATCCCACGAGCGCCAAGACGCTCTTCGTGGCGGACGTGGCCGGCGAGTACCACGTTCAGCTCGTGGTGTCCGACGGCATCGCCAACAGCGCGGCCAGCCGCATGATCGTGACGGCTTCGGTGCAGAACTCGCCACCCGTCGCGAATGCCGGCCCGGACCAGTCGGTGACCACCGGAGCCGTGGTGAACATCGACGGCACCGCCAGCACCCACGCCGACGGCGACCCGCTCACCTACCAGTGGACGCTGGTCTCGAAACCCGACGGCAGCAGCGCGGGCATCCAGGATCCCACCGCGGCCCAGACGCTCTTCCTGGCCGACGTCGACGGCCAGTACGTGCTGCAGCTCGTGGTCAGCGACGGCCAGGCATCGAGCGCTCCGGACATGATGGTGGTCACCGCCACCAGCGCGACCGTGCCCTCCATGACCGGAGAGTGGAAGGGCTCCGCCACCTTCGACGGCGTCCAAGGGTCGGTGGATCTCATTCTGGCGGAGGCGCAGGACGGCACGATCTCAGGCCTCGGAACTCTCACTGCCGGGGGACAAAGCGGAACCGGAGAGGTCACCGGAACCCACGTCCATCCCAACGTGACCATCCAGGTCGCATCAACGCCCCCCATCACCTTCAGCGGCACGTTCACCGACCCGGACACCGTGAAGGGGACCGTCACGGTGGATACCGTGTCGATCCCGCTCACGATCAAGCGGCAGTGAAGGCGGACCTCGTCGCAGCCTGCTGAAAGAAGTTCGCCGAGGAGCTGGAGCCGCGATCACGGCACCGATCGCGGCACGGTTTTCGTCCAGGCCGACGTGTCGCCCGACTCGAAGCCGTCGGTGAGGATTTCACACACGTCACCGATGTAGTTGCCGTTGGAATCCAGCTGATCCGGGTTGGCCAGCATGGGACAGTTGTCGCACTCGTCGGCGATGCCGTCGCCGTCCGCGTCGGGGCCTGAGCAGTCGAGCTCGAAGGCGCCACGGTCGCAAATCGCGAGGCCGTCGCCGTCACCGTCCTGCGGCCGCGTCACTCCGCGCTGATCGGTCGCGGAACAGAGCGCCGCATCGAGCGAGTCGATCGCGGGGCTGCCGGGCAGGAGCGGCACGGTCGGCGTGAGCCCACCGTGGTCGCCGAGCGGGCCGAGCCGCGCGTCGGGAACGGAGACGACGTCGCTCGGCTGGTTCAACTGGCAGGTGTCGCCCGGGCTTTCGAGGTTGCCACCCAGACTCTCGTTCTCGAGTGAGGGATTCACCACGCAATCCCCGTCGATGATCGACGCGACGAGACTCACCGGTGCGAGACCGACGAAGAGCGCGTAGTTCCCGCTGGGAGTCCAGTTGCGTGCGATCGTCGAGCGCGCGATCGCGGTGGGCCCGCTCACGCAAAGACCGGCGGCCCCATCCGTACTCCAGTTGTCCGAGATCGTGGAGTCCTGGATCGTCACCGTGCCGCCCGTCGAATGTAGGCCGCCACAATCGAAGGTTGAGGTGTTCTCGCTGATCGTCGAGCGGGTCACGGTGGCATCCCGAGCAAACACCGCACCACCCGAATTGCCGATGTTTCCCAAGAGCGCGGAATCGACGACGGTGAGTGGCCCCGTCGTGAGGATTCCGCCTGGCCCGCCGGCATCCTCGTACTCGATCAACACCAGGTTCCCGGTGATGGTCGAGCGCTCGACGTCGACAGGGCCGGTGCTCTGCACCGCGCCTGCCGCGGGGATGAGAAACGTGCCGTATCCCAGGGCTTGATTGTCCGTCAGCGTGGAGTCGGAGATCGTGACCCCTCCACCGACGACGAAGACCGCTCCCGCGTTTCCTTCCCCGAGGTTGTTCGCGAAGGCGCTGTGGGAAATCGTCACCGCCGCGGGAACGCCTCTGAACGTCCCCGCCCAGTAGCCGTTCGCGATCGCTCCGGAGGTGCCACCCGAGTTACCGGTGAAAGCGCTCTCGGTCACGGTCAGAGCTCCACCGTCGACATCGATGGCGCCACTGCCGGTCTCCGTCGTGTCCCCGTGGACCCCATAGGAGAAGCCAAACTGCTCGTTGTTCGTGAAGGCCGATCGGGTGATCGTCGATTGGGCCTGTGACGCGGTCAGCCCGGCGCTGCCGTCCCGGCCCGATTGGTTCGCTTCGATGGTGCAGTCGGTCAGGTCGATGCTGCCCCCGTCGCTCGCGATCGCGCCACCCGACCCGAAGCAGGTGTCGTATCCGAAGGAGCAATCGAGCGCGGCGTTGCTCGAGAGCACGACCCGCTCGATCGTCAGGGCTGCGCCGCTGCTTCGAATCCCTCCGCCGGTGCGTGGGAGATAGGGATCATCCAGCTCCGCGTTGCCGCCGGTGATCGCGAGATCGCGAATCGACACGATGAAGCCGCCCGGTGCGATGTCCAGCACCCGGAACTGCCGCTGCGCGTCGATGATCGTGGTCGCGGATCCCGTACCCTCGATCGTGACGTCGCTCGTGATGTCCAGGTCGCCCACCTCCGGCGTGTCGGTCGTGTTCGCGGGGTGGGGAATCGTCAGGAGGAAGGTGCCGGCCGGCAGCACGATCGTGTCGGCGCCGCTGCCCGCGGCGCAGCCATCGACGGGCGCGTCGGTGTTGGCGGCGATCACCGCCTCGCGCAGCGTGCAATTGCCGTTCGGGCCTTGGTCGAGATCGTCGGCGGTGCTGTCGACGGCGATCGTCGCGGCGCGCGCGCCGGTGGCCCACGCCGCGATGGCCAGAGCGGCGAGGCCGGCGCGCAGGGCTTGGCTGGTCATTTCGAGATCGTGTGAAGCACGAAAGAGGCCGAACGAATGGATCGCCCGAAAGCGCGATTCCGTCGGCAAATCGGGACCGCGCCGGCGGCGGGCCAGGCACGGAGAGACGAAAGTGGCCGAGCCGGAAACTTTCGTTGCGAGTCGGCTGCGCGAGCAGTCGGCATGTGCGCCCCGGGTGTTAGCGGGATTCGGGGCCTTGGCGCATCCAAAAGCAGTGGCACTCTTCGAGGCCGTGGCGCTCGGCGGTCGGGGGAGCCTCGCCGACGGTCGCGAGAA
>CAZYWA010000115.1:0-3766 GCA_964650975.1 uncultured bacterium
CAGGCCCACGAGGAAGCGCTTGAGCGGCAAGCGCGCGCGAATCTCGGAGGCGAGTGTCATGGGGTGGCGAAAATAGCCGTTCTGCGTCGGCGGGGTAGAGGACCGCGCCGCGCATGGGGCTCGGTCCGGGTCGCCGGCCGCGGCGTGAAGCGCAACCGCCATGGCCGAGAGAAGGGCGCGGCAACCTATACCTGCGCGCATCCGCGCGTCGAGGAAGAGTGGCTTCGAGCGGTCGGCGTCGAGCGAGCGCTGTGGTATGGAGCGGGCCACGTGCGGCTCCGCTCGGGCGCGCCGACCAGGATCATGTCCTTGCTCGATCGATTGCCCCGCGTCGACCCCGGCGCGCCGAGTACCCGGTATCCGTGGCGCGAGGCGGCGCTCCTGGCCTTGCTGCTGCTCGCGACGCTGCCGCTCGTGACCGTGCGCATCTACGCCAGCGACGAAGTGGCGTACATGAGCTACCTGCACTCGCTGGTCAAGGATGGCGACCTCGACTTCTGGAACGAGTTCGAGCACTACGCGCCGCGCGATCCGGCGCGCCATGCCGAGTGGCGGGCCTGGGTCGCGACCACCCGCACGCCGACCGGACTGTGGCGAAACGTCAATCCGGCGGGCTCTTCGCTGATGTGGGCGCCTGCCTACCTGGCCACGGACGCCTGGCTCGCGGTGACCGGCAGCACGGCGCGCACCGGCTACGAGAAGCCTTACGTACGGGCGATCTGCTACTCGTCGGTCGCCTACGCCGCCGCGGGCCTGCTCCTGCTCTACGGCTGGCTGCGACGTCACGCCGCTCGCTTTCCCGCTTCCGTCGTGGTTGCGGCGATCTGGCTCGGCACCAACCTCTTCTTCTACGTGTACGTGACGCCGCCCATGTCGCACGCCAATTCCTTCTTCCTGGCGAGCGCGGTGATCGTGCTCTGGCACCGGACCCGGGAGGATCGGGGCCTGCTTCGATGGGTGGGTCTGGGCGCCCTGTGCGGCCTGGCCGCGATGGTCCGGGAGCAGGAGGCGCTGCTCATGCTGTTGCCCGGGCTCGACGGGCTGCTGCAGCTGATTTCCGCGGCGCGCGCCCGTGACCGAGCGGGTGCCATCCGCACGATCGGTCACGGAGTCGCGGCGCTGGCCGCGTTCGCGGTGGTGTTCTCGCCGCAGCTCTGGGTGTACGACGTGCTCGAGGGAGCGGTGCGTCCACACCCCGAGGCGACGCGCAAGCTCATGTGGTGGTCGCCGGCGCTGGGCGGCCTGCTCTTCTCCGGGTGGCACGGATTCTTCTCCTGGTCGCCGCTCGCGTTTCCAGGTTTGATCGGGCTGGCGTGGCTGGCGCGCAAGGATCCGCGCGCGGCGCTGCCGCTGCTCGCCTACTTCGCGCTCCAGGTCTGGACCAGCTCCGCTTACGCCAGCTGGGAAGCGGGTGCCAGCTTCGGTGCACGACGCCTCATCTCGACGCTCCCGGCGCTGGCGCTCGGCTGGGTGTTCCTGGCCGATCGGCTCACGGCTTCGAATCGCGCGTGGAGAAAGGTGCTCGTCGGTGCCGTCGCGGTCGGCATGCTCTGGAACGTGGAGCTGATCGTCCAGTACTCGACCGGCATGATCTCGCGCGCCGATCCGGTGCCGATGCGGGTCATCGCGCGCAACCAGCTCGTCGAGGTGCCGCCGCGGCTCGTCGGGCTCCTGGTCGACTACCTGACCGACCGCGGGCGCTTCTACTCGCCGAACTCGCCGCCGTGAGGTCCGTGTCGGGAAGCATCGTGCGCGCCGACTCGGACGGAGCTCGGTGAGCTCGCTCGCCGCGCCCCCGGTGGCGCAGCAGGTCGCGGGTGGTATCGCGCTCGCGGCGCTGCTGCTGGGGCCGGGCTGGGCGCTCGATCAGCTGCTGGGCCGAGACGACCGGCCGCCGGCGCTCGCGGTGTGGCTCCACCGGACCGGCCTCTCGGTGATCTGGGTGTCGGCGTCGGCGCTGGCGCTGGCGCAGCTCGGGTGCTTCCGGGTGGGCTTCGTGCTCGCGCTGGGCTGCTTGCCGGGAATCGCGTTCGCCGCGTTCAGCCGCCGCCGCGGGATCCTGCCGCTCGCGTCGGGGTTGCCGTTCGGAGTGCGCGATCTCGCGCTGGTGTTGCTGCTCGCTTTCGCGGGTGCCTCGTGTCTGTGGCCGCCCTTCGAGGACGTGCTGGGCGGGCGCGACAACGGAGTCTACGTGGCGTCGGGCGCCCGCCTCGCCGCGCGCGGAGCGATCCGCGCCAAGGAGCCGCTGATCCGGCAGCTTCCCGAGGAGGTGCGCGATCTCTTCTTCCGGCCCTCGCGATCCGGCGAGCGCGGTGTCGGCTCGCGGTTCGCCGGGTTCTATCTGGAAAGCGTCGCGCGGGGACGGGTCGCGCCGCAATTCATGCCGTTCGTCTCGTTGTGGGTCGCGATGCTGCAGCAACTCTTCGGTTTGCGAGCGGCGCTCGCGGTCACGCTGGGGTTTGGCGTGCTGGCGCTCGCGTGGGTGCACCGGGCCGGCGAGGAGATCGGCGGTCCGCTGGTGGGGCTGGGTGCCGCCGCGCTGGTCGGCTTCGACGTGCTGGAGCTGTGGTTCGGGCGCAGCCACCTCTCGGAAATTCCCGATCAGGCGCTGAGCTTCGCCGCGCTCGCGAGCGCCATCGCGTGGGAGCGCCGCGGGGGGCGCGGCTATGCGTTCGCGGCGGCGGCGTCGCTCGGCCTGTCGCTGGTGACGCGCATCGACGCGCTGCTGGTCGCGGCGCCGCTGGCGGCGGCAGTCCTCGTGGCGGTGGTGATCCAGCCTGGCCGACCGGGAGAGCGCACCCTCGGCCTCGCGGCGGTCGGGGCGCTCGCCTGGGTCGCCGGAACGTGGATGACCACGGCGCGATCCTATGTGGTGGAGGTGTTCCTCAAGAATCTTCCCGATCAACCGGATCGATGGCGTGTGCCGCCCACGTTGCTCGGTGTGGCGGCGCTGGCGGTTGGTGTGGCGCTGATCGCCACGCGCGGCATCGTGGGCCCGTTTGCGAAACGAGCCCTCGTGCGAACTGCGTCGCTCGGTCCGTGGGGTGCGCTGCTACTCGTCACGGCGGCCGCGTATGGATGGTGGATCCGGCCCGAGCTGGTGCGCGGCACTCAAGCGATGTCGCTGGTCAAGCTCGCGAGCTACCTCGGACCTGCGGTGCTGGCGACGGCGATCGCGGGCGCCGCGTTGCTGGTCGCGGGGCCCGTGCGTCCCGCCCACGCGTTGTTTCTGGCCGCGACGTTGCCGATCACGGTTCTCTACGTCCAGCACAGCCGGAACCGGCTCGATCAGTTCTGGGAGATGAGGCGCTTCGTCTCGGTACCGGTTCCGGCGCTCTGTATCGCGGCGGCGTTCGCGGCTCGACGCCTGGGGTCGTGGGGGCCGCGCTGGCGCGGCCTGTCGCTGGGCGGGATCGGGGTGCTCGCGGCCACGTTGGCCGTCGCGAGCGATCGCTGGGAGTCGTCGCGCGCGCTGCGGGGACACGTCGAGGACCAGGGCGCGGTCTCGACGCTCGCCGCGATGTGCGAAGCGGTGCCCGAGGACGCGGTGGTGATCGCCGACAGCCGCTACGAATCGCCCACCGCCTATCTCACGTCCCCGCTCGCCTACCTGTGCGGGCGCGACGTGCTGGAGCTGGCGCCTGGCGCGCGCGACGCCACCCGGATCGCCCGCGCCGTCGAGCTGCTGTCGGCACACCGCCCGGTATGGCTGGCGACCGTCGGCGATACGCCGCTCTTCACCAACCACTTCCGGCCGGTCTGGGAA
>CAZYWA010000115.1:3776-12958 GCA_964650975.1 uncultured bacterium
ATCGACGGTTCACTTCCAGGGGCCCTGGATGGTGCCGACCATGTGGTGGCCGCCGGAGGAGATCGGCGAACGGACGTTCGACGTCGATCTGTTTCGCGTCGAGCGCGGCGCTCCGGAGCCGGTCGACGCCCTCGAGATGTCGCCCGAGGAGTCGGCGTGGCTCGACGGCTTCTACGCGCCGGAGACGCAACCGGAGACGTCGATTCGCTACCGCTGGACCCGCGAGCACGCGCGGGCTTTTCTGCCGGGCCTCGATCCCGCCGCAGCGCACACGATCTACTTGCGGCTCGCGAGCCAGCGCCTGCGTGGCGACGCGCCGGTGCGTGCTCGTATCGGCCTCGACGGTGACGAGGCGCGAGCTGCGGAAGTCGATCACGGCTTCCAGATCTACGAGGTGCCGCAAGCGGCCGGTGCGCGCGCCCCGGTACTGACGCTCGACACCGAGCCGATGGCCGGGCGCGTGACCGCGGGTGAAGGCGACCAGCGCGACCTGGGAGTCTCGGTGGACTGGATCGCCTGGGATCTGCCTAGCCGCCTCGATTTCGCGGACCGGCGTATCAGTCGTCTGCTGGTGGGCTTTTCCCAGCCGGAACGCGAGAGCGGCCGTACGCGCTGGTTCCGGTGGACGGGCGAAAAGGCGTCCATGTACCTTCCGGCCTGCCCAGCGGGTCCCGTCGAGGTGCGGATCGTGCTCGACGCGGGGCTGGCCCCTGCGAATGACTCGGTGGACGCGGCTCGACCCATCCGCCTGCGGGTGCAGGGCGAGACGCTGGGGCCGTTCACCCCTCCGGCGGGCTGGCAGTGGTTGGTGCTGCGCGTACCGACCGGGTTGCGAGAGGCGGGAGACGCGACGGTGCCGAGGGTCGACTTGCTGAGCGACGTCGAGCGCGCGCCGGGGCGACGCAGGTCCCGGAACGGGGCACGGGTCGCGTACGCCGAGGCCGTGCCGCTCGCCGGCGCCCCGACCGCGGATCGCGGAGCGACGATCCAGGATTCGGCGACGGTGCGGTTCGAGGCGCTGCGGTGAAGCTCATCGTCCAGATCCCGTGCCTCAACGAGACTGCCACGCTCGCCAAGGTGGTGGGGTCGATTCCGCGCTCGATTCCCGGCGTCGACCGGGTCGAGGTCCTGGTCATCGACGACGGCTCGACCGACGGCACCGCCGACCTCGCGGCGTCCCTGGGCGTCGAGCACGTGATCCGGTTCAAGCGAAACCGCGGCCTGGCGCGGGCGTTTCTGGCCGGGCTCGACGCGTGCCTCAAGCTTGGCGCGGACGTGATCGTGCACACCGACGGCGACAACCAGTACCCGAGCGAGGACATCCCGCGGCTCATCCGCCCGATCCTCGACGGCGAAGCCGACTTCGTGGTGGGCGAGCGCGACATCCAGAACATCGAACACTTCTCGCCCACCAAGAAATCGCTGCAACGCCTCGGGTCGTGGGTGGTGCGGCGCTTTTCCGGCACCGCGATTCCCGACACCACGAGCGGCTTTCGCGCCATGAGCCGGGAGGCGGCGCTCAAGCTCAACGTGGTGTCCGAGTACAGCTATACGCTGGAGACGATCATCCAGGCGGGTCGCCAGCGCATCGCGATCGGACACGTACCGATCCGCACCAACGCCAAGACCCGCGACTCGCGGCTCATCTCCAATACCCGCGACTACATCCAGCGCTCGGCGCTCACCATCCTGCGCACCTACACGATGTACGAGCCGCTCCGGGTCTTCACGATGGCGGGCGGCCTGCTCTTCGGCACGGGGCTCGCGATCGGCGCGCGGTTTCTGGTGCTGTTCGCGCTCGGCTCGGGACGTGGTCACGTCCAGTCGCTGATCCTGGCGGCGATTCTCCTGCTGCTCGGGTTCCAGGTGGTGCTGATCGGCCTCCTGGCCGACATCATCGGCGCCAACCGGCGCTTGCTCGAGACCGTGCTGGAGAAGGTGCGCCGCCTGGAGAGCGCCGCACCGCCCGAGACGCTCGCGACGTCACCGAAGTCGCCCAGGGAATGAACGCGTGGCTGGTCTTTCCGCGCTTCAAGATGCCGACCGGGGCGGAGCGCTTCATCCTGGGGCTCGCGCGGGGACTGGTGGAGCAGGGCCACGCGGCACACGTCCTCACGCACCATTTCGATGAGCGTTGCCGCGGGCTGGTGGCGCGCGGCGTCGAGGTTCACGCGAGCGGCCGCCGGTACGAGTGGACCGGCAACCACTACGCCGATTCCGCGATCCGCTATGCGGCCGGTGCGTCGCTCGGCGCGCGGATTCCGGCTGAGGCGGACGTCGCGATCTTCTTCGCCGCCGCTTCGGTTCCGGCGCTGGCGCGGCTGACGCGGCGGTCGACCGGCACTCGCGCGCTTTACTTCTGTTTCGAGCCGCCGCGGTTCGCGTACCGCGACCGCGAGGCGATTCTGAACCGCGTCGGGCCGCTTCGCTTGCTGCTGGCGCCCGCCGCGTCGCTGTGGCGCCGCGTCGACGCGCGCTGGGTCCGTCGCGCGTCGACGGTGCTGGTCTTCGACGCGTTCATCGAGGAGCAGGTGCGCGAGCTCTATCCGGGCATGGCGGTGGCGCGCGTCACCCCGTGCGTCGACGTGCCGCCGCCGGGCTCACGCCCGGTGGCGACACTTCGCGAGCGACTCGCAATTGGCGACGCACCCGTGATCCTGAGCGTCAACTTCCTCCACCCGCGCAAGCGTGTGGATCTGTTCCTCGCGGCGCTGGCGCAGGTGTGCGAGCGTCACGATCGAGCGGTGGGTGTCGTCGTCGGCGAAGGACCCGAGCGCGAGCGATTGGAAGCGGAGCGCCGGCGGCTCGGACTCGGCTCGCGCGTGCATTTCGTGGGCTTCGTGCCCGAAGACGAGCTGGGCTCGTGGTACCGCTTGGCCTCCGTCTATCTGCACACGGCGCACGACGAGTCGTTCGGCCTGACGGTACTCGAGGCTGGAAGCGTCGCGGTGCCGGTGGTCGCGGTGCGAGAGGGTGGGGTGGTCGAGACGCTCGAGGATGGAGCGACCGGCATCCTGGTCGAGTCCGACGCCCGGGCGCTTGCCGACGCGGTACTGGCTCTGCTTGCCGATCCGGCCCGCGCTCACGCGATCGGCGATCGAGCGGCCGAGCGCGTGCCGGCGCGCTTCAGCCACGAGCGCATGACGGCGGAAATGCTGAGCGTGCTGGGAATCTAGGCGTACGCCGGGCGCCGCGGCGGCGCCCGGCGCCGGAACCGTGTGGTACGGTTCGCGCTCGCTCGAAGCTCGAATCGATCGAGGAATGGCTTCGGCCGCGCGCTCGCGCGGCGCGCGACTGCGCCGCCCCGTCGTCTCGCGGCCACTCGCCGATCAAGGACGATCCCGTGCGCGTGCTGATGATCACCTCGTCCTATCCCAAGCACGCGGGCGATGGGACTTCCCCCTTCATCGGCTATCTGGCGGAGAGCATCGCCGCGCACTCCGGTTGCGAGATCGACGTGGTGCTTCCCGAGCACCCGGAGCTGGTGGTCGACCGAGCGGGAACGCGAGCGCGGCTCCATCCTTACCGCTACGCCCCGACCGCGGCGTGGAGCTTGTGGGGCTACGCCGCTTCGCTCGACGCCGACCGGGCCGTGAAGAGCCGGGTGTTTCTCCTGGCGCCGTTTGCGCTGCTGGCGGGTTTGATCCGAGCGCTGCGGATCACGCGCCGCCGGCCGCTGGACGTGGTCCACGCGCACTGGGTGCTGCCCAACGGTCCGATCGGAGCACTGACCGCGTGGCTGCGTGGCGTGCCTCTGGTGGTGAGCTTGCACGGATCGGACATGTACCTCGCGGAGCGCGGCCCGTGGCTCGGCTGGGTGGCGAGGCAGGTGTTCCGGCGCGCCTCGCAGGTCGTGGCGTGCAGCGAAAATCTGCGCGATCGGGCCATTCGGCTCGGCGCTCCCGCGCGCGCCACCCACACCATCCCGTACGGAGTGGACCTGGCCCGTTTCCGTCCCGATGCAGCGAGCCGTGCGTGGCTTCGGGAGCGGCTCGGGATCGGCGCCGCGGATCCGGTGGTGCTCGCCGTGGGCCGTCTGGTCGGAAAGAAGGGATTCGAGGTGCTGGTACGGGCGTGGCCGGCGGTGATCGCGGCACGGCCGGGGGCGCGGCTGGTGATCGCCGGGGACGGCGACCTGCGCGAGGAGCTCGGAGAGCAGGCACGATCGGCGGGCTGCGCTTCGAGTGTGTCCTTCGTCGGAGCGGTTCGTCACGACGAGATTCCACGCTTCTATGCCGGCTCGGACGTGGTCGCGATTCCTTCGGTCCAGGACGAGGGTGGCAACGTGGATGGCCTCCCCAACGTGCTCATGGAGAGCCTGGCCTCGGGCGCGGCCGTGGTGGCGACGCGAGTCGGCGGGATTCCACACGTGGTCGAGGATGGTGTGAACGGGGTGCTGGTCGAGCCTCACGACGTCGCGGCTCTCGGTGCGGCGCTGGTTCGGTTGCTCGCCGATCCCGGGATGGCCCGCCGTCTGGGCGAGGCGGCTCGCAACGGCGCCGAAGAGCAGCAAGGATGGGAGGCGACCGCGCGAGCCCATCTCGCGGTGTACGACGATGCAATCGGCAGCCGCTCGAGCGCCGCCGCGAGTGGTCCCCATGCCGAGACGGGTGGCGAGACCAAAGCAGCCGCCGCCGCCTGGGTCCGTCCTCGATCGACGTGAAGCGCGCGGAATCGCACGAGCCTCCCCGACGTGAATCCAGCCAGCACACCGGTCGCACCGCTCCGCGACAAGGCTGGGGGCTCGCCTTGGCTCGTCGCGTGCCGGGTGGCGCTGGTTCTGGTGCCGGTGCTCGCGGTGGTGCTCGATGCGAGCACTCCTCCCAAGGTCATCAAGGACGAGGTCCAGCACCTGGCCTACTTGCGCTCGCTGGTGCTCGACCGCGACCTCGACTTCTCGAACGACTTCCAGGCGCTCTGGCCCAAGTTCCAGAAGCACCCGTGGCGGGTCGAGCGCACCGGGCGGCCGCCCAACACGGCGGCCCTGGGCGCGCCGCTGCTGTGGGCGCCCGCGTTCGTGGTGGCGCACGCGTTTGGCTCGAACTTGGTCGAGCGCGAGGCGTGCGTGCTCACGTCGTCGCTACTCTTCTCGCTCGGCGTGCTGCTCGCCTACCGGATCGCGAAGGACCGCTTCGGGCCGCTGGCGGCGGCACTCGGCACTGCACTGGTCACGGGAGCCAGCTTCTACGGGTACTGGTGGCTCTACCCGGGGCTTTTCGCCCACGCGCCGGCGATCGGCGTCATCTGCTGCTTCGTGTTCCTGTGGCTGCGCCACCTCGGCAGCACCGAGCCGGGACGCTGGATTCGGCTCGGTTTGCTGGCCGGGTTCCTCACGGTGGTGCGATGGCAGAACGTCTGGCTGCCGTTTCTGTGCGGCGCCGTCGAGCTCACGTGGCTCTTGCTCGGCTGGATCGGCGGCGAGACCGGGATGGAAGGAGAGGATGCGCCTGTCGAGGTGCTCGCGGCGTGGGCACGGCGCCGGCGGGTGCTGGTGTGCGCCGTTGCGTACGCCGCGTCGACGTTCGTCGGCCTCGCTCCGCAGCTGCTGGCGTGGAAGGCGATCTACGGCACCTACATTCCTCGCACCGGCGGCAGCACGTTCCTGCAGTGGCTCAAGCCCTACTGGATCGACCTCTTGTTCTCGCCGCGCTACGGGCTACTCGGCTTCTCGCCGTGGCTCTACGTTCCGGTCGCGGGACTGCTGGTGGCGGCGGTGCGCTTTCGACGTGAGCCACTGTGGCTGGTGGGCGGGCTCTACGCGCTGCTCGCGATCTACCTCAACTCGTGCCTCGCGTCGGTGTCGTGGTACGGCGGCGCCACGTTCGGTCCGCGTCGCCTCGACAGCTTGTTCCCATTCCTGGTGCTGGGCGGTGCCTACGCTGTGGATCGGCTGATGGCGTGGTGGCGCCGATCGCCGGCGATTCCCGTTGCCTGCGCCACCGGCGCGGGGATCGTGTGGACGCTGACGATGGCGAGCGCTTACCGGGCCGGATCGATCAACGTCGGCATGGTGGGTGCGGAACGGTTCGCGTGGCAGGCACCGAACGCGTTCGTGGATCGGCTCGGCTGGCCGCCGTCGTGGCCGGGCGAGCTCTACTACGTGCTGCGCGACCGTCTGCGCTGGGGCCAGTACACCCAGCTTGCGGGAGCGGATCCGGTGCCGTTCGGCGACGGGAAGATCGACCTGACACGGGTCGATCGGCTACATCTGTCGCGAGGATGGCGACTGGGCCAGGCCGCCGTCGCCGATCTCGCGCGGTCCAACCGCAGCGACGACGTCTTCGTGTACGTGATGGATCTGGGGTTACGCGAGCACGACATCCGGGTCGACGTGCGGGGCCTCCCGGCTCACGAGGCGGGCTCCATCGTGGTGAACGGAACCGCGGTGCGCGCAACCACCGACGAGGGTTGGCAGGCTCTGGTGCCGCGCGGCATGTGGCGCCCGGGAGTGAACCGCATCGCGTTCCAGCGCGACGCAACCAGCGGAACCGCGAGCTCGCCTTCGTTCGAGCTGACCGAGCTGCGCCTCGCCAACGTGGGCGGAGAAGCGGGCGACGACTGAGCCTCAGCGGGAACTGGGGCCGGAAGTCGGGCCGGAAGCATCGACCGTGCGCTTCGAACCGCGGTAGGCGAGCCACACCGCCGCGATTCCTCCCGCGACCAGCTCGGTCGCGGTACCGAGCACACGATGCGCGAGCACGGCCGCGGAGACGATCGGCGCTCCCAGGAGCGGACCGAGGAGCCCGAGCAACCCCGCTTCACGAACACCGATGCCCGCGGGCATCACGAATGCGGCGTAACCCGCCATCGAGGCCAGCGCGAAGGAGCCGGCGATCGCGAGCTCCGCGCCGTGTCCGCCTCCCAGCGCGCGAAAGCACAGCACCAGCGAAGCGCAGCCCGCGACCCAGGCCAGCGCCGCCCACGCGGCGGCACGGACCGCGTGGCGAGGCTCGAAGGCGGGCAACACGCGCTGTGCGCCGGGCACTCGCGCGAGCGCCATCTCGACCAGTTTCCGGAGCCCCTGGATCACCCGCGGGTGTCCGGCGAACGCGAGCGTGATCGGACCCGACGCACCGATCGCGACTGCCACGGCTCGCCCCAGCCCCAGCAGCGAGTGGGCGGTGAGCGTCAGCCCGAACCAGATACCCACCACAGCCCCGATCACGAACTCGAGCCCGAGCGCCGCGACCACCACCGTCGTGGAGACCCCTTCCGGAGCGGTGAGCCGAGCCCGGACCACGGGAACCATGGCTTTGGTCGGCAGGTATTTCCCGAGCGTCGCCAGCGCGAAGACCGCGTAGGGCCGGCGCGTGGTCGCTCCCAGCGCCATGAGGCAGGCGCGCATCTGGCGCGAGCTCGCCCAGCCGAAGAGCCCGTAGCTCGCAGCCGCGAGCACGAAAGCGCTTGGCTCGATCCGGGGACGATCCGCCAGGAACTCCTTCGCCTGCGGCACCAGATAGAACGCCGCGCCGGCGATGCACGCGGCCAGCGCCAGCGCCGTGACCAGTCCCTGCGTGGCGCGCCGTCTGGGGGAAGCGCTCACGCCGGTGGTTCGTCGTCGGACGGCGCGGCGGCCGTGACGTCTCGCTCGGCCAGGTTCGCGGCCAGGGTCGAGATCTGATCGGCCAGGATCCCGAACATCAGCGTCAAGAGGCCCGTCATCGAGAGCAGCAAACCGGCCACGGTGAAGCCGCGGCCGCTGTGCAGCGCGCGATACGTGCCCTGGGTGAGACCCACCGCCAGCATCCCGAGACCGGGCGGCACGAAGAAGCGCAGCGGGTTGAACACGATCACCAGCTTCAGGATCAAGTAGAGCGTGGCGACACCGTCGCGCAACGGGCGCACCGTGCTGGTGCCGACCCGCACCTCGGTGCGGATCGGAACGTAGGCGATGTCGAATCCGCGCCGGTAGAAGAGCAGCGTCACGGTCGTCGAGGCCGAGAATCCGTCGGGCAGGAGATAGAGGAAGCGCTGCACCAGGGCGCGGTCGAAGATCCGAAGTCCCGAGTTGAGATCGGGAATGCGCTCGCCGGCGATCGATTCGGCCACCCGGGTCAGCAGCCACTTGCCCGGCTTGCGGCTCGTCACCTGGTGCGAGCCGGGAGCGCGCTGTCCCACGATCATGGCCTCGGGCCGGCGGCTCGCGATCAGGCTCGCGACGTCCTCGGCGCGGTGCTGTCCGTCGGCGTCGCAAAGCAGCACGTAGCGAGTGCGCGCCGTTCTTACGCCGGTCTTGACCGCGGCCCCGTAACCGCGGTTCCGCGCGTGGCGGACCACCCTCGCGCCGGCACGCTCGGCCACGACGGCGGTGCCATCCGACGAGCCGTCGTCGACCACCACGATCTCGGGCCTGGGCGCGAGCGCTGCAAGTGCCTCGATCACGGCGCCGACCGCGCGTTCCTCGTTGAACGCGGGAATCACCACGGTGACATCGGTGCGCGGCTTGCGACGTGTGGCCATGGATTCGCCGGATTGGTTCGACCGGGGCCGCGCCGGACCGAGCGCCGACGGTGGGGAGCGGGCTACTTATCACGCACCGGGGCGAGACTCGAATCCTTGCTGCGCCGCCGCGTCGAGCCAGACGTCGTAGCCGGAGTCGCTGCGGGCGAGGACCAGGCACGTCGGCGGACCCCCGTCGCGGGGCCACGCCGCTGCGCGTGCCGAGCCGAGAGGCAACCCCGAGCGCGCCGTCACGAGCGCCAGCGCGGAAGCGCCAGGGACCGCTTCCGGGCTGCAATCCGGGCCCTCGCGAAGCGAGGACACGCTGGCTGCGGTGAGGCTCGCCGTGGCGTCGTATGCGGTGCCCGTGGCGCCGAACAGCAGCGCGTGACGGCGGTCGCCGAGCCAGAGCCGCCGCCTGAGCCAATATCCCCACGACGAGTCGAGGATCTTGGGGTCGATCGCGACCCACGTCGAGGGAGCAGTGCTCGCGTCGATCCAGCGACTGGTGGCGACCAGCTCGCGGGGCGTCGGCCAGAACATGGCGCCCTCCAGCGTCGCACCCGCGACGGCGTAGGGGACGTAGAGCATCGTGGGCACGAGGCCGATCGAGATCCAGCGCCGTGCTCTGACGTTCGCGCGCAGGCGCTCGAAGGCGAGAGCCGCGAACGGCACCAAGAGACCCCACACCACCAGCATCGGACGCGCATAGAGGTTGTTGGGACCGTCGAGCGGCGGTCGCA
>CAZYWA010000115.1:12968-17542 GCA_964650975.1 uncultured bacterium
TGCATCCGCAGATCTTCGTGGCGAAGCTCGCTTGTCGGAACCGCGCCGCGAGACGCACGCAGCAGATGCCGGATCTGCACGGCCGCCAGAAGCCCGACGACGCCGAGCTCGCACACCAAGACGGCCGGTGTGTCGAGCAACCGGGTCAGCGGATGATCCCCGAGCAGCGACGTGAAGAACGCGCCGTTCTTCCAGCTTCCCGCAGCGCTCACGTGCCACACCAAGCCGCCGCCGTGCGCGCCGCTGAGCGCCGCCAGCCCGGGTAGCGCGAGCGGCAGCGCGGCGAGGGCGCCGGCCGACCACGAGCGGAAGGCCGTCGTGCTCCACGGTGCGCGGCGCTCGATCGCGGCTTCCAGCGCGATGGCCGCGGCGACTCCCACGGGTAGCGCGATCGCCACGTAGGCCGACACCGCGGGCAGCGCGCCCAGCAGCCCAGCGGCCATCGCGACCCGTGCCAGGCGCGCCGCTCTCGCGTCGTCGGTGGTGGCGGGACGCAAGGTGTGAATGGCAAGCAGCGCCATCAGGGCGCCGAGCATGTGCTGCGGTGCCCAGATCGTGGCCACGTAGGGCGCGTTGAACTGGCGCTCGTTGTGGTGCAGCCACGAGTCGACGTGGGTCGACGGCACGATGGCGCGCAGCGCCGCGAAGCCGTGCGGCAGCGGCCACGCGTGCGCCACGTCGAACGCGGACTGGATCGCGAGCGGCATCAGATCGAAGCCGCCCAGAAACGTGCCGGCGAGCGCCGCCGCGAGCGCGACGCGCCGCTCGCACCCGAGCCCGCGTGCCAGCGCGTGGAGCACCAGCGGGACCAAGGCGGCGGTGGCGAGCGTCAGCCCGAGCAGTACCGGGAACTCGTCGACGCTCGCCGAGGCGCCGTGGATCGCCGCGGCGAGCAGGTGGAAGCCGTAGTAGTAGGGAGCGGGACCGGCAGACGGGAGGAATGGATTGGGAGGAGGGACGCGGTCACTGAGCTCGAGGGAGGTGGTGACCACGAGGTGCTTGTACCAATCGGTCATTCCCATGCGGTGAATGCCGTCGGCGCGTGCCAGGCCAACCGGCGCGAACGGAACGGCGACGAGGCTGGCGAAGGTCAGCGCCGCGAGGGCTAGCGCAAGCTGGTCGCGCTTCGCCGGCTCGTTGCCGGCTGCTCGGACGGTGGGTGCCCGCCGGTTGCGCGCGGCGAGGAACCGCGTGGCCAAGGTCAACACCAGAGCGAGCCCGATTGGTCCGCCGAGCTCGGCGCCTCGCGACGGCGGTGTGACGAGCCGGATCAACTCCAGGATCGCGATCGAGGCGCCCACTCCGGAGAGGCCGGCCGCGAGCAATTCTCCCTCTCCGGCACTTCCGCCCAGAATCAACCGCAGCTCGCGCGCGGCGATGGCTGGAAGCGCAAAGCATGCGAGAGCCGCGCCGGCGGCGCCGAGTGCGCCACCGCCGCGCGTCAGTGCGATCGCCAGGACGCCGAGCGCCACCACCAGGCCGGTCGCACGACCCGAGTGCGGGCGCGCCCCGGTCACGCACGCCGCCGCGAATCGAAGATCTCCGATTCGTAGAAGCGCACCACTTCGGCGGCCACCCGCCGGGGAGCGAAGCGCGACACGAAGGCGCGGCACGCGGCGGGATCCACGATGAACCCGCCGCCCAGCACCCGCTCGATCGCCGAGGCGAGGGTCGCCGGGTCGCGAGGGGGCACCACCAGACCGACCCCGCTCGGCGGCACCCATTCCGCGATGCCGGTAGTGGCGGTGACGACGAACGGCGTTCGCACCGCGGCCGCCTCCACGCACACCTTGTTGAGCGATTCGAGGAGCGATGGCACCACCAGCACGTCGGCCGCGCACAGCAGCTCGAGCGCTCGGTCCGGCTCGACCGCGCCGATCCACCGGAACCGTTCGCCGAGACCGGCCTCGTCCGCGTGCGCGCGGACGGCCGCCGCGTGATCGCCGAAGGCCTTGCCCGAGAGCGAGGGCCCCGCGACCACCAGCACGGCCTCGCCCCGGACGTGCGTCATCGCGTCGATGAGCCCGGGAATCCCCTTGAACGGATGAAGCCGTCCGAGTGCCAGCACCAGCGGACGGTCCCCGAGGCCGAGCTCGGCCGAGATCCTGGCGCGCGCTTCGCGGCGGCGCTCGCGGGCTGCGTGGTCATCGACCTCCGCTGCGGCCGCCGTGCTCTCGGTCACGTTGAGCGGGATCACTTCGGATCGAGCGCGCGGCGCGATCGCACGCACCGCGCGAAGCGCCGCGCCCGAGATGCATCGAACCGCCTGCGCACGGCGGAGCGTGCCGCGCACCAGGAGCCGCGGCAGCCAGTGCCGGCGAAACCCGTAATGCGCGTCGCGCAGCACCAGGACGTCCTCGCCCATCGGCGTGATCGCGATCGGTCCTTTCCAGTTCGCCCAGCGCGCGCCGAGCACGGCCGCGGTGGCGTGTGGATAAGCGACCTCGACGTGCAGCAGGTCGAACTCCTTGCCGTGCAGCGCGAGGTAGCGCGCGAGCGCCGAAGCCCACGGCAGAAGGTTGGCCGTGCGCAGCAAGGGCGCCGCCCACCGGCTCACCGGGTTCCATCGCGCGAACGGCGCGCTGGTTCGAACACTGCCCGCGGCGTCGTCGACGCGCACGCCGGTGTGTGACTGGGTGCTGGTCACGATCTCGAAGCCGTGCCCCAGCGACCGCACGGCGTCCGCGAAGTCCAGGTGCACCTGCCAACCCAGCGAACCTGGCGAGAGCCCTGGCATGTACATGAGGATGCGCACGATGCCGCTCAGACCGACGCCGGCACCAGCCAGCGCACCAGCCATCGGCCTCCCGGAATCCTGGCGCGCTCGAGCAACGCGCGCTCTTCCGGCCCGATCACGCGGGCCAGCCTAAGCCCGATGGCTAAGACGATCGCGCCCGCGGCCGTGAGCGTCGTGGCCTCGAGGATCGAGGTTGGCCAGATGGAGCGGACCGCGACCAGCGCGACACCCATCACGCCGCTCACCAGCGAGACGCGCGCCGTGAAGGCCCAGGGGAATCTCAGCCCGTACCAGCGACGGCAGAATGCGTAACCCACCATGCAGGCCGTGACACGCGCGCAGCCCAGTACCGCAGCGGCTGCCGTGACGCCGCTCCATTTGGCGGCCAGCAGGAAAAGCGGCGCGCAGATCACCAGCAGCGCCTGAGCACCCAGCACCGGCGCGTATCGCTCGTCGATCGACAGCACGATCAGCCCGAGATTGAACGCGGTTTCCGTGAAGAGCAGCGCCACCAGCGTGCGGGTGGCCCAGACGCCCGCCACGAACTGCTTGCCGTAGAGCAGCGGCAAGAAGTCCGCGCACATCACGTAGAGCCCGACGCCGACGGGGAGCAGCATCACGATCTGCGCCTTGGTGACCGCGACGAACGCCGCTCGGAGCCGCTCGGGATCTCCGCTCGCGCGAAGATGCGCGAACATCGGCCGGTACACACCGCGGAAGCCGGCGACCACCAGCCCCACCAGGTTGAACGCGACGTAGAAGCCGGTGGAGAAGAGCGCCACCTGGCTGGGATCGCCCAGCACCATCGCGAGCGCCGGGCACGCGAACGCGGGACCGGCGAAGTAGAGCGACAGCTCGTACACGTAGCTGAAGCCGGCGAATCGCGCGAGATCGCTGGTGCCGGCGCGGATCACCGGTGCCGGCGCGCTCGTGGCGCCGGTCGCTCGGCGACCCTCTTTCGGCAGCGTGCGCAGGATGCGCGCCGCGGACCACACCGCGCCGAGCGCCATGAAAGCGCTCGACGCAGCGAGCGCGCCGATGACGCCGGGGATTCCCCAGCCAGCGGCGATCGCGATCGCGATGAACGCTGGATCGGTGAAGGCCTGCACGATCGCCAGCACGTTCACTTCGCGCTGCGCCAGGAAGGCGTTGAGCGTCTTGACGCCGAGGTCGAGCGCCGCGCGCGCCGCGACCATCGCGGTGGCGAGACGCACCAGCAGCGCGCCCTGCTCGCCGAGATGGAGGTGCGCCGCCACCGCCGGCGCGAACGCGTTCATCGGCACCATGATGGCGACCAGCACCGCCAGCCTCGCGCCGACCGCGCGGCCCAGAAACTCGACCACGGCGTGCCGGCCGCGCGCCACCTCGAGCTCGGGAAGGAACTTGGTGAGCGCCGTCGAGAGCCCGAGGCTCGAGTAGAGCAACACCGAGCCGACCAGGCCGCTCACCACGTCGTAGATACCGGAGCGCAACCCGAAGGTGCGGCGGATCAGGATCGACATCACCGCGCTGAGCACGAACGCCACCGGCACCAGGACCGCGTTCCAGAAGAGCGAGCGCGACACGCGGTGCGCGAGCGACGATGCGGCCGGGAGGCCCGTCTCGCTCGGAGCCGTCGTGGTCATGGGCTGGCCAGGAGTGAGAGGGCGGGGGTGGGCCAGGGTTGAGCGGGGCGCAGAGCGCTCGAGGTCTCGCGCGGTCGGCCGCGCTGGTCAGGCTGCCTGCGCCGCCGCGCGGCACATTCCGTACCACGCGACGTAGCTCGCGGCGATCTGCTCCATGTCGAACGCCGTGGCCGCTCGTGCACGCGCGGCCTCGCCGACCGATGCGCGAAGCG
>CAZYWA010000116.1:0-17396 GCA_964650975.1 uncultured bacterium
CCGTGTACGCCGCTACTCCACCCACCACGCCGAACAGCGCCGCGAGCACCAGGCCGGCGAGGCCGATGGTGGCCGAGACCGGCAGGCCCTCGGCCAGGATCTCGCCCACGCTCCGCCCCGGAAACCGCAGGCTCGGCCCGAAATCGCCGTGCACCAGATCGCGCAGGTAGTCGACGTACTGGGTGCCGAGCGGCGCGTCGAGGTGGTACTTGCGCTCGATGTTGGCCTTCACCTCGGGCGGTAGCTGCTTCTCGCGGTCGAAGGGGCCGCCCGGCACCGCGCGCAGCAGCACGAAGGTGAAGCTCGCCACCACGAAGATCACGCCGATACCTTGCAGCAAGCGCCGCAGGACGAACCAGCCGAGTTGCTTCATCGGTGCATCGGTGCAAGCGGCGTGGAACGGCTAGTCGCGCTTCAGTTCCGGCACCAGCGAGACGCGCGCCAGATCGATCAGATCCATCGGGTTGGGCTCGTACCCCGTGACCCGCGGCGACACCAGCTCGTTCTTGGCGCGGGTGTAGAGACAGACCACCGGTACCTCTTGCTCGGTGAGGATCCGCTGCGCCTCGTCGTAGAGCGCCACGCGCTTCGCGACGTCGGGCTCCGACGACGCGAGCCCCACCAGCTCGTCGAAGCGCGGATTGGCCCAGCGGGTCCAGTTGTTGCCGCTGTCGCTGGTGAACTGGGACATGAAGTTGTCGGGATCGGCGAAGTCGGCCTGCCAGCCGAGCCGCCAGATCTCGGGCGGATCGGTGGCGAGGGCCCGCAGGTAGACCTTCCACTCCTGGCTGTCGATGGTGACCTCGACGCCGAGGTTGCGCCGCCATTGCGCCGCCAGGTTCTCGGACACCGCGCGGTAATCGGGGTCCTCGTTGTAAGCGACCGTCGGGCGCGGGAACCCTTTTCCCCCGGGAAAGCCGGCGTCGGCCAGCAGCGCGCGAGCGCGCACCGGATCGAAACCCAGGCCGATCGACGACTCGTAGCCGGTCAAGCCAGGCGGAATCCACGACGTGGTCGGCACCTGCCCGCCGCGCAACACTCGCGGCAGCTCGCTCCGGTCGACCGCGAGCGAGAACGCCTGGCGGACGCGCACGTCGTCGAACGGTTTCTTTTTGACGTTGAAGCCGTAGTAGACGACGTAGAACTGGGGCTTCGACTTGAGCCGCGGATCGTTGCGGTAGCCCGGCAGGTCCTGGCCGGTGAGCTCGATCCAGTCGAGCTTGCCGGTCTCCAGCAGATTGAGGCCGGTCGACTTGGTGGCGACCACGAACGCCTCGATGCGCGCGATCGGCGGCGGGCCCAGGCGGTAGCGCGTGTTGGCGCGCAGCATCAGCCGGTAGTCGTGGCGCCAGCTCTCGAGCAGGTAGGGCCCGTTGCCGATCAGGTGCTCGGGCGAGGTCCAGCGATCGCCCCAGGCGCGCACCACGTCCTCGCGGACCGGGAAGGTGTTCATCATCTCCGCGATCGCCGGCAGCGTGACCAGCGGGCGCGTGAGCCGGACCTCGAACGTGAGCGGATCGACGGCGCGCACGCCCAGCGCCTCGACCGGCAGCTTGCCTTCGTTCACTTCCTTGCCGTTCTCGACGTCGTAGAGGATGTACGCGTAGACCGCCGCGACGGCGGGATCGACGAGACGCCGCCACGCGAACACGAAATCCGACGCGGTCACCGGCTTGCCGTCACTCCAGCGCGCGGCGGGATCGAGGTGAAAGAGATAGACCCGCCCGCCTTCGCGAGTTTCCCAGGATTTCGCAACCGCCGGATTGGTCGAGCCGTCGGGGCCGAGCTTGGTGAGACCTTCGAAGAGGTTGGTGACCATGTGGAACGAGGTCACGTCCTCGGCGAGCTGCGGATCGAGGCTCGGCGGCTCGGTGTCGAGCGGCATGCGCACCGTCGGCACCGACGCTTCCGCCTCACGCTCGTCGCACGCCGTTCCGCCGCCGAGCAGCACCAGCGCGGCCAGCGCGAGAGTCGCGATCCAGGGGCCGTGCAGGGTCCGCACCATCCGCTCTGGTCTTGTCGACTTGGTCCGCCGCTCGCGCATGATTTCAGCCCCGGATGACCTAGCCGCCCAAAAGTCTAGCCGGGCCCCAGTTCTTCGTAGCGCGGGGGGCTCGTCCCCCGCAAGCGGCGATGGAAACGAGGCCCCGACCTCGAGCCCGGATTATTCATGAAGCAGTTCTACTGCGGCCGCCGATCGTCGGCATCTTCGGGCGTACTCGGATTTTCGTCCCTCGACGTACTGTTCAGTACGCCTGCGGGCCAAAAATCCTGCGTTCGCCCGAATCTGCTCGACGCTTGGCGGCCTCGCTACGAACTTTCATGAATAACCCGGGCTAGGGCGCCCCCGACGAGGCGCTCGCGACGCTGGGCACGGTCCGGTAATGAAACCACCCGGCTCGCGCTTCGAGCATCACCGTGGTGGTCTGCGACGGCGCCACCGCCACCGGTAGCGTGAGCGGCGCGCTGTCGGAGACGTCCCCGGCGGCCGAGCGTTTCCGGTACGTGAAGTCGAGGGTGTGATTCCCGGGATCGGCGATCGAGTCGTAGATCGTGGTGGAGAGCGCGCAGGAAAGCTTCTTCGACGAGGGGTCGAGCGCCAGCGGCTGACCGTCCAGCTTCGCCTCGACCACCTCGACCTCGCGGCAGTAGGCGTCGGGAAGCGAACCGCGCAGCTCCACCTTGAGGTGGGTTGCCTGGCGGATGCGTTCGGTCTCGGCGTGCGCCCGGTCGGCTGCGGCGCGCTCGTCGCGGTCGGCGGCCACCACCTTGTCGATCCAGCCCTTGAGGGTGTCCTCGATCGAACGGATGGTGCTCACGTTGGCGTAAGCACCGCCCCCGGCTTCGGCGAGGCACGCCAGCTGCTGATCCGCCTCGTTCTCCGAGATCGCGAGCCCCAGTACGTAGACCGACGCCGCGCTGGTGGCGTGCCACGCGCGCATCGCTGCGCACGGGTCGGCGACGCAGCCATCGCCGCCGTCGGCGATCACGATCACCACGCGCTTGCCGCCCAGCGCGTCGATCTGGGTCGCGGCGCGCTTCACCGCCTCGACCACCGGCGAGAGTCCCTTGGGGTTCATGTTGGTGAGCGCCGTGGGAAGATCGATCGAGCCGATCGGCGCGGGCGGAATCGGAGTGTCGACGTTGTCGCAGCCGGTGCTCGCGAGCGTGCCGAACACGGTGAGCCCGAGCCGCACGTTCTGGCGCTCCATGCGATCGAGCAGCGGCTTGACGCCCTCGCGGACCACGATGGTCTTGGGCAGACCGCCGAGCTGACCCCACATGCTGCCGGAGCCATCGACGACCAGCTGGATCGCCACGTCGGCACGGGCGCCGCTCGCCGACGCGGTGAGCGCCAGAACCGAGGCGATCGTTGCGGCGAGCCGGCGCACGGCGAGATCCGCGGCCCGAGTCGATCAGGCGCGCTTGAGCACGAACAGCGCCAGCAGCATGAGCCCCAAGCCGGTGCCGTTGAAGTGCACGTGGAATCCGAAGGTGAGGTCGACGACCCAGAAGTCGAAGCGAGTGGGATCCATGCCGAACGGCTGCCGTCCCGCGATTACGTCGTGGAGCAGCCCCTGACCGGGCAGGAGCGAGCCGATGCCCTGGCCGAGACCCGTGCCGAGAATGCCGGAAATCAGCAGCACGCCGAGCGTGACGCCGAAGCTCGGGCCACGCTTGCGATCGTCGCCGAACATGTCGAGGAGTGCGGCTCGTGCGCCGCGGTGACTTCGATGAAACTAACTTGCGCGCGATCGCGCCGGCCCGTCGCAGGCGGCCCGTGCTAGCACGCCGCGAAATCGCGTGTCAATCGACGGCGAACCTCGATCGCGGTTCTTCATGCGAGCTAGCGAGATGTCGACGAAGTGGCGGGCTCGGCGCGCCAGTCGTCCTCGGTGAAATCGGCGATGTAGAGCGCGGTCTCAGTCGCGCGCGGGTCGGCGAGGAGCCGCGTGTTGGCACCCAGCGCCAGCGCGCCGCTCACCAGGCCGCCCTCGAACGACGCGCCGTCGCCGAGCGTCACGCGGGCTCGCGGAGCGAAGACCAGCGCCCGCCACTCGCCGCCGGCCAGCAACAACTCGGCGGTGGTCCTGGATTCGATGACCAGATCCTGCGGCGCGCTGGGCGGCGCGATCGCACCGGACGCGATCGAGAACGGGCCCGAGCCCGTGAGCTCGAGCCACACCGGGCCGCGCGGCGTGACGTGCGCGCCGGGATCGAGCTGCAACCGCTCGAGCGTGTAGTGCCCGGCAGGAAGCTCGCAGCTCTGGCCGGTCGTCATCGCGAAGTGACCGGACTCGATCCAGCGCTCGCAGCCGTCCGGAGAGGGCGCGGCGGCAGCAGCCCGGGGCGGAGCGGCGGCTTCCGGACCGTGCATCCCCTTCCCTCGCGTTCCTCGCGGAGACACCTGAGGCGCCGCGGGCGCAGGCGGTGCGGGCAAGGGAGCCGGATGCGCGGGCGCAGGAGCCTCGGTCCGCAGCACCACCGTGTCGTCGCAGCGACACGGCCGCGGCGTGGGAAGAACGTGGGCGGCGCCGGAAAGCTCATTCTCGCCACCCGCGTAGGAGCCGCCAGACGGCATCCCGTGGCCGCGCAGGCTTCCACCCGCCACCACTCCGCCCCGGACGTCCGCGCTGGGCAGGGTGATGTCGCCGTTCGCGGAGAGCACCAGTCGCGCGCCGTCGTCACTCGACGAGTCGGCCGCGAAGCCGACGTGTGTCTCCGCCGCCGCCGTGACGTCCCCGCAAGCGCAAAAGGGTGTGTCGAACGCGGATCGCGTCGCGGCCCGGCCCGTCACCACCACCGTCGCACGAGCGCCGTCGCTCGCCTCGCAGCGGGAGGTCACCGTGATCGGCTGATCGACGAGCGCGGCGCCGGACGGCACCGCGCCACCGCGGCCCACCACCCGGTACGACGCACCCTGCATTGCACCAGAGGCGAGCCGCTCGTCGGCTTGGGGGAAGAGCTCGCTTCGCTGGTAGAGCCCGTCGAGCCGACCGACCAGCCGCGACTTCCCCTCCAGGAACGCGGTGTCCGCGAGCAGCGTGCACGCGCTGAGCTGGGATTCCGGTGCAGGCTCGTCGCCCGGCTGGCCACGCAAGGTGGCCCATGCGATCGCCACGCCCACGAGCCCCAGAAGCAGCACCAAGAGCAGCGTGAGCACGATGCCGCGCTGGTCCCGGTGGAGCGCGCGCGGTGCGCGGCGAAAGCTGGAGGGGTTCACGTCGTCCTGCGCCGGTTCGAGCAATGTGCGCGGCATTATCGCCGAACCGACGAGGTTTGTGGCCGATGCTGCTTGCCACGCCGAAAGCAGGGCTCCGATACTCCCCGGCTGGAAGGCGTCGGCCGCAGGGCGCCGCTCCACGGACCCTTCGTGCATCGACTCTCAACGGCGATCGCGCTCCTCGCGAGCTTGGCACTCAGCTTCGCGACGAGCTGCAACAACAAACCCGACTCGCCGGTCGGAGACCTGCAGAACGACCCGAAGTTCCGCTACCAGAGCGGCCTCTCCGCGCTCAGGTCGGGCAACGCCGAGCGCGCGGTGCGCGATCTCGAGGCGGCGCGCGGGCTCGATCCAACGAACGTCGACGTGCTGTGGGCCCTCGGGCTCGCGCTCAGCGAAGCGGGCAACGGCTCGCGCGCGGTGGACGTCCTGACCGAGGCACTCGGCAAGAAGCCCAACGACCCGCAGCTTCTCAACTCACGCGGCGTCGCGCTGCTGCGCCAGCGCCGCTTCGAGGAGGCCGTCAAGGACTTCGAGGCGGCCCTCGCTCCCGAGGCGCATTACGACACGCCCGACGTGGCGCTGCTCAACCTCGCGGACGCCTACTCCGAGATGCAGCGCTACTCGGACTCCATCGCGACCATCGAGCGAGCGCTCGAGCACCAGCCGCGCAGCCCGGCCCTCCACGTGTCGCTGTGCCGGACCTACGATCTCGCGAAGCGCTCCTCCGAGGCGCTCGCCGCTTGCCAGGAAGCGGTCGCCGACGATCCCACCTACCCGGCCGGCTACTTCGAGCTCGGCAAGCTCGAGCTCAGGCAGGGGCACAACGATCAGGCCCTGGCCTCGTTCGAGAAATGCCTCAAGCTCGCACCGAAGGGTGACCTGGCGGACCAGGCGCGACGCTACTTCACGCTGCTTTCGCCGGGGGAGCCGCCGCCCGGCGGAGGACGGCCGAGCGAGCCGCGCAACCCCGTTCCCGAGCCGCTCCAAGCGGACGACCCGGCCGCGGGTCTGCCACCCGGCAACTACGTGAAGTGATCCGCCCAGAGGGCGGCGGCCCGGTGGCTCTCGACACACCGTGAAGGCCTTCGGCGATTACCTGCGGCGCGAGCGGGAGCTCAGAGGCATCACCCTCGACGAGCTCGCGCAGACCACCAAGATCAGCCCGGTGACCCTCGAGGCCCTCGAGAAGGGCCACATCGAGACGCTGCCGCCGATTCCCTTCGTCAAGGGATTCCTGCGTGCCTACGCCGACTACGTGGGCCTCGACCCGAACGGCGTGGTGCTGCGCTTCGAAGCGGCATTCCTGGCCGAGGAAGCCGAGGCGCGGCGCGCCAGCCGCGTGCCGTGGCAGCGGTTGAAGCGCCTCGCGATCGCCACGCTGCTGAGCGTGGCCGCGGCCGGCGTCCTGGCGTTGCTCATGGTGTACCGGGACGACATTCGCCATCGGCTGCACCCGCGGACCCCAGCGCGGATCCCGACACCCAAACCGCTCCCGCCCGACCCGGACGAGGCCCAGCGGATCGAGAAGTTCAAGAAGGACTACGGGCTCAAGTCGGTCGAGGATACGCTCAACAATCCGCCGCCCGAGGTTAGGCCCGATCCTCCTCCAGGCGCAAGTCAGGTGCCCACGAGCCTTTTTCCCAACTACCGCGTGCCACCCGGCGGTCCGGGCGACGCCGGTGCGGGCGAGCCGACCCCGGCCCGCGACCCGCGCAGCCACGCCACGCCGTCACCCGGGCCGGCCCCATCGCCCACTCGCCCGGATGCGGCGCGCGGTTCCGGCTCGCACGTGGTGCTCCATGCCACGGCGCGCAGTTGGGTCGAGGTCACCGTCGACGGTGGAGGCGCCGTCGAACGCACGCTCGCCGCGGGAGACGACCTCGAGCTTTCGGGAAAGCGCTTCCTGGTGCGGGCCGGGAACGGCGGCGCGGTGCAGATCAACCTCGACGGCCGCGACCTGGGAGCGGCCGGCGAGCCGGGACAGTTCGTGAGCCTGGAATTGCCGGCCGCGACCGGCACGTCTCGACCTCGCTCGGCGCCGTGACGTCATGAGCGCGATTCATTGCCCGCGCTGCTGGAGCGAGGTCGCGAGCAGCAAGAGCGTCTGCCCGGTGTGCGGCGCCGCGCTGGGCGGACGCGGTGGCACGACGGCACCGGCGGTCCGCTGGTCGGACTCGCTCACCTACGACATTCACGTCGACGATCTGAGCGACGTCGCCGACCGGCGCGCGCTGCTCACCTATCTGGTCTCGTCGGGGCGCTTCGCGAACGCCCAGGAGCTCGCCGAGCGGCTCTCGACCTTGCCGTGCCGGCTGCTGACCGAGCTGACGCTCGAGGACTCGACCGAGGTCAAGTCGAACTTGATGCGCTTCGGAGCACGGGTGCGCGCCACCCGCTCGGCCGCGGAGGTCACCGGCACCGCACCGCCACCCGGAAACGCGCCCGCGCGGCGCATCGGACGACGTCCTCGCCGCACCAGCATCCAGCGGCTCACGACCTGGACCTGGACGATCGCGGCGCTCTTCCTGGTGGCAGTGACGATCGGGATCGGGCGGCTGCTGCGCGAGTTCCGCGCCCGCTCCGAGACCTATCAAGTGAAACGCGACGAGGTGGAGCGCGCGGCCAACGAGCCGCTGGTGGTCGTGGCCCGCGGCAGCCACGATCCCAAGTCGGGCGAGGCCGACCGGCAGCGAGCGCTCGCCGAGCTCGAGCTCGGCCACCAGGAGTTCGACGCCGGGCGGCTGCGCACCGCAGTCGATCGCTACGCGACGGCGCACCAGCTCGACCCCCAAAACGGCGACGCGCGCGACGCGCTCACCGGGGCGTGGGTGGCGCTCGGCAAGACGGCGCTCGCCGAGGAGCGGATCGGCGACGCGCTCGACGCGTTCGACGCGGGCCTCGCGGTGGACCCCGATTCGCGGTCGGCGATCCGCGGCTCGGGGCGCGCAGCGATGCTCGCGGGTGACCTGGAGGGAGCGCGCCACGCGTTCGACCGCTTGGCGCCGATCGAGGCCACGGATTCAGAGGCGCACGCGTGGGCCGGCGAGGTCTACCACTCGCTCGGCGACCTGAATCACGCGGAAGCCGAGTACCGGATGGCCGCCGGCCCGACGCCCGATGCGTTGCTGGCCGAGCGTCTCGACCTGGTGGCACGCGAACGCAGCGCCTTGGTCGAGCCCACCCAGCACCTGCGCACGTTGTGGCTGGGCGAGGTCGATCGCGGCATCCGCCACGCGATCGAGGACGCGCTCGAGCGCGCCTTCGGCGAGGTCACGGCTCGGCTTGGTGCGGCGCCCGCGGCGCCACCGCGGGTGGTGCTCGATCCAGCCCAGCCGTTCGCGGCGCGATCCGCGCTTCGCTGCGGATGGCAGCTCACCAGCTTGCAGGGGCCGCGCATACCCGTGGGGGGCGCCACACCCGCGCTCGACGACGCTGCCTGGGGGCCGGTTCTTCGCCACGAGCTCGGACACGCCGTGCTGCGAAGCTTCACGAGCCGCCCGCTTCCCGCGTGGTTCGGGGAAGGCATCGCGGAGCGGCTCACCTCACTCGATTCGGCTCCTCGTCCGGTGGCGACGCTTGCGCAAGCCGTCGAGCTTCGTTCCTTGCGCTGGCCTTTCTGCAGCCTCGCGCCCGAGCACCGCGACGCGGCCTTCGCGGGCGCGGATCTCGCGGCGAGGTGGCTTTTCGCGAAAGACGGATGGCCCGCGGTGGCACGCGCCGTCGCGACGCTCGCCCGCGGCGGCGACCTCGACGCCGCGCTCCAAGCTGGCTTTCAGGTGGACTCGAAAGCCGTCGACAACCTGAAGCTCGAGTGAGCGCCTTGCCCGAAATCGACGCCATCTCGCTGCGGGTCACGCCTTACGGCGAGGCCGATCTCATCGTCACGTTCCTCGGCGCTGAAGGCGGGAAGATCGCCGGCATGGCGCGGGCCGCGCGCAAATCGCGACGCCGCTTCGGCGCCGGTCTCGATCCGGGGAACCGAGGCGTGCTGAGCTACACGCTCAGGCCTCGCTCGGATCTCGCCACCGTCGAGGCCTTTTCCGAGGCTCGGCCTCCCGAGCTGGGAGCCAATCCGGTGATCGGCTTCGCGGCGGTGAGCGTGGCGCTCGAGGCGACCGATCTCTTGAGTGTCGAGGATGAGGATTCGGCGCAACGGTTCGCGGCGCTCACCGAGCTCTTCGCCGCGATCGCCCGCGGGACCGATGGACGGGTGGCGCTGGCGCTCTTCCTCGCGACGGCACTCTCCGATGCCGGCTACGCGCCGAGCTTCGAGCGCTGCGTGCGCTGCGGAGGTGAAATCGGCCAGGGCAGCCGCTTCGACGCCGCGCGCGCCGGCGTTTCGTGCGGACGCTGCGGGGTCGAGGCAGCGGTGGCGCCGGTCGGGCCCGAGCTCGCGGCTCGAATCGCGGCGCTCACCCCCGAGAGCACCGACGCGGCCGCCGGACGAGTCGCGGCCGAGTGGCTCGGCGCGGCCCTCCAGCACGCCACCGGACGGGGCCTCAAGTCGCTCGCGTTCTTTCGTGAAATCGGTTCGTAAACCAGCGTCGCGGCTCGCGAGTTTGGTTGACACGTCGCGGCACGCTCCCTAGAATCGCGCACTTTCCGCGGCATTCTGACGCCCGATCGCAGCGGTCCCCCACGCCTCGAGCGTGCCGCGAGCGCGGTGCACCGGTCGCCGGCCCGCGCCTGAGGCATCGACCGTGAGTGGCGTCCCCGTCCGAAATTTTCAGGACCTGATTCTCCGGCTGTCGCAGTTCTGGGCCGACCAGGGCTGCGTGCTCCATCAAGGCTACGACCTGGAGGTGGGCGCGGGCACGTTCCATCCCGCGACGTTCCTGCGCGTCTTCGGGCCCAAGCCCTGGCGCACCGCGCTGGTGCAGCCGTCGCGCCGGCCGAAGGACGGCCGCTATGGTGAAAACCCGAATAGACTGCAGCATTACTATCAATTCCAGGTGATCCTGAAGCCGGCGCCCGACGACGTGCTCGAGATCTACCTCGCGATGCTGGCCGCGATCGGCATCGATCCCATCGAGCACGACATCCGCTTCGTCGAGGACGACTGGGAATCGCCCACGCTCGGCGCCTCCGGCCTCGGCTGGGAAGTCTGGTGCGACGGGATGGAGATCACCCAGTTCACCTACTTCCAGCAGGTCGGCGGGATCGAGCTGCGGCCGATCTCGGCCGAGATCACGCTCGGTCTCGAGCGAATCGCGATGTACCTGCAGAAGAAGGACTGGTTCCACCAGATCGAGTGGACCGACGGCGTGGCCTACGGCGACATCCACATGCGCACCGAGATCGAGTTCTCGCGCTTCAACTTCGAGCTCGCCGACGTCGAGCTGGCGCGGCAGTGCTTCGCGGGCTTCGAGACCGAAGCGAAGAAGCTCCTGGGAAGCGACGCCGTGCTTCCCGCCTACGACCACACCCTCAAGTGCTCGCACATGTTCAACATGCTCGACGCCCGTGGGGCTCTCTCGGTCTCCGAGCGCACCGCGATGATCGGCCGGGTGCGGACGCTCGCCAAGGCATGCGCGCACGCATACGTGGCCAAGTACTGCGCGCCCAGCGAGCCCGCCGCCGAGCCGGCGCCATGAGCACCGAGCTGCTGCTCGAGATCGGCACCGAGGAGCTGCCGGCGCGGTTCGTCGCGCCGGCGCTCGAGGCGCTGGCGGAGCGCGTGCTCGCGGCCCTCGACGGCGCGCGCATCCCACACGGCGCCGCGCGCACGCTCGGCACGCCGCGCCGTTTGGTGGTGATCGTCGACGGTGTCGCCGAAGCCGGCGAATCGGAGACCAAGCTCGCCGTGGGACCGGCGGCCAGCGTCGCTTTCGACGCCTCCGGGAAGCCGACCAGAGCGGCCGAAGGCTTCGCACGGAAGCAGGGGGTCACGGCCGAGGCGCTCACCCGCATCACGACCGACAAGGGCGAGTACGCCGCCGTGCAGGTCACGCGCGCGGGAGCCCGTACGGCCGAGCTCCTCGCGGCGGAGCTGCCGCAACGGATCCTCTCGATCCCCTTCCCCAAGTCGATGCGCTGGGGCAATCCCGAAGTGAGCTTTGGCCGGCCGATCCGCTGGATCGTGGCGCTGCTCGGAGCCGAGATCGTGCCGTTTCGGGTGGGCCCGGTCGAGAGCGGACGGGCCACGCGCGGACATCGGGTTCACGGCACCGGTTCGCCGGTCCCGGTCGACAGCGTGACCGCGTATACCGCCGCCCTCTCCCAGGGCGGCGTCGTCGCGGATCCCGCGGCTCGGCGCGCGGCGATCGAGCGCGCCGTGACCGAGCTCGCCGCCTCGGTGGGCGGTCGCGCGGTTCCTGACCCGGCCCTTCTCGACGAGGTCACGTTCCTGGTCGAATCGGTGAATCCGGTGCTCGGCTCCTTCGACACGGAGTTCCTCAAAGTGCCGCGCGAGGTGCTGCTCACCGCCATGCGCACCCACCAGCGCTATTTCGCGGTCGAGGACGCGAACGGCCAGCTGCTCCCACACTTCGTGACGATCTCGAATACCAGGGTGCGCGATCCGGCCGTGGTCCGCCACGGCAACGAAGCGGTGCTGCGCGCTCGGCTCGCCGACGCGCGCTACTTCTTCGACCTCGACCGGAAGAAGACGCTGGCCGACCGCCTGCCCGCGCTCGAAGGCGTGACGTACCACAAGAAGCTCGGCTCGAGTCGACACAAGGTCGGTCGGATCGAGAGCCTCGCGAAGAAGTTGGTGGAGGCAATCGGCGCGGGCGACCCGACGGTGGTCGATCGCGCCGCGCTGCTCTGCAAGGCCGACCTCGTCACTGAAATGGTGGGTGAGTTCCCCGAGGTGCAAGGAGTCATCGGAGCGTACTACGCGCTCGCCGACGGTGAGCCGGAAGCGGTCGCGACCGCGATCCGAGAGCATTACCTGCCACGCTTCGCCGGCGACCGGCTCCCGACCAGCGACGCGGGCGCCATCGTCGGCCTCGCCGATCGGCTCGACACACTGGCTGGCTCGTTCGCCGTCGGAGACGTGCCGACCGGAGCGGCCGATCCGTTCGGATTGCGGCGCCGCGCGTTGGCCGTGATCCAGATCATGGTCGGCCGTGGCTGGTCGGCGGACCTGAGCCCGATCATCCGCTATGCGGTCGAACGCGTCGCCGCGGCAGCCGGGGTACCAGCCAAGAACGACATCGAGACGACCCTCCGGCAGTTCCTGATCGGCCGACAGGCGACGCTGCTTCAAGCGGAAGGAATCTCGCCCGACGTCCTCGAGGCGGCCGTCTCGACAGGCTCGAGCCTGAATTGCGTCGATGCCGCACGGCGCGCCCGGGCGCTGCAAGCGTGGAAGGCCTACCCGGAGGCGATCGAGCTTTATCGGGCCGTGAAGCGCATCGCGAACATCGTGAAGGATCAACCGCGCCGCGACGAGGGGCGCCTCGAGCTGCTCCAGGAGCCAGCCGAGCGAGCGCTCCACGACCGCGTGAGTAGTCTCGCTCCCGAGCTGCGCTCACTTGCCGAGCAGGGGCGTTACGACGAAGCGCTCGAGAGGCTGCGCACGCTGAGCCCACCGGTGACCGAGTTCTTCGAGCGCATCCTCGTGATGGCGGAGAACCCGGACCTCCGCATGGCCCGGCTCAAGCTGCTCGATTCGGTCACCGAGCTGAGCCGTAGCGTCGGCGACCTGACGAAGATCCAGATCGAAGGATAGGTTGCAGCGTTCCAGTGGAGGATTGACCATGGCCGCGAAACGGATCTTCTTCTTCGGCGAAGGCAAGGCCGACGGCAACGCCGGCATGAAATCGCTGCTCGGCGGCAAGGGCGCCAACCTGGCCGAGATGACCAACCTCGGGCTGCCGGTTCCGCCCGGGTTCACCATCTCCACCGAGACCTGCAACGCCTATCACGCGTCCGGCGGCAAGATGCCCGCGGGGCTGATGGACGAGGTCAAGAAGAACCTCACCCGTGTCGAGAAGATCCTGGGCGCCGAGCTCGGAAATCCCGCCAAGCCGCTCTTGGTGTCGGTGCGCAGCGGCGCCAAGCAGTCGATGCCCGGAATGATGGACACGGTCCTCAACCTGGGCCTCAACGACGCCACCGTCGAGGGGCTCGCGAAGCTCACCGGCAACGAGCGCTTCGCGTGGGACTCGTACCGCCGCTTCGTGCAGATGTTCGGCGATGTGGTGCTGGGGCTCAAGCCCACCGACAAGAAGGAGATCGATCCCTTCGAGGCGATCATCGAGGGGAAGAAGCACGAGCTCGGCATCCAGCAAGACACCGAGTTCTCGGCCGCCGACCTGAAGGACCTCGCGAAGCGCTTCCAAGCGCGCATCCACGAGAAGCTCGGCATCGTGTTCCCGCAGAACCCGATGGAGCAGCTCGAAGGCGCCATCCAGGCGGTGTTCCACTCGTGGATGAACGATCGCGCGATTGCTTACCGGCAGATGAACAAGATCCCCGAGGGGGGCGGTACCGCGGTCAACGTGCAGGCCATGGTGTTCGGCAACATGGGCACCGACTCGGCGACCGGTGTGGCGTTCACCCGCGATCCGTCGAACGGCGAGCGGCGCTTCTACGGCGAGTACCTGACCAACGCGCAGGGCGAGGACGTGGTGGCGGGCACCCGCACGCCGAACCCGATCTCGGCGCTGGCGGAAGAGATGCCGGTGGCATTCAAGGAGCTCACCCGCATCTACCAGGCCCTCGAGAAGCACTACCGCGACATGCAGGACATGGAGTTCACGATCCAGAAGGGGCGCCTGTGGATGCTGCAGACGCGCTCCGGCAAGCGCACCGGGCTCGCGGCGGTGCGGATCGCGTCGGACATGGCGGCCGAGAAGCTCATCACTCCCTCGGAAGCCGTGGAGCGCGTCGAGCCCGAGCAGCTCGAGCAGGTGCTGGTGCCGATCTTCGACCCCAAGGCGAAGAAGCAAGCGGTCGCGGAGGGCCGGCTGGTCGCCAAGGGCCTCAACGCCGGTCCCGGTGCCGCGAGCGGCCGCGTCTATTTCCACGCGGTCGACGCCGAGCGCGCCGCCGCCGGCGGCCAGCGCGTCATCCTGGTGCGCATCGAGACCAGCCCCGACGACATCCGCGGCATGAAGGCGGCGCAGGGCATCCTCACGGCGCGCGGCGGCATGACCTCGCACGCCGCGGTGGTCGCGCGGCAAATGGGCAAGGTGTGCGTCGCCGGCTGCGGCGCGCTGGCCATCAGCTACACGGACGCCGAGGCGCGCACCGCCAAGCACGTGATCAAGGAAGGCGACTGGATCAGCCTCGACGGCACGACCGGCGAGGTCATCCTGGGCGAGGTCGCCACCTATCCGTCCGAGGTGAAGCAGGTGCTGGTCACCAAGACGCTCGAGCCCGAGGACTCGCCGCTCTTCCAGGCTTACGACCGCCTTCTCAAGTGGGCCGACAAGGTGCGCACGCTGGGCGTGCGTACCAACGCCGACCAGCCGGACCAGTCCGACGAGGCGGTGGCGTTCGGCGCCGAAGGCATCGGCCTCTGCCGCACCGAGCACATGTTCTTCGGCCCGGGCAAGATCGAGCCGATGCAGGAGATGATCCTCGCCGATACACCCGAGGATCGCGCCAAGGCGCTCGCCAAGCTGTTGCCGCTGCAGCGCGAGGACTTCGCCGGAATCTTCCGCGCAATGGCGGGACGACCGGTCACCATCCGGACGCTCGATCCCCCGCTCCACGAGTTCCTGCCGCACGAGCCGCAGCAGCAAGAGCATCTCGCCAAGCTGCTCGGTGTCAGCGCCGACAAGGTCAAGGCACGGGTCGCGAACCTGCGCGAATCCAATCCGATGCTCGGCCATCGCGGCTGCCGGCTGGGCATCGTCTATCCCGAGATCACCGCGATGCAGGCGCGCGCCATCTTCGAGGCGGCGCTCGACGTGGCCAGTGAAGGCATCAAGGTGCGGCCCGAGATCATGATCCCGCTGGTGGGACACGTGAACGAGCTCACCGCGCAAGAGAAGATCGTGCGCGAGGTCGCTGCTCAAGTGTTCAAGGCGCGCGGCAAGAAGATCGGGTACCTGCTGGGCACGATGATCGAGCTGCCGCGCGCGGCGCTCACGGCCGAGCAGATCGCGGAGAAGGCCGAGTTCTTCTCGTTCGGCACCAACGATCTGACCCAGACGACGTTCGGTCTCTCCCGCGACGACGCGGGCGTTTTCCTGACTCCCTATGTCGAGAAGGGCATTCTCAAGGCCGACCCGTTCCAGACCCTGGACGTGGACGGCGTGGGCAGGCTGATCTCGATCGCGGTCGAGCGGGGCCGGAAGACGCGGCCCGATCTCAAGATCGGGATCTGCGGCGAGCACGGCGGCGATCCCGATTCGATTGCGTTCTGCCATGCCGCCGGGCTCGACTACGTGTCCTGCGCGCCGGGACGGGTGCCCATCGCCCGCCTGGCCGCCGCCCACGCGGCGCTGCGCAGCGCGGCGGCAGCGAAGCCCGCAAAGCGCGCGGCATCGGCCAAGAAAGTTGCGGCGAAGCCGAAGCGAAGCGCCCAGAAGCCGGCCAAACGGCCGCGGTCCCGCTGAGCCGGGATCGGCGAGGAACGGCATGGTCAAGACCAAGCAGGTGTCGCTGCGCACCGAGAAGGCCAAGGAGGTGCGCAACATCTCCGACCTGATCTCGAGCGCCGTGCTGGAGAGCAAGCTCCGCGACGGCATCGCGGTGGTGTTCTCCCAGCACACCACCCTCGGGCTCTATCTCGCCAACTACGACCCGACCCTCACGCCCGACGTCACCCGCTTCCTGTCGGAGCTGGTCCCCAACCACCCCGACTACATGCACAACCAGTCGGAGACCGACCCGAACGCCGATTCCCACTTGAAGAGCATCCTGGTCGGCTCGAGCGTCATGATCCCGGTGATCGCGGGAAAGCTGGCGCTCGGCCAGTGGCAGGGAATCTTCCTGGTCGAGTTCGAGGGCCCGCGAGCCCGCCAGCTCACGGTGCAGGTGCTGGGCGACTGAGCTTCCTCGGGGGGCTTTTCAAGCCCCCCGCCCCCGAGTCGGCGCGACAACGCGCCGCCGCGCCTCTGGCGCGGACCTCTCGCGCGGCTCGTCGCGAGATCGCCGATTGCCTCACACGCTAGATTTCCTGGGGGCTTCCCAATCCCCCCGGCCCTCGAAAAGCGCGACTTTCGAGTGGCCCCACCCCGAATCCGGCGCGACTCCGCGCCGAACGACGACTCAGGCGGCCTGGCGCCGCCGGCTCGTCGATTCGTTCACACGGACTGAGACGGTGTAGACGAAAGAAATTCAGCCGCTTGGATCAGCGGCATGCGCGGCGCGAAATCGCTCGAGCGTCTGCGCCTGCTCGCCTATGGGCTGCGGTCCCTCGCAGCCGCAGGCGTCCATTCTGGTTCAGACGCTGCGGACGCGAGGGACCGCGGCCCTCCAAGCAGCACGAGATCGGTTCGAAGGACGCGCTCCGGGCAATGATCCGATTTTGCCCATACCTTCCGAGGGGACCTCGCATGCTGCGCGCACACCCGTGCCGGTCGAAGCGGTCGACCCTCGGGGACGTCAGTCCCCCGCGTTCGTGTCCGCCGCGAGCGGGGATCGAGACGCGGTCCAATCTCCGCCCAGCGACTTCATCAGCAGCACGGCCGTGGTCATGCGGCGGCCCAGGATGTCGACCGCCACGCGCTCGTCCGCGAGCGCCGTGGCCTGCACGGTGACCACGTCGAGGTAGCTCACGACGCCGCTCTTGTACTGGTTCTTCTCAACGGCCACCGACGCCTCGGCCGCCTTCACCGCTTCGTCTTGGACGCTCGCCTCGCTTTCCAGGATGCGCAGCCCCGCGAGCGCGTCCTCGACCTCCCGCAGCGCCCCGAGCACACCCGAGCGATAGGCGGCGACGCTCGCGTCGTAAGCCGCGCGAGCCTCGTCGGTCTGGGCGCCACGCAGGCCGCCGTCGTAGACGGTCTCCGACACGTTCGGCCCCACCGACCAAAAGCGGCTCGGCCAGTCGAACCACTTCGAGAGCTCACTCGACTCGTAACCGGCCGAGGCACCGATCGCGAGGGTCGGAAAATACGCGGCTTCCGCCACACCGATCTCGGCGTTTCGCGCCGCGACCTGGCGCTCGAGCGACGCCACGTCGGGGCGCCGCTCGAGCAGCTCGGCCGGCAGGCCCACCGGGATCGGCGGCGGCGCGCCGGCGAGCGGCACGGCCTCGAGCGAGAAG
>CAZYWA010000117.1:0-2212 GCA_964650975.1 uncultured bacterium
CCGCTGACCCTCGGCGAGCGTCCGGAACCCGTCCATCTCGATGGCCGTGTGGTGAACGAACACGTCCTTCGAGCCGTCCTCCGGGGTGATGAAACCAAAACCCTTTGCGTCGTTGAACCACTTCACCGTGCCGATGGGCATCGCTGCCACTCCTTGTGCGGGACCAGAGCCGACTACCGAAACCACGTGGAAGGGGGACCTGCCGCGGGGGGCTTCGAAACGCTGGTGCTGGTGCTCGCGATGGGGTTGAAACCCGAGGCCCACCCAGCGGGCCCCGGAAAACGCGCCCGAGATATCCGACGTCGGTTCGCCCGGCAAGAGTGGAATCCCGTGGATCGTGCGCGGCGAAACGCAGCCGCGCGCTCACGAGCCGAGCGCTGCCGCGAGAAACGGCTCCAGGACTCCGAAGAGCTCCTGGGCCAGCGAGCGCACCAGTGCGTCGGCGTGGTGGCGGCCGTGATTCTGGAAAATGTGCAACGAGCGCGGCTCGCGCGCCGCCGCGAAGAGCGCCTCCGCCATGCGATGCGGCACCAGCCAGTCGTTCACGTTGTGCATCACCAGGAGCGGCGTCGGCGCGACCCACGGTGCGTGCGCGAGCGTGTCGAGGCGATGCCCGAGCAACGACCGGGGATCGACCCGCGGCAGCGCATGACGCTCGTCGGCCAGGCTCTTCGCGAGGAGGCCGCGCGGCGGGCGCCACGGCCTGAGCCGGATCACCTCGGTGGGCGAGCTCACGGTCGCGAGCGCCGCGACTCCCAGGTCGCTCCCTTCGCGCCGCGCCGCGCCGATCGCGCGCACCGCCACGGTCCCGCCCATCGAGAAACCGACCACCGCGATCCGTTCGTGGTCGCGAGCGCGGACGTGGGCCAGCACGGCGCGGAAATCCTGGTCCTCGTGGCGGCCGAAGGTGTAGCGCCCGCCGCTCGAACCGTGTCCTCGGAAATCGAACGCGTAGACGTCGTGAGCCGCCGCCAGACGCAGGGCGGCGGCGACCATCATCGGCGATCGCCGCGAGCGGAAGAATCCCGGTGCCAGCACCACCGCCGAGCGGCGGCCGCGGCTCCAGCGCGTCACGTCGATCGTGACGCCGGGAGCGCTCTCGACGGACGTCTCATCGACCGAAGGCGAAGCGGCGCTGAGATTCATGGCTCCCACGACCTGGGTTGACCGGCGCGCCGTATCCTTGCACGATCTCCCTCCTCCGTCCCGCGAGCCCGCTGTCCTCGGGAGTTCGAATGCGCTCGATGCTGCGTGTCTCCGGCTTGCTGGCGGTCTGCGCGCTGGCCATCGCCGGCGTGCGCGGCTGCGGCGGCGGAACTTCGGCCTCGGTCGCGAAACGGCCCGAGGGCCAGGCGCCGAAACGGGGCCAGGTCCACAACAGCCTGAACGAGAAGCGCACGCCCGATCTCTTCCCCGGCGCTACGCCCCGCGAAGCTCAGCCGCCCGAGACGGCGGCGGCGCTCAGCGACGAGGCGGCGCGCCGCGTGTGCGGCGCCGCGGTGCCGTTGCCGCGCGACGTGCACTACGTGACGCCCGGACTCGCGGCCTGCTGGGTCGGCCGGGTCGACGGCGGTCTGCGCCAGATCGCCTTCGCCCCCAACGGCGATCTCTTCGGCACCACCAGCGCGGGGACGATCTACCGGTTCCGCGACGTCGACCACGACGGCCGCTTCTCGCCGGGCCCGCCCGAAACGGTGACCTGGGCGTCGACCGGCGGCAACGGCAACAGCTCGCACATCGATGCCGCCGGCGGGTACCTCTACGCGGGTGCGCCCGATGGTGTGAGCCGCTGGAAATGGTCGCCGGAGATCGACGCCGGCGGCGCTGGCGAGCCGGTGGTGATCGAGGAGCCCGGCGGCGGCGGTCACGGCCGCCACACCTGTCATGTCTACGACGGTTTCCTCTACGTGCAGCTCGGCTCGGAGGGAAACGCCGTCGATCCGATGTCGCCGGAGTACGACACCCGCCGCTCGCTGGTGAAGCGCTTCGATCTGTCGAAACTCGACCCCGCCCAACCCTTTCGCTGGGACGACGGCGAGCCGTTCTCGGTGGGGCTCAGGAACACCGTCGGCTTCACCCGCAACGCCGCCGGGCGCATGTACGGAGTCGTGAACGGGCTCGACAACGTGACCTGGAACGACCGCGACGTGCACAACGAGAACCCGGGCGAGCAGATCGTGGCGCTCGGCCTTGATCCCGAGAAGCTCACGAT
>CAZYWA010000117.1:2222-17280 GCA_964650975.1 uncultured bacterium
AGGGAAAGCGCTTCGGCTACCCGTTCTGCTACACGGCGCAGCGGCTGGTGAAGGACGATCGGGTGGTTCTCGCCGGAACCCAGGTGAAGAGCGAGATCTTCCCCAGCCCGCACGACGACGCCTGGTGCGCCATGAACTCGGACAAGCCCACCACCTTCATCCAGGCGCACTCGGCACCGCTCTCGATCGAGTTCTTCGACGGCCCGGTGGGCCGGCTGCCGGCGCGCTGGAAGGGTGGAGCCTTCGTGGCGCTGCACGGGTCGTGGGATCGCCAGCCGCCCACCGGTTACAAGGTCGTGTGGGTGCCCTTCGCCCCCGACGGCACCGCGCCCATGCCGGTGAGCGACGCCGACGGCACCCAGTTCCCGTACGAAGTGGTGCTGGGAGGCGGCCGCACCGGGCACCACGTCGACGGTCCGTGGGGGTGGGGCGTCGGCGACCAGGCGGAGCCGGTGGTGCGGCCCGTGGGAGTAGCGGTGTCGCCGATCGACGGCTCGCTCTACGTGTCGAGCGACGCGGGGAGCATGCTCTACCGCGTCGCTTCGCCGTAGCCGCTCGGGCGTCGCCGGCGCGTCGGTCGCGCGTGCGTCAGGCGGTCTGGCGGGCGTCGGCGGCGAGCTTGCGGGAGCGCTGGCGAGGGCCGGCGGAGGGGGTGGCGCGCCACGGAGACTTGGCCTGGTCCGTCGAGTCCCGATCGTGGGCTTCGCGATCGCGGCGCGCGCGCTTCTGGCGGTACATCTCCACGTCGACTTGCTGCATGAGCGCCGCGGGCTCGGTCTCGGGGCCGTACGAGGCGACGCCGAAGCTCAGGCTCACCGAGATCGGCTGACCTCTCCAGTCGAAGGGCTCCTCGATCAGGGTCCGCTGGATGGCGTGCAGGCGGTTCTTGGCCTGGGTCTCGTCGGCGCCCACCAGGAGCACCGCGAACTCGTCGCCGTGCAGACGCGCCACGAAGTCCGAGAGCCGGGTGCTGGTGGTGAGCACTTCGGCCACCCGCACCAGCACGGCGTCGCCCGCCGCGTGGCCGTGGGTGTCGTTCACCTTCTTGAAGTCGTCGAGGTCGAGGAATGCCACCGTCCCGAAATCGCCGCGCCGGTTGGCGGCGGCCAGGGTCCGGCGCAGGTAGTCGGCGAAGCCACGTCGATTGGCGATCCCGGTGAGCTCGTCGGTCATCGACACCGTCTCGAGCTGGGCGATCCGCTGGCGCTGGGCCGTGAGCTGTTGTTCAGCCTCGGCCACGTACTCGAGCAGCCGCTCCAGCAGATACTCGACGTTCAAGGGTGCCGAACCGTGTCCGAGACTCCTGGAATCCTGGATCCGCTTGGCGATCTCGCCCACGGGTACGTCCCATTGGCCGTCGAGCCACGTCGGGCTCGCGATTTGGGCGGCAGTTCTGGGGTTCCAGTTCTCGGACACGGTCGGCTCGGGGAGAGAGGCAGGATGGGCGATGAGGTTAGCAACGGGCGTGCCGCCCGCTGGAAACGGAGAAATGCCCGTCGACGCTCGTAATTTTCCGTCTCGCCGGCCCGATTTCCCATCCGTGGCACGGGCCGAGTGGGACGCTCGGACCGGGACGGACCGGATGCCGGTGCAAAATGATCGAGAGGAGCCCACCCGATCGATACTCGAGCGATGAACGCGGGTGGGTGAAGAGGGCGGTTACCACGTTCCGGTTCGCCCACGAGCGTTATTCTCGCGTCAGCTCGCGCGGCTCCGAGCGGATCCCCGCTCGCGGTCCGGTGATCCTGGCTGCGAACCACGGCGGCACCCTGCAAGCCATGGAGCCAGCGCTGCCGGTTTCAGCGGTGGGCTCGGCGGGTGCTTCCGGCCGCTCGGCTTCCACCCCATGCTCAACGTAGTGCGTGTCGCCGATCTGGTGCGTGACCTCGGGCTCGCGAGCCATGCGCAAGGAGTCTCAACCTGCCGGTGCCGGGGCTGCTGCTGACGGCGCTCTACCGGATGCGCGCGCTGCTGATCCGCAGCGACTTTCGCTACGACCTGAATCGCGGCCACTTCCACTCGACCGGCGCTCGACGTCCGCCGTGCGAAGGCCGATCTCGGCGACCAGCCGGCCGAGCCCGTCGGCGGGTCGCGGCTCCCGGCGCCGTGATTCTTGCCAAGCGAGCCGCGATCCGGTTCCTTGACCGGGTATGCACACGCGGGCGTTGGTTCGCGCGACTTGCCGCGCGCTGCTGGTGAGCTGGATGAGCCTGGGCGCCGGGTGCGCCGAGCGCTCGATCGCGCCGGCAGCGCCCGCGGCACCCGTCGCGCCCACTTCGTCCAATCGTGGCGTCGAGCGCGGGGAAAGCACCGCTGCGGTCATCGAGGCCACGCCCTCCAACGCGCCGAGCGCCGCCGATTCGCCGCGCGGCCGCCCCGACGCGTCGCTCTCCGCGCTGATCCGCGAGGCGATGCCGAGTGTCGTGCTGCTGGTCAACTTCCGGGAGGACGGGAGCCAGCGCTTCGGTGCGGGGGTGCTGCTCGAGAGCGGGCTGGTGCTCACCAACCTGCACGTGGTCGAGGACGCCAAGAGCGTGGGCGCCATGCTCTACGATCCGTCGCGCACCTCGTACTCGCCGCTCGACGGAGGGCTCAACCGCTATCTCTTCGAGTACCAGCGCGATCTGATCCCGGCCAAGCTCACCCGCGCCGATCCGGTGGTCGATCTGGCGATCGTGACCCTCGACGCAGCCGCGGTACCCAAGGGTCACGCGCGGCTCGCCACCGAGCCTCCCCAGCCGGGTGATCGCGTGATCGCGCTCGGGCATCCCGGCGAGACGCTGTGGGCGTCGACGGTCGGGATCGTGAGCGCCATCCACAGCGGCGTCATCCAGCACGATGCGCCCGTGAGCCCCGGGAATTCCGGCGGCCCGCTGCTCAACGACCGCGGCGAGGTGGTGGGGATCAACACCAACAAGCTGCGCGGCGAGAACTCGAACGTGAGCTTCGCGCGTCCGATCGCGCTCGCGGCGAGCCTGGTGAGCGACGTGGTCCAGCCGTTCGCGCTCGATCTCTCCACCCCGGAGCGCGCGGTGCTGAGCTGCATGCGCGCTTTCGAGCTGGCCAGCCCGGCGGTCCTCGAGTGCTGCGACTGGGACGCGGTCTACGAGCACAACATGAAGCACTTTCGCGAGCGCATCGCGTCGATGACACCCGAGGAGCGGCTCCGCAAGGAGGAGAGCTGGAAGGCGCTGATGGTCAAGGAGAACTTCATCGCCTTCAGCAAGCGCGGCTTCATGTCGATGGTGGGCGACGACAAGAACGCCGGGGCCGATCTCTCCGAGTACCTGCGCACACTGGCGGCGCGTCCGGCTTCCGACTGGAACGTCGAGGTGCGGATCGAGCAGACGCCGGTCGCCGACCCGATCTGGCTCGCCAAGTACGGGGCCAAGAGCGACCTCTGCGACATGAAGCAGATGCGGAAGGGGCTCAAGAACGGCATCCGCGTGGCGGCGGTGGAACCGGTCGAGGCCGATCGCGCCTGGGCACAGGTCGAGGGCCGGAACGACGACGGCAGCCTCTACCACTTCAGCCAGATGATGAAGCACATCGCCGCGGGGTGGGTCGACGAGGACGACGTCGAGATGGCCGAGGCTCCGCCCGTGCCGTCCGGATGGCCGCCCAGCCTGCCGAACTGCAACGTGATGCGGATCGATCTCTCGAAGGACGCGCCGAGCCCGGCCGCCGCGCACTGAACCCCTCGAGCGCGATCGAAGAGGTGGAGGGACGCGGTCCCTCGCGTCCGAAGCGATCGATCGCGTGGTAGCGCCGCGGCTGCGAGGGACCGCAGCCCTCCGAATCCGTGCCGAGGGCGGAGCCCGGGGCGGCCTGCTAAGATCGCCGGCACTCCCCGAGCGAACGCCGCGTCGCATCGTCCGGCCGTGCAGCTCCTTCCACTCGAGACCGATCTCAGGACCGCGGCGCGCCTGGCGCGCAACGTGGTCCGGCAGCGTCTGGGCCGCAACGGCATGCTCGCGTCCGACGCCGTGATCCGTCATCCCCGGTTCGTGCGTGGTGCCGCGAACTGCTTCGAGGATTTCGACGAGTTCTTCGGCGCCGCGCCGCGGGTGGGCTGCACCCTCGATCGCCGTTTCCACATCGGCGTGCAGGCCGACGGCACCGTTTCGGGCTGTTGCCCGGTGTGGGTCCCGATCGGCAGCCTCATCGAGCAGCCGCTCGAGGCGGTGCCGAGCCGCAAGCTCGAGAGCCGCCAAGGCTGCTTCGGCTGCCACCGCCTCGACGTCCACGTGGCGCTCGAGCGCGCGGGCGAGCGCGCGTGACGGAGGAATCGTCGCGCGCTGAGCGGTGGCGGATCGAGCTGGGGCGGCTGATCCTGTATTCGCTGCACGCGCCGCCGCTCAGCTGGCTGTTGTTGCCGGTGGTGCCGCTGGGCGTGCGAGTCGTGGAGCGGCTGCGGACCTCGGCGCTGTGGCTCGCGCTGGCGCTGCGCGCGCTCTACTGGGCGAGCGTCGTGGCGGTGTTCGTGGTGTTGCACCAGGAGTTGCCGTTTCTACTCCGCGAGGACCTGTGGTTCGTGGGGATCGGCCTCGGCGCGGTGGCGGCGCTCGGTCGGTGGCGCGGCGAGTGGCGCGGATTGGCGTGGCTCGCGGTGGGATTCGGGGCGCTCGAGCTGGCGCTGCCACCGGTGCACCACGCGTGGCCGATGCGGTTGCTCTTCGGCGCGCTCGCGGCCGCGGGCGTCGCGGGGCTCGGGTTCGTCGTGGGCCGCGCCACGCTGCGCGCCGTTCCCAGCCTGGTCTGGGGCGTCGCGATCGTGAACGCCGCGATCTGGGGCCGGCAATTCGTGTTCTACGGACTGCCGGGCGAGGGCGCGCGCGCGAGCGTCGCCGCGGCGCCCGGCGTTCGGCTGGTCGAGTATCCGTCACTTCCCTGGAAGCCGGTGCCCGCGGGTTTCGTGTTCACCACCGATCCGCCGCGCTTCCTGCTCGAGGACTGCGAGGGTGCTCACTTCGTGCTGGGCCGGCTGAGCGGGCTCACGCGATTCGCGGTGCGCAACCCGGACCGCGGCGAGGTCCTCGACGTGTGGGCCAACAACGACGTCGGCCTCGATTGCGACGCCCAGCGTCTCTACGTGGGCCACGTCGACACCCAGAAGGGCACCGACGACGAGGTCGTCGAGGTCGATCTCGCCAAGTACCAGGTGCTGCGGCGCATGCGTTACTGCGGCACGCGCACGCCGGACACGCTGCGCCTCGACCGCGCCCGCGGCCGTCTCTACGCGTTCGACGACAGCGGCGGCATCGAGCCGATCGAGCTCGCCAGCCTCACCTGCATCGGACGGATTCCCGGCAGCTTCGTGCGCGACTTCGCGGTCGAGCCGCGTAGCGGCGACCTGGTGGTGTGGGACGAGGGCCACGTGAAGCGCTGGGACGTGATCGCGCGCGCTTACGTGCGCGATCTGCCGTTGCCTTCGCCGCGCATGTCGCGGCACCCGATCGGTCTGCATTACGGACAGCTGGCGATCGAAAGCTCGGGGCGCGCCGCGTGGATCGCCGACCTGGGGAACGGGCTCCTGCATCGTCTCGACGTCGACGGCTGGCGCGTCACCGACACCGTCGACCTGGGACGCGGAATTCGCTACCTGGCCATCGACGAGAAGCGCGGCCGCGTCTACGTCGGCAACTACCTGACCGGCGATCTCGAGGTCGTGAGCACCTCGCCGCCGCGGCGCTCGGGTTCGGCCTTCGTGGGCCGCCGCATGCGCGCCATGTGGCTCTCGCACGATGGCCAGCGGCTCAGCTTCTCGAGCGAGGTGGGCGGCGTCTCCGTCGAACTCGAGCCGTTCCTGAGCGCCGCCGAGCGCGCGCCGAGATAAGTTCCGCGCCGACCCCGGAGGGGCTGCGATCCCTCGCAGCCGGAGGAGAACGGATGAACGACCGGATCGCGGTGCTGGCGTGGTGGAAGGAATACGACCGCAAGAAGTACCTGCGCGCGGCGCAGATCGCCGACGAGCTCGGCTACGACTCGTTCTGGGTGCCCGAGGCGTGGGGCTACGAGGTGTTCTCGCTGCTCACCGAGATCGCGGGCGTGACCAAGCGCATCAAGCTCGGCACCGGGATCGTGAACGCGTTCAGCCGCTCGCCCGGTTTGCTCGCGATGTCGGCCGCGACCCTCGACGAGATCAGCGAGGGCCGCTTCATCCTCGGCCTCGGTACCAGTGGCGTGCGCGTGATCGAGGGCTTTCACGGCCGCGAGTTCGGGAAGCCGCTCACGCAGGTCCGCGACGTCATCAAGGTGGTGCGCACGCTGCTCGCCGGGCAGAAGCTCGACCAGGCCGGCGCCACGCTTCACGAGTACCGCCCGTTCGAGCTGGCGATGAAGCCGCTCAAGCCGCGCATCCCGATCTACGTCGCGGCGCTCAAGCAGAAGTCGATCGAGTCGATCGGCGAGCTGGCCGATGGCTGGATTCCCGCGTTCTGGCCTTACGAGAAGCTCGACGTCGGACGCCAGTGGATCGCCGAGGGCGCGCGCCGCGCCGGCCGCAACCCGTCCGAGATCGTGACCGCGCCCTTCGCCACGGTGCTCCCCATGGGGCGCGAGATGGGAATGCAGCGCTCGAAGGAGATCATTTCCTTCTACATCGGCGGCATGGGCGACTATTACAAGGAGATCCTGATCCAGTTCGGCTGGGCCGAGACGGTGAGGAAAGTGGAGTCGGTTTACCGCGATCGCGCGACGCGCTCGCAAGCCGCGGACGAGGTGCCCGACGAGCTGGTGGAGAGCTTGAGCATCTCCGGCGACCCCGACTTCTGCCGCGAGGAGCTGCGCCGCCGCCGCTCGTTCGGCCAGGACCTGCCGATCCTCAACATGCCGGTCGGCACCGGCATCGACATGATCGAGATGTTCCTGCAGGCGCTGGCACCGCAGAGCTGACGGACCGCGTGTCGGCGCGGCGCCCGGCGCGACCACGGATGAACGACGACGAGAGGCTCGGCCACCGTCTCTACCGGCTGGTCGAGGAGTACGCGGCGCTCGGACCGCATCGCTCCGGTACGGCGGGTGACGCGCGTACGGGCGACTGGTTCGCGGCCGAGCTCGAGCGTCGCGGCGGGCGCGTCGAGCGGCAGGCGTTCTCGCTCGACCGGTACGAGGCCACCGCCACCGTCACGATCGATGGGTGGGAAGTGCCTTCGCTGCCGCTCTTCTACGAGGGGACCGGAGCGGTCGCGAGCGATCGGCCGCACGTCGCCGCAGTGGCCACGCTCGACGGCGACCGTGCCTCGAGCGCGCTCGAAGCGACCATCGCCGAGGCGCGCGCGGCGGGCGCGGCGGTGGCGGTGATCACGTGCGTCAATCCGCTCTCGGAGCTGCAGGTGCCCAATCGCGCTCCCTCCAAAGGCGACGGGATTCCGGTGCTGCTGGTCCCCGGTGCCGTCGCCGCGGCGCTCGGCGCCGGCCGCGTGAACGTCGATTTTCCCGGCGCGATCATCCGGGGAACCAGCGCCAACGTCATCGCCGAATTCGGTCAGGGCTCCGAGGCGCCGATCGTGATCGCGACTCCGCTCAGTGGGTGGTTCGGCTGCGCCGCGGAGCGGGGCACCGGGATCGCGGTGGCGATCGAGCTGGCTTCGCGGATCGCGGCGACCCGCCCGGTGCTCGTGGTCGGTTCGTCGGGCCACGAGATCCTCCCCTACGTCGGGCTCGAGGCGTTTCTTCTCCGTCACGAGACGCTCGCCGCGTCGCTGGTGGCTCACCTCGGCGCCAACCTCGCGCTGGCGGTCCGCGCCGACGCGACCGGCGAGCTTCGGCTGGCGCCGGGGGTCGCATCGTCGCGTGGGCTTCCCGCGTCCTATCGGGCTCTCAAGGTGCGAATGCAGCCCGACGTCTGCGAACGCCTCACGCCGATCTTCGCCGAGATCGACCTTCCGCCGATCGTCCATCCGGCGAAGTGGTCGGGCGAAGCACAGGCATGGGCGAGGGCCACGGACGCTTCACTGCTCTCGTCCGTGGGAATGGGGCCGGCGTTCCACACCCCGGCGGACGTGCCGGCGGATGCGACCAGCGCGGTGTTGCTCGATCGCGTGTGCTCGGCGATCGCCGCGGCGATCGAGGTCGCGGTGCCCGCGCCGGACAGGTGACGGAGCGCGAGAGACCGTCACCCCGCCGTTGGTTCCCGATCTGAACGCTGCATCTCGAGGGCAGCGACGATAGACCCCGCCGCAGCCTTGTTGCGGCCGGCTCGGCGCGCGGCTAAACCCGCGGTCGACACGCGCGCGGCGCGACCGGCCACGGCCGGCGCGCACGGAGGTCCCACTCATGGAGCGATTGCTTCGGTTCAGCGAGGAGCACGAGATCTTCCGCAACAGTTTCCGGAGCTGGCTCGAGAAGGAGGTCGTGCCGTTTCACGACCAGTGGGAAAAGGCGCGGCTGGTGCCGCGCTCGATCTGGAAACGAGCCGGCGAGTTGGGCTTTCTCGGACCGACGATCCCCGAGGAGTACGGCGGCGCCGGAGGCGATTTCCTCTACTCGGTGATCGAGACCGAGGAGATCGAGCGGGTCCACGCCACCGGCCTCGGCGGCATCCCGCTCCAGAACGACATCATCTCGCCCTACATCCGCGAGCACGGCACGGAGGAACAAAAGCAGCGCTACCTGCCGGGGTGTGCTTCGGGCGACACGATCCTCGCCGTCGCGATGACCGAGCCCAACGCGGGCTCTGACCTCGCCGCCATCCAGTGCACGGCGCTCAAGGACGGCGACCATTACGTCATCAACGGCCAGAAGACCTTCATCTCGAACGGCCAGCACTGCGATCTGATCGTGGTGGTCGCCAAGACCGATCCGCGCGCCACGCCGGCGCACGCGGGGATCTCGCTGGTCCTGGTCGACGCCACGAACCCCGGCTTCAAGCGTGGCCGCAATCTGGAGAAGGTCGGCCTTCACGCCCAGGACACGAGCGAGATGTTCTTCGAGGATTGCCGGGTGCCACGTAGCGCGCTCCTCGGCACCGAGGAAGGGCGCGGCTTCTACCAGCTCATGCACGAGCTGCAGCAAGAGCGGCTGATCTGCGCGGTCGGCGCGCAAGCGGCCGCCGAGCTCGCGCTCAAGGAATCGGTCAAGTACTCGTGCGAACGGCGTGCGTTCGGGAAGCGCATCGCCGATTTCCAGCACAACTCGTTCAAGCTCGCCGAGATGGCGACCCAGGTCGAGCTCGGCCGCTGCTTCGTCGACCGATTGGTGACCGAGCACATGCAGGGAAAGCCGCTGCTCTCGGAAGTGTCGATGGCCAAGTACTGGATCACCGACATGCTGTGCCGCGTGGTCGACGACGGCGTGCAGCTCCACGGCGGCTACGGCTACATGCTCGAATACCCGATCGGAAAGATGTATCAGGACGTGCGCGTGCAGCGGATCTTCGCCGGTTCGAACGAGATCATGAAGCTGATCATCGCGCGCCAGCTGCTCGGGCGAGGCTGACCGGGTGGTCCGCGTCCGTGGGCCGTGGGCTCGGTTCCCGGATCGCTGGTGACCGTGGTGGCGGGTCGATAGCGGGGGCCTGCTCGTGGCGCGTACCCGCTCCGTCGCGACGCTGAAGCAGCTGGCCCAGGCGGTCCGGGCCGCGAGGTTGGACCGGGCAGCGCTCGAGGACGCGTACGAGCGCGTGCTCCATTCGCGCCGGGACTTTCTGCGCGTCGCGGGGTTCGGCGGCGCGGCCGCGTGGCTCTCGGCGTGCGGCGGTAGCGGCGGTCCGGCGCCGGCGCGCGACGAGCGCGTGGTGATCGTGGGCGCCGGCATGGCGGGGCTGCACGCGGCCTACCGGCTCTCGCAGATGGGAGTGCGAGCCGCGGTGTTCGAGGGAGCAGGCCGCGTCGCCGGGCGGATGCACAGCGACACCACCACGTTCGGACCGCAGGTGGCCGAGCTGGGCGCTGAATTCATCGACAGCGTTCACACCACGATCCGCGGTCTCGCCGCCGAGCTCGGGCTCACGGTCGACGACCTGCACCAGGACGCCCGCGGCGACGTGCCGCTTTTCTACGTCGGCGGGCGGCGCGTGCAGCTCGACGAGCTGCTGCAAGGTGTCGTTCCGCTGGTGACGGCGGTCGACGCCGCGCTCGCGTCGCTCGACGACCCCGCGGCCACCATCAGCTACACGAACCCCAACGGCGCGGGCCCGATCGACGCACTCTCGGCGGCGGAGTGGCTCGACACGGCGCGGATCGGCGGCGATGTCCGCGCGGTGCTCGAGTCAGGGCTGATCGCGGAGTACGGGCTCGATCCAGACCAGCAGAGCGCTCTCGACGTGGTGCTCACGTTCGCGCCCGGCGAGGTCTCCGACCAGCGCTGGCGGGTGCGCGGTGGCAACGATCAGATCCCCACGGCGCTCGCCGCCAGACTCGACCCGGCGCAGCTCGAGCTCGACGCGCGCCTCGAAGCGATCCGCGAGCAGAGCGACGGCCGCTATCGGCTGTCGTTCGCGCGTGGCTCCGGGCGCCTCGACGTGACCGCCGACCACGTGGTGCTCGCGATCCCGTTCACGCTGCTCCGTCAGGTGAAGCTCGACGTGCCGCTCAGCGACGTGAAGCGACGCGCGATCGACGAGCTTGGCTACGGCACCAACGCCAAGCTCGTGAGCGGTTACTCGGCGCGTCCCTGGAGCGCCGCGGGCGAGAACGGCACCGCCGTGACCGATCTCGACGCCGCGGTGATCTGGGACGCGACGCGCGGACAGCCGGGCACGAGCGGCGTCCTCACCAGCTTCCGAGGCGGCCACCGCGGCGTCGATCTGGGGCGCGGCTCGACGGCCGATCAGCTGCGCGGATTTCTGGCCGAGGTGGAGCAAGTCTTCCCCGGCGTCTCCGCGCGGTCGACCGGGGCCGCGGTGCGCTTCCACTGGCCGTCGTATCCGTTCACCAAGGGCAGCTACTCGGCCTACAAGGTGGGGCAGTACACCTCGATCGCCGGCGCCGAGATCGAGCGCGCCGGCAATCTCCACTTCTGTGGCGAGCACACCAGCCGGGCCTTCCAGGGCTTCATGGAGGGCGCTGCGGAGACCGGCGCCGCCGCCGCGGCGGAAGTGGCGGCCGATCTGGGGATCGCTCGCGCTACCGGCCCTGGCGGAAGCACGAGCTCCCAGCAACGTAGAGGTATCTGCTTCGAAAGCAGGTAGAGGCTCGAGCTTCCGATCGGCCGCGAGGCGGCGCGATATCAGCGAATTGTCACTCTGGTCACCTCGGGATGCGCGCGCGACGGTCCTACGGCCGGAGACAAAGGCCACCGGGCCGCACGGGCTGGCGGTAGCGTCTCGGTTCGCTCGTCCGGGCCGCCACGCTTCCAGGGCAGGGCCCCGAATTTGCAAATTCGTGCGTCGCGGCGACCGCAATGGGGCGTGTTGCCGCGGAAAACCAGCCATCGTCGAGGGCCGACCTGTCGGCTCGTTGACGGCATTCGGGGGGCGTCTGACGGACCGACGATCGTCATGAACCACGAGGGCGAAGCCCGCAGACTCGGAAACCAGAGCGACCGCCTGCGGACGGCGCTCTTGCTGCGGGGCTCCGGCCGCTACGAGCTGGCCGCCACCGAGTTCCAGGCCGCCAAGGACTACGCATCCGCGGCGAGCTGCTTCGAGCAGGCCGGCGACTACGAGCAGGCCGCGATCAACTACCTGCGCGCGGGCGACCACGCCCAGGCGGGGAACGCCTATCGGGTCGCGGGAAACCCGGTCCGCGCGGCGCGGATGTACGAACGCGCCGGCAATTTCGCGTTCGCGTCACAGCTCTTTCGCGAAGCGGGTGAGTACGGGAACGCCGCGCGGTGCTACCAGCACCTCGGCCAGGCGAGCGCGGCCGGCGAGATGTACGAGCGCGCCGGGCAGCCCCTCGCGGCCGCGGAGTGCTTCTTCGACGCGCGACTCTACAGCCGCGCCGCCCGCGGTTTCGAGGAGGCCGCCGCGTGGGCGCGGGCCGCGGACGCGTGGACGCAAGCCGGCGATCGCCCGCGCGCCGCCGCGGCGAGCCGCCGCGTCACCGATCGCGCCCCGGCCGTGAAGCCGGCGCCGCCCGCGAGCGGTACGCCCGGCTCGGGGCTGGCGCTGCTTCGCGAGGCCACCTCCCGCGATCGCGACGCGACCCGCGCGCTCTTCACGCAGCTCGCCCATCGCGGTTACCTGACCGCCGCCGACGAACGGACCATCGAGCGCTTCGAGCGGTCTCCGATCACTCCCGAGGCGTTGCCGGTCTTCCTCGTGCTGGTGAGCGTGTATCGCTCCTGCGGCCTCGACGACCGCTGCCGGCGTCTGTGTGATCTGATCCGCGAGGAAGCGGCCGGCACGCCCGATCTGGAGCGGGCGATCGCGGAGGCGTCGGTACCCGGCACGCGGCTGCCGACGCCGCCTCCCGTGCCGCGCGCCGCGCTCCGCCACGAGCCGGCGCGGCGGCCGACTCCGTCGTTCGCGGCCGTGGCGGGCGACGCTCCTCCCGAGGCACCGCTCACGGTCTCGGAGATCCGAGAGGGCGAGCTCTTCGACGGCCGCTACCGGGTGCTTCGCAAGCTCGGCGCCGGAGCGATCGGTGCCGTCTTCATGGCGCGCGACGAGCGCCTCGACGAAACCGTGGCCCTCAAGGTGCTGAAGCCCATGAAGGACGTGGGCGACGACGTGGTGGGCCGCTTCAAGCAGGAAATCAAGATCACCCGGCGCATCGTCCACCCGGGAGTGGTGCGTACCTACGACTTCGGCGAGTGCGGCTCGCTGCCCTACCTGTCGATGGAATACGTCGACGGCAGCGACCTGCGCTCGGCGCTGCGCGAGGTGGGGCGGTTCAGCGTGCGGGACGGTGTCCGCATCGTGCGCGCGGTGTGCGCCGCGCTCGAGGCCGCGCACCGCCTCGACGTGGTGCATCGCGACATCAAGCCCGAGAACATCCTGCTCGACAGCCAGGGCCAGGTGAAGCTGATCGATTTCGGGATCGCCAAGTTCAAGGACGCAGTGAGCGCCGCGCTCACCGAGACCTCGATCGGCACGCCCGAGTACCTGTCGCCCGAGATGGCGCTCGGCCATCCGGTCGACCGCCACACCGACATCTACTCGGTGGGCGTGGTCATGTACGAGATCTTCTGCGGCACCACGCCGTTTCGCGGCGGCAGCCTGGTGAACCTGCTCACCCGTCAGGTGATCGAGACGCCGCGCGCGCCCCGCGAGCTGGTCCCGGAGCTGCCGCTCGAGCTGGAAGCGACGATCCTGCGCGCGCTCGAGAAGGAGCCCGAGCACCGCCAGGACACGACCGCCGAGGTGGCGGCCGAGCTGGCGCTCCTCGAGGGCTGACCGTCCGCCGTCAGGTGGCGCCGCTCGCGCGGAGCCGTCGCTCACGCATCAGCAGGAAGAGCGGGCACGCGACGCCGAACGCCACGAGGAAGAGGATCACGACGTACGCCCATGCGTGGCGCATGCGCAGCCGCCGCGCTTCCGCGACCATCCAGATCAGGAACGCCATCGAGCCGGCGGTGAGATCGCTGGTGAGAGAAGACGCCGCGTCGTTGGCGAAGCCACCGGCGATGAAGGCACCGACTCCCGCGTGTGGGCCCGCGGCCATCATGAAGCGGACGTTGAAGAAAAACGTGACCGCGAGCGCCACCGCGGCGATCACCGCATAGGCCCACATCCGAGGGGTGAGGTTCATCGGGTTTTCCTTCCGTTCGTCCCGCGCAAACGCTCGCGCGCGAGGGACCGCGCGCTTTCTTTCAGCTCTTCTCGGGCGGCTTGGGCTGGATCCCCCCGTACCACGGGTAAGGTTTTTTCTGTATGCCGAGCGGCTCCAGCCGGTTGCCGAGATGGTTCTTGAAGTAGCGGCGGATGTCGTCGAGCGACCAGCCGCCCGGCTTCACCATGCCGTGGGCGTACTGCGGCTGGGCGAGCAGCATGAGCCGGTCGGCGCCGGTGCCGAACACCTGGCCCGAGATGTAGCTCGCCTCGTCGCTGCACAGATAAACGAGCATCGGGCCGTTGAGCTCCGGATCGATGAACGGCATCGGGCGTTCCTTGCCGTCGGGACCCTTGAACGTGGCGGAGAGGCGCGTGGTGCCGGCGGGCGAGATCGCGTTCACGCGGATGCCGTAGCGGGCGAGCTCCATCGCCATCGTGTAGGTCATCGAGGCGATGGCGCCCTTCGCGGCCGCGTAGTTGGTTTGCCCGAAGTTCCCGAAGTGGGCGGCCGAGGTGGTGGTGACGAGCACGCCGCCGGTGCCGCGCTCCGCCATCTCGCGCGCCGCGGCCTGGCAGGTGTGGAAGGTGCCCATCACGTGCACCGTCCACACCGCGGTGAACTCGTCCTCGGTCATCTTGAGGAACGTCTTGTCGCGCGCGATGCCGGCGTTGGCGACCGCGATGTCGAGCTTGCCGAACGCGGTGAGGCACGCGCCCACCAGCGCCTGGGCGCCGTCCGCAGTCGAGATGTCCGAGGTGTTCGGGAACGCTTTGCCGCCGCGGCCGATCACCTCGTCGGCCACGCGCTTGGCCTCGTCGCCGTCGACGTCGTTCACGACCACGGCGGCTCCCGCCGCGGCGAGCTGGAGCACGTGTGCGCGGCCGATTCCGCGTCCCGCACCGGTGACGACGGCGGCCTTACCTTCCAGAACGGTCATGAGAGATCCTCTTTCTCGTCGAGCACCATCGATGGGTCGGAGGGACGCGGTCCCTCGCGTCCGCAGCGATCGGTCTGGTTGCGACGCTGCGGCTGCGAGGGACCGCAGCCCTCCCAAAACGGAGCGGCGGGCACTCGGGGGATCATTTCAGATTGTCCAGCTCGCGCAGGATCGATTCGGTGTGCTCGCCGAGGCGCGGGGCGAGCGAAGCCAGACGCGCTCGCTCGGCGCCGAAGCGCGCGACGGGACCGGGAATGCGGATCGCCCCGTCGCGCAGATCGGAGCGCTCTTCGAGCAGCGCGTTGGCGGCGAGCTGCGGATCGAGGTGCAGGCGCTCGGGTGGCACCACGCCGCCGCACGCGACGCCTTCGGCTTCGAGGCGCGTGCACAGCTCGGCCGTGGAGCGCGTCGCCGTCGCATCGTCGAGGAGCTCCGCAAGTGCGTCGGTGTGGGTGAGCCG
>CAZYWA010000118.1:0-17255 GCA_964650975.1 uncultured bacterium
GACTGGAGCGAAGTGCCGGAATAGGTGCGGCCCTTCCAGGTGACCGCACGGTTGCCTCGCGACACGAGGGCCGAGTTCCAGAGCACCGCGATCGCGAACAGCGCGGCCAGCGGGGTCAGCCACCAGCTGGCGCGGTCGATGCCGTAGTAGAGATCGAGCAAAAACCGGCACGCCGCCTGGGCCGCGATGGTCGAGAGGCCGATCGCCGTGAGCAGCACGCCGGCGTGCGCGGCTGGCGCGGTGGTGGCGAGCCAGATCCCGCCTGGCACGCAGAGCCAGGGCAGGAGCAGCATGAGGAAGACGCCGAGGGTGCCTCCCAGTACCACGGCAAGCCGCTGATCGAGACCCTTGAAGGTGACGCGGCTCCAGCCCTCCCAGAGTCGTCCCAGCGTGACCTCGCGCGACAGGCTCGCGACGCGCGTGCCATCGGCGAGCACGAGGCCGAGGCCCGCCGCCTTCACCTTCCGCGCCAGCATCAGGTCCTCGACGATCTCGCCGCGCATGGCTCCATGACCGCCGATCGCATCGTAGGCGTCGCGGCGAAACAGCAGGAACGGGCCGGGCGCCATCGCCACGTCGGGAAACGCCGGATCGTTCACGCGATCGGGCGGGATCAGGAACATCATCATCTGGTACATCAGCGGCTGCAGCAGCCGCTCCCAGAAGGCGTGGAACGAGGTCCCGAGCAGCAGCGTGGTGAGGCCCGCGCGCCGTGAAACGGCGAGCGCGTGCGCCTCGCTGAGGCAGCTCGGTCGAAGCGTGACGTCCGCGTCGAGCAGCAAGAGGTGGGCGCCGCTCGCCGCGGCGACGCCCTGCACGATCGCGTGGTTCTTTCCGGCCCAGCCGGGCGGACACTCCGCGCCGCGCACCAGCTTCAGACGTGAATCGGCGGCCGCCATCGACTCGACGATCGACGCGGTCGAATCGCTGGAGCGGTCGTCGACGACGATCACCTCGAAGCGCGGATGATCTTGCGCGAGCGCGCTCGAGACGCAGGCGCGGATCCGCCGCTCCTCGTTCCGGGCGGGGATGACGACCGAGAGCATTGGCGCGGGCTCGGGCAGCGGGTCGGGACGCGAAGCGGGTAGGCGCGGGATCTTGCGGTGGTGATCGGCCAGGATCGGCGGCCCCAGCATCCACAGCCAGAGCACCACCGTGGCGACGATCAAGAGCGCTGACATCCGAGGTCAGCTCCAGTCGACCACGCCGCGAACGCCGAACGCGTCCGGCAGCTTGCGATCGCGCGCCAGGTGCAGCGCCTTCACGTGCGCGTCGGGAGCGCCCTCGGCCACGCGCCGCCGGCGGTAGCGGTCGTAGCTCTCCTCCGGGACCACGATGAGCCGTGGCTCGCCCAGCCGCTGCGAGGCGCGCTTCGCCTCGTATTCGAGGTTGCTGCGCTGCAGCTCGGCGTCGCAGGCGCGCAGCAGATCCCGGAGCCGCTCCTCGTTCGCCGGCTCGCGCAGCTCGACGTAGAAGAGGTAACGCGGCACCGGGCCGGCGAGGTCGACCGAGACCGTGAAGCCGGCCAGCTCGATCGCGAGCCGCTCCTGCACGCGGCTCAGTGCCTCGACCACGTGCGACTCGCCGAGCTTTTCGCCGGTGATGGAGATCATGTTGCCGCCCTTGTGCAGGAACTTGAGACGCGGTGCTCGTCCGAAGAATCCCGTCACCTCCACCAGGTCGTTGATGTCGTAGCGGTAGAGGCCGGCCGACGTGGTGAGGATCGTGAAGTAGCGACCACCTTGCTCGACGCGCGAGGCATCGACGGCGGCGCCGAGATCGCCGCGCTCGCGCGCATCCTCCGGCAGGAATTCCAGAAAAGCCACGGGGAGCGCCAGCACCCCGTCGTCGCGCCGCGCCGAGAGCGGAACGGTGAAGCTTCCCTCGGTGGCGGCGTAGCCGATCTCGTGAACCGGCAAATCCTCGCCGAACCAGTGGGCGAACTGCTGCAGATAGAAGGGAGCGCTGCCTCCCTTCCAGCACAGCACCGCCGCGAAGCGGTCCCATACGTCGGTGGGCCGCAGATGGCCGCGCGTCTCCTTGAGGCGGCGTAGCTTGGCGGCAAGCGCCGGGTTGGGACCCTTGATGCGCTTCCGGACCGCGGCGACGAGCGCCGGATCGAGGCCGTCGAGCATCTCGGCGCTGCCGCGCTCCAGGTCGCGAGCCAGGCGCTCGCCGTACTCGTCGAGCTTCCGCGCCAGGAGCACCACGGTGCTGGGATTGGCGGTGTGGATGCGGGTGATGTCGTTCTCGAGCGCCAATCGCAGCAGCAGGTAGTACTTGCGCTCGAAGTCCTCGAGCTCGAAGAGGCCGAGCGGGTAGGTGTCGCGATCGCGCAGCCACGCCGGTTTCGCCGCCTCGATCTTGCCGGTGATCGAGCCGAACGGGATGCCGCCGGGTGTCGTGCCCTGCACCTTGGGGCTCACCATGCCGAGCTCGGCGCCGAGCGCCAGCTGCGGGAGGTTCTCGGCCAGCGCGCGTGCGAAGAGCGAGCGGCCCAGCAGGAACTCGCGGAAGTAGCTGGGGGTGATCGGGATGCCCTTGGGCTTGCCGGTGGTGCCGCTCGATTGGCCGAACCAGGTGGGATCGTCGGCGGTCAGCACGCGCTTCTCTCCCGCCACCGCGCGATCGAGCCATGGAGACAGCGCCTCGAAGTCGCGGATCGGCACCGAGCGCTGGTAGTCCTCGATGGTGCGGATCCGGTCGAGGCCGTGCTCGCGGCCGAACGCGGTGTCGCGATTGCGCTCGACCATCGAGAGCAGCTTCGCGGTGGCCGCCTCCCGCGGACTCTCGGCCGCCGCGACCAGCTGCTTCCAGGCGCTGCCGGTCGCGAGCCGTACGGCGCCGCGGAAGATCTTCGCCTTGGCGGGAAGCGGGCTCCGGCTGGGGGCCGGATCGAAGGCGGAGATCGCGTCCACCGGAGCGATTCTCACTCGTAGCGCAGCGCTTCGATCGGATCGAGGTCGGCCGCTTTCTTGGCAGGATAGACCCCGAAGAAGATCCCCACCGCGAACGCGAACAGGAACGCCACGGTCACCGACCACGCGGTGGTGTGGGTCGGTAACGACGGATAGAAGGCGTGCGCGAGTGCCGCGCCGACGATCCCGAGAACGATCCCGACGATCCCGCCCACCACGCTCAGCGTCACCGCCTCGATCAGGAACTGCAGCAGCACGTCCTGCTTGCGCGCCCCGACCGCCTTGCGGATGCCGATCTCGCGGGTGCGCTCGCGCACGCTCACCAGCATGATGTTCATGATGCCGATGCCGCCCACCAGGAGCGAGATGCCGGCGATGGCGCCGAGCGTGTACTTGAGCGCGCCGGTGATGCTGTCGAGCTTGGCCAGGATCGCGGACTGGCTCTGGATGGTGAAGTCCTCGCGCCCGCCGAAGCGCGACTTGAGCACGTCGCGGATCTGCGCGATCGCCACGTCCACGGGAGTCCCGGCGCGCGGCGTCGCGAAGATCTGGTTCACGCCTTCGATCTGGAAGAGCTCCTGCGCGGCGGGGAGCGGCACGTAGATGCGTTCGTCGGGGCTCTGGCCCAGCGATCGGCCAGCCTCCGCCATCACCCCGATCACCTGGAACGGCGTGTCGTCGACCTTGATGCGCTCGCCGAGCGGATTGGCGCTGCCGAACAGCTGGTGGGCCACGTCGGTGCCGATCGCCGCGACGCGCCGGCCGGCATCCATGTCGGCGTCGGTGATGAAGCTGCCGGTCGCGAGCCGTGCGCTGCGCAGTCGCCGGTAGGACGGTGTCACCCCGAACACCGAAGCGTTGTAGCGCTTGGGACCCACGCGAGCGCTGGCCGAGCCGGTCACGATGGCGGCGACGTCGCCGACACCGGGCGCCCGGCGCTCGATGGCGTGCGCGTCGTCGAGCCGGAACTTCACCACGGTGGCGCGCCCGCCGTGGATCTGGCCCGGGATCACCCACAAGAGATCGCTCCCCAGCTCCTGGATCTGGCCGGTCACGAAGTCGCTGGCGCCCTGACCGACGGCCACCAGCAGGATGACGCTCAGAACGCCGATGATGACGCCCAGCATGGTGAGCACCGACCGCACCCGATTGGCGCGCAGCGCCTCGAGCGCCGTGCGGAAGCTCTCCCAGAAGCTCATCCGGTCCGGTCCTCGACGATCAACCCGTCGCGCACCCGCACCAGGCGGTGCGCATGCGCGGCGACGTCGTTGTCGTGCGTGACGATGATGAGCGTGACACCTTGCTCGCCGTTCAGCCGCTCGAAGAGCTGGATGATCTCGGCTCCCACCTTGCTGTCGAGATTGCCGGTGGGCTCGTCGGCCAGCACCAGCGACGGCTGGTTGACCAGCGCGCGCGCGATCGCCACCCGCTGCCGTTGCCCGCCGGAGAGCTCGTTGGGCACGTGGTGCATGCGATCGGTGAGGTCGACCAGCGCCAGCGCGCGCTCCGCGCGCTCGCGCCGCTCGACCGGCGGCAGCCCGCCATACACCAGGGGCAATTCCACGTTCTTGAGCGCCGACATGCGCGGCATGAGATTGAAGGTCTGGAACACGAATCCCACCTGGCGATTCCGGAACCGCGCCAGCGCATCGTCGTCGAGGCGCGAGACTTCCTCGCCGTCGAGCCGGTAGGAGCCGGAGGTCGGCGAGTCGAGACAGCCCAGGATGTTCATGAGGGTCGACTTGCCCGACCCGGAAGGTCCGACGATCGCGACGTATTCGCCCGACTGGATCTGGAGGTCGATGCCCGCGAGGGCTCGCACCTCCTCGCCCCCCATCGGATAGATCTTGGTGACGCGCTCGAGCTCGATCACTCCCCGGCCTCTTGGATCGGCGCGCCGGCCCGGACCTTCATGCCGTCCTGCGTCTTGTCGTCGGTGTTGAGCAGCACCAGCTCGCCTTCGCCGACGCCGTCCTTGATCTCGACCCGGTTGAAGGTCCGGATGCCGGTGTGCACCGCGCGCGCGTGCACCTTGCCGTACTTCCGCCAGCGCCGCTCGAGCACGAACACGGTGGGCGTGCCGTTCACGTCGGCGACCGCGTTGCTGGGCAGCGACAGCGCGTTTTCCGCTTTGCCCACGACGATTCCCACGTCGACGCTCATGCCCACCCGCAGCGCGGGATCGGCCGCGTCGATCTCGATCCGGACCTCGACGCCGCGCGCCGCGCGCTTGCTCACGGCGACCACCGGCGAGACCCACGCCACGCGGCCCTGGAACGTCTGGCCCGCAAGCGCGTCGGCCGTGATCCGCACCGTCTGACCGGCCGCGGCCTTGTGCGCGTCGGCCTCGTCGATCACGGCTTCGATCACCAGCTGCGACGCGTCCATCACCTCGAAGGCTGGTTGTTTCGGCGCCAGCGTCTGGCCGGCGTCGACGTGCACCGCCTTGAGCGTGCCCGCCACGGGCGCCCGGAGCTTCGTGTCGTCGAGCCGGTGCTGAGCGATCGCCTGCGAGGACTCCATCTGCTCGACCTTGGTGCGCAGCGACTCGACCTCGCTCTGGGCCGAGCGCCACGCGAGCGCCGCGGCCTCGGCCTGCTTCCGCGAGAACACACCTTCCTTGAAGAGGTCGTAGGCCTTGCGGTAGTCGCTCCCCGACTGGTCGCGCCGCACGTTGGCCTCTCGCAGCGCCGCGCGCGCGCTGTCGAGGTTTCCCTTCTCGATCCGCAACCGGTCGTCGAGCTCGCCCGGGTCGAGGGTCATCACGACCTCGCCGGCGGTCACGGTGTCACCGGGACGCTTGGTCACCTGCAGCACCGAGCCACCCAGATCCGACACCACGACCCGCGAGTCCCGAGGCTCGAGCGTGCCCGACGACACTCCGTTCACCACGTCGAGCACCACGCCGCGCTCGACCTTGGTCACCTGCACTTCGGGAGGCTTGGGGGTCAGGAAGCCGAACAGCAGCAGCCCGCCCACCACGGCTCCCGCGAGCCCGACGATTCGCTTCCGCGTCATGGCTCCGCGCACTCCGGGGGACGTTGGAGGAGGGGGACCTTCATGCATCGCGAGTCCGGCGATGCACGGGAAAAGCGGCGCGGGAGCGTACGGGAAGGGTCGGGGGGCGTCAAACGCGGACCGCGTGAAATCGCGAGTTTTTCCGCGGGCGATATACAATCCGGCGCCCATGCCGGACCGCCAGCCCGATCGCCGCGAGCGCATGCCGGCCGGCATGCGGCTGCTCAACGTCGGCTTCGACGTGACCACGCCGGCCCACGGGATCGGCATGGTGGAGGTGTGCTTCGAGGCGGTGGAAGCGTTGAGGGAGCGGTTGCGCCAGCAAGGGACGCGGGTGGGGCACGTGTCATTTCTGCTCAAGGCCGTGGCGAAGGCGATCGCGTTCGAGCCGCAGGCGCACGCGTTTCTCGAGGGCGGCAAGCTGATTCGGCCGGGCAACGTCGACGTGGGCGTGTCGGTGGCGGGGAAGGGGAACTACGCGCCGGTGGCGGTGCTCGAATCGGTCGAGTCGAAGTCCCTGGGCCGGGTGGCCGAGGAGCTGCGCGACCTCTCGGAGACCAAACGCGGCGAAGAGGACCAGGCGCTGCGGCTCTTCGGCATCCTCTACTGGCTCCTGGGATTCGACTGGATACGCCGTGCCGCGCTCAAGCTCGGGCTCAGGCGCTTCGCGATCGCGCGCCGGCTGGTGGGTACGATCCAGGTGAGCACCCTGCCGCAGCTCGACCTCTTCTGGCCGCTGCGCTTCAACTCCTCGGCCGTCATCGCGCTCGGCCGGGTGCGGCCGCGCCCGTGGGTGGTGGACGGAACGGTGCGCGCCGCTCCGGTGGGACGGATCGCGATCTCGATCGATCACCGGGTCCTCGACGGATGGAAGGCCGATCGGCTGCTGGGGGAGATCGCTCGCATCCTCGAGGATCCCACCGAGCTCGAGACGTTCCTGTGAAGTGGACCACCCGGATCGGCGCGTGGTGGCTGGCCGCGATGGCCGTGCTGCTCGCCGTGACCCCGGTTCGAGCCGGCGGCGAGCCCGAGCTGCGCGTGCTCTCGGTCTTCGATGACGAGGTCACCGATTGGATCGCCAAGGTCTTTCACGAGAAGACCGGGATCCAGCTGCTGCGGCCTCTCGGTCGGCGTTCGAGCCAGGAAGCCTTCGCTTACCTGGGCTCGCATCGCACCGCTCCCGAGGTGAGCGTGGTGCTCGGCGGGCCCGCGACCGCGTGGGCGGGCGCGGCCGACCAGGACCTCTTCGAGCCCTATGTCTCGTCGGAGCTCGCCGCCTATCCGCGGCGAGCCGACACTGGGTCGAGGTGGTCTTCGTTCTACGGCGGCACCGTCGCCTTCGCGACGCGCGCGGACGCCGGCATACCGCCGCCGCACAGCTGGTCGGACCTGCTGCGCGTCGACGGACCGCCGCTGCACGTGGTGTTCGCCAACCCGTCGACCTCGGGCACCGCGCTCACCGTCCTCACCACGCTGGTGACGGCCATGGGGGAGGACGCGGCGTTCACGTATCTCCGAGAGCTCGACGCGCGGGTCGTCAGCTACCCGTCGGCGGGCTCGGCGGCGGCGCGCCTGGTGAGCTCCGGAGTCGCCAACGTCGGCGTCGCCATCGATCACGACATCCAGCGCCAGATCGCGCAAGGAGCGCCGCTCGTCATCAGCTATCCCGAGGACGCCGCCGGCTACGAGGTCGGCGGTGTGGGAATCCTGCGCCGCGCACCGGAGCCGGAGGCGGCGCGGACGTTCGTCGATTACTTGCTGTCGGAAGAGTTCCAGACGCTTCTCGCGACCTCGAACGAGGCGCTCCCCGAGCCGCTGCGCCCGGGAATGCCGGCGCAGGCGTGGCGCGCGTCGCTGCCCAGGCCACGCCGCGTCGTGGTCGATCCGGCCATCGCCGCGTCGCATCGTGTGGAGTGGCTCACGCGCTGGAACGGCGAGATCCTCGCGCGCCGCTCGCAGACCGGATTCCGCGACGGCGCGATCGAGAGCACCGCACCTCGGGCCGGCAACGACTCGTTCGAGTCGGCGCCGCGCGCGGTGTGGGTGGATGTGCTCGTCGTGACGCTGGCGGTGGGCTGCTACGGCCTGCTGCGCCGCCGCACGCCGCTCATTCCTCGCTTCCTGGCGCTGGTGCTGGTGCTGGTGGCGATCACGGCCCTGCTCATCGACCGGTTCTCGCTGCGCATGCAGCGGCTCGCGGGCGAGGAGCAGCGGCAGGCGCAAGCGCGCACCGCGACCGAGCTCTTCGCCGAGGAAACCGCCGCCGACCTGGTGGCCAGCAACCTGATGTCGATCGTGGACCGCGCCGAGAAGCTCTTCCGGCTCTTCCCCGGCGAGCTGGCCGACCTGGAGATCCGTGACGCGGCCGGCAGCCGGTTGCTCTACGCGGTGTGGCGCGAGACCGGGAAGACCGGGCACGTCGAGTGGGTCGAGCGGGCCAGCCGCGTCACGGTGGTATCGCCGAGCGAGCCGGTTTCCGGTGCGCGCGCCGAAGCGCGCGTCGAGCGGGTCCCGGATCCCAGGAGCGGGCATGTGCGGCTGGTGGTCACCGCGCCGATGAACGCGTACCAGACGTGGCGCGGCGAGGTGCGCGCCTCGTTCAGGCAGGTCGCCGGCGAGCGCGCCTCGGCGCAATCGGGGCGCAGTGTGCTGGTGATGGCGCTGATCGGCGTCGCGGCCGGCTGGCTCGCGCTGAGCTTGTTCGTGGGGCGGGAGATCGTGGGCCCCCTCGAACGGCTGCGCGAGCGTCTCACCCGGGTCGGCCGCGGCGATCTCGGCGCCGACCCCGATCCCGCCGACCTGGCCAGGAACGACGAGGTCGCCGATCTCGCGCGCGGCTTTGCGCAAATGCTGGCCGAGCTGAGACGCACCCGCGACGCCACCGGCGACGTCTCGGTGCAGCTCGACGAGGCACTCGCGGCGCTGGCGGGCCACGTGAGCGGTTTCGACGGCGCGGCCGCCGAGCACCGTCGCGCATCCGAGGAGGCGTTCGACGCGCTGGGGTCGGTGGAGTCGTGTCTGGCGAGCGTGCGCTCGGGAATCGGCGAGCTGCACCGCGACCTGACCGAGACGGTGGCCCGTGTCGACGGCACCACCGGCTCGCTGGCCGCGTTCGGCGAGGTCGCGCGAGTCGTCGAGCAGGCGGCCCACGGCGCGGCTCGCGCGGTGGGGGATCTCGCCGCGTCGGCGGCGCGAGCAGAGCACAGCTCGGAGGTGGTGCAGCGCCAGGCCGCGGAAGCCGCCGGCATCCTGGGTCAGCTGATCAACGCGTCCGGCGAGGCCGGCGATCGCGCGCAATCGGTCCACGCCGCGATGACCGTGTCGCGAGAGGACGTGGAGCGGCAGCGCTTCCTGCTGCAAGGGACGCTCGACGGTCTCACGCGCGCCACCGCCAGCGTCTCCGAGTTCGTGACGCTCGCTCGCGAGCTTCGTTCCAGCACCGAGCAAGTGGGGCATCTGGTCAAGCTCATCGGCGAGGTGAGCGAGGAAGCGGGCGTGCTGGCGCTCAACGCGGCGATCCTCGCCGCCCAGGCCGGCGAGCACGGCGCGGGCTTCGGGGTGGTGGCCGACGAGATGCGCGGTCTCGCGGCGCGCGTCGAGCAGGAAGCGCGCGAGGCGGACGCGATCGTCGGCTCGATCGCCGAGAAGGCGGAGCGCGCGGCGGACGCCGCGTCGGACGGTCAGCAGAACGTCGGCTTGGCCCTCGGTGCCGCCGGGCAGATCGACACCGTGATGGAGCGCATCGAGCGCGACACGCGCGCCGCCGCGCAGCACGCCGACTCGATCTCGCTCGCCAGCGGCGACCAGGACCGCCGCGGCCGGCTGCTGCTGCAAGGGTTGCAGGACTTCGAGGATCGGGTCGAGGCGCTGGCGAACGAGAACCGGCTACAAGGGGAGTGCGGCGAGCAGATTCGCGCCGAGCTGAGCCGGATCCTGGCATCGGTGCGCGATCTCTCGGAAGCCGCGCGGGTCCACGGCGAAGGGCTCGCGACCACCCAGGCCAGGCTCCGCACCGTCATCGGCCACGCGGCCGCCTCGGACGCGGCCGCCGAGCAGCAGGCGACCACCATCGAGCTGGCGCGCGAGCAGGCCGTGCACGCGTCGTCACGCGCGCGGCAGCACGGCGACCTGGCCCAGGACGCTTCCGCCGCGACCGAGCAGCTGCGCGCCGCCGTCACGCGGCTCAAGTCGTTGCTCGAGCGGTTCGGCGCGCAGGGCTGATGCGATCGTCCGGCTCCGCTAGGTGCTATAAGTCGGCCGCTCGCGACGTTCAGCCGGTGCGCTCTCGGGAGCGGATCCGCGCTCGCCGTTCGGCGTGGACTGGGGGATCGCTCATGCGCCTCACTGGATTCACGCTGATCTTTACGGTCTGTTCGGTGGAGGGTGCGGCGAGGGCGGACCTGGCGGATCGGCATGCATTCGTGACGTCGGTGACCGGCGGCGGCGATCTCGGAACCTGGAGCGATGCAGGGGCTGCGACCGGTCTCGACGCGGGCGACGCCATTTGCCGTAAGCGAGCGCAGGACGCGACCCTCCCCAACGCGTCGTCGTACCGCGCGTGGCTCTCGAGCTCGACCGTCGACGCTTACTGCCACGTGTTCGGGTTGAGCGGCACGAAAGCGGATGCTTGCGGGGGATTCGGGCCGGCCGCGAGCTCGATGGGACCGTGGCTCCGGATGGACGAGACACCGTTCGCAGCGGCGCTCGCCGATCTCCTGAGCCCTGGGAACGAGGTCTACCAACCGGTCCGCTTCGACGAGCTCGGGCATGTGATCCCGGACTCGCCCGCGGCGTGGGTGTGGACCGGAAGTACCGAGGACGGTGTGGCGGCCGCATCCACTTGCAACGACTGGGTCTCGGGCGACGCAGGCGACGGGGCTCTCGTCGGGATCACGTCTGGCGTGGGACGCGAATGGACCGACTTCGCCAGCCCTCTCGGGTGCAACGCGGCGAACGCGCACTTGCTGTGCCTCGACGCCGGCCGAGGGACTCCCCTGCCCAAGCGCCGCGCTTCCGGATTCATCGTGTTCGTGACGTCGGTCGGGGGGAGCGGAGATCTGGCGCTCTGGCCCGATGCCGCCACCCACACCGGGATCGATGCAGGTGACGAGATCTGCCGTCGCCGTGCGATCGCGGGAGCGCTTCCCGATCCGTCGTCGTTCGTGGCTTGGCTCTCGGACGAAACGGTCAAGGCGACGGACCGCGTGACGGCCGATGGTCCGTTCGTGCGGGTCGACGGTTTCGAGCTGGCACCGTCGAAGAGCGCGCTTCTGGGAGCTCATCCCGCCATCGAGACCGGGCTCAACGTCACCGAGCTCGAGTCGTACTACGCAGAGCCCCCAGGCTGGTGGCAGTTAGGGGCCTGGACCGGCACATCCGAGGACGGGACCAGTGCCTTCGCCAACTGCGAGAACTGGACGACGTCCGGGAACCAGGGGATTTCGGGGGACTCGAACGAGGCGCAAGCCCTCTGGACCATGGTCAGCCAAGCTTCGTGCGGCATGACACACCCGCTCTACTGCTTCTCGAACGTGGAGCAGCTCGCGTGGGACAACTTCGAGCGCGGTGACACCAGCCGCTGGTCGCTTCAGCACCCCTGACTCGCCTAGTGGACCAGCCAGCTGACGTCGCAGCCTCCGCCCCCGCGCTCTCGGCGCGAGGGCTCACGCGCCGTTTCGGCGCGACGACCGCGGTCGACCGCATCGATCTCGAGCTCCGTCCCGGCGAGATCTTCGGGTTCCTGGGGCCGAACGGCGCGGGGAAGACCACCACCATCCGGATGCTGTGCGGCATCCTGACTCCCAGCGACGGCACCGCTCAGGTGCTCGGCTTCGACGTGGCGCGCGACCCGGAGGAAGTGAAGCGGCGCATCGGCTACGTGTCGCAGCAGTTCGGGCTCTACGGCGACCTCTCGGTGGACGAGAACGTGCGCTTCTATGCGGACATCTACAGCGCCACCGATCGCGCGTACCGCGAGCACCTGCTCGAGCACTACGGCTTCGCCGACAAGCGCCGCCGGCTGGCGCGCGACCTCTCGGGCGGCTACAAGCAGCGCCTCGCCCTGGTGTGCGCGCTCACGCACCGGCCGCGGCTGGTGTTTCTGGACGAGCCCACCGCCGGAGTCGACCCGGTCACCAGGAAGGAACTCTGGGACCTCTTCTACAGCCTGACCTCGGACCGCACGACGCTCTTCGTGACCACGCACTACATGGAGGAGGCCGAGCGCTGCGATCGAGTGGCGTTCATCTTCCGCGGCCGGCTGGTGCTCAACGACGCGCCCGACCGCGTGAAGGCGCACCTGGGCGAGCGCGACCTCTTCCACGTGCGCTGCCGCTACGACCCGCAGCTGGTGGCGCGCGCTCGCGCGCTTCCCGGCGTCGAGACCGTGAACCAGTTCGGCACCACGCTGCGCCTCATCATCGATCGCGGGCGGTTCAACCCGGCGACGCTCGCGGCGGCCCTGGGATGGCCCACCATCACCGAGGCTCAGATCCTCCCCACCGAGCCCACGATGGAGGACGTGTTCGTGAACCTCACCAGCCGCCTCGCCGCCGAGGAACCATGAGGACTGGGTACCTCGCGGTGGTGCGGAAGGAGTTCACGCACATCCGGCGCGAGCCGCGGATGCTGGCGTTCATCTTCATGGGGCCGCTGCTCTTCTTGCTGCTCTTCGGCTATGCGCTGCGCTTGCAGCTCGAGAACGTGCCGATGGCGGTGTGGAACGAGGACCCCAAGAGCGTCCTGGCGCTCACCATCGAGGATCGGCTCTCCTCGACGGGCTACTTCCGGCTGCACCGCGTCGAGAGCGAAGCGGTGCTGCGGCAGGAGCTGCTCGAAGGCAAGGCTCGCGCCGGCTTGCACATCCCGCCCGACCTGTCGCAGCGGCTGCTCGACGGCGAGCGCGCCACGATCCGCTTCTACGTCGACGGCACCATGCCGGCGGTGGCGATCGCGACCAAGGGCGAGAGCGGCGTGCTGGGCGACGAAACCACGAACTCCGCGCTCCACTTCGATCCGCCGGACGCGCCGCCGCGGAAGCTCGCCAAGCCGCCGCTCATCGTCGAGCAGGAAGTGCTCTTCAACCCCAAGCTGCGCGATCAGGATTTCTTCCTCCCTGGCGTGATCGGCATTCTCATCATGCAGGTGGCGCTGGTGCTCACCTCGACGGCCCTGGTGCGCGAGCGCGAGTACAAGACCTTCGAGCAGCTCATCGTGACACCGGTGAGCGGCACCGGACTGATCCTCGGCAAGATCACGCCCTACGCGTGCATCGCGATCCTCGACGCGGTGCTGGTGGTCTCGGTGGCGCACTGGTGGTTCGGCGTGCCGATCGCCGGCAACCCGGCGCTCCTGGCGCTCCTGGTGGTGCTCTTCGTGGCCGGGATCCTGTCGCTCGGGATGGTGCTCTCGAGCTTCGCCGAGACCCAGCAGCAGGCCATGTTTTACGCGGTTTTCGTGCTGATTCCGTCGCTCTTGCTGTCGGGCTTCGTGTTCCCCATCGAGGCCATGCCGCAGGGCTTGCGGTCGCTGCCCTACATCCTGCCGCTCACGTACTTCGTCTCCGCGGTGCGCGGGATCATGCTGAAGGGCGCCGGACTCACGGTGCTGGCGCGCGACTTCGTGTCGCTCGCGTGCTTCGTGGTGCTGTTCGTCGCGTTGTCGATCCGGCGCTTCCACAAGACCTTGTAGCCGGGCGGGCCGGGCGCCGTGGACGGTGCCGGACTCGGGTGCTAGGTTGCGCCCCCCGTTCCAAACGACATCGGTGCTGGAAGCATGGATCGCCGCGCGCGCGACTTGGTCGACTCGTTCCTGAACGTCGCCCTGGACCGCGACGAGATGGCGCGGCTGCGCGCCCTCCAGATCCGCGACCGCGGCTTCGGCTACGACCTCTTCGGCGCCGAGAAGCAATCGCTCTCCCTCGGGTATTTCTTTCTTCGCTGGCTTTACCTCTACTATTTCCGCGTCGAAAGCACCGGACACGAGCACATCCCCACCGGCGGCCGCTGCATCCTCGCCTCGAACCACAGTGGGGTGGTGCCGATCGACGCCGCGATGATCGGCATCGACATCGTCCGCAAGCTCGAGCCGCCTCGGCTGATGCGCGCGGTGGTCGACAACTTCGCGGCCGCGGTGCCGTTCGTGGGGCTCTTCCTGCAGCGCTGCGGCCAGGTGATCGGGACGCGCCGGAACTTCGAGGAGCTGCTCGCCGCCGACGAGATGGTCGGCGTCTTCCCGGAAGGCGCCAAGGGAACCGGCAAGCCGTTCTCGCACCGCTACCAGTTGCTGCGTTTCAACGTCGGTTTCATCGAGCTCGCGATCGAGCACAAGGCGCCGATCGTGCCGGTGGCCGTGACCGGCGCGGAAGAGCAGGCGCCGATGCTGCTCAACCTGAAACCCATCGCCAGGGCGATCGGCTTTCCCTACTTCCCGGTCACGCCGACCTTTCCGCTCCTGGGCCCGCTCGGGATGATGCCGTACCCGGCCAAGTACTACATCGACTACGGCGAGCCGTTCCTGTTCCACGAGGAGTACTCGGCGAAGGCGCTCGAGGACCCGCACCGGCTGCGGATCCTCGCCGGCCGGGTGCGGAAGCGCATCCAGGGCATGCTCCACAAGCGCGTGAAAGAGCGGCCCGGAATCTACTTCTGATCCTTCGGATCGTTCCGAGCGAGAGCGCGCCGTGCCCAAGTCCGGAAAGCAAAACGTCCTGATCGCCGGGGCGACCAGCGTCATCGGCCGCCAGGTGGCCGAGCAGCTCTACTACGACGACCGCAACGTCGGGCACATCATGGCGGTCGGGCGGGAGTCGCAGAAGCCCTATTATTTCGACGAATACGACACCTCCCGGTTCTCGTACCACTCGCTCAACATCCTGAAGCCGCGCGAGCTCACCAACCTGTTCCTGTCCGAGCGCTTCCGCGACTCGTGCATCAACGTGTTCCTGCACCTGGCGTTCATCCACCGGAACGACGCGCCGCCGCCCGAGCGCCACGAGCTCAACGTCGACGGCACCCGCGCGCTGCTCACCAAGTGCACCGAGACCACCGGCATCCGCAAGTTCATCTTCCTGTCGAGCTGGGACGTGTACCGCCTGAAGCCGCACAACCCGGTGCTGCTCGACGAGCGCGCGGATCTCAACTTCGACCAGCGCGCCAATCCGTGGATCAAGGAGCGGGTCGACGCCGACATGCAGTGCCGCGCGGTCATGGACCATCCGCGGCTGCAGGTGGTGGTGCTGCGTCCCACCGGCATCATCGGCCGCAACGTCCGCCACTCGATGAACGAGTACCTGTCGAGCCGCATCTGCCCGGCGGTGGCGGGCTTCAATCCGATGGTGAACCTGATCCACACCTTCGACGTGATCCGCGCGATCCGCTGCGCGATCCATCGCCCGGTGAAGGGCGTCTTCAACGTCGTGGGACAGGAGGCGGCACCGCTCTCCGAGTTCATCCGGCTCGCCGGTCGCGTGCGGCTCGAGCTGCCCGAGCCGGGCGTTCGATCGCTCAACGCCTTGCAGCGCCGCATGGGGCTCACCCAGTGGGATTTCAGCGTGCACCCCGGGCGCATCAAGTTCTCGTGCCAGCTCGACGGCAAGAAGGCCGAGGACGTGCTCGGCTACCATCCCACCCACCACGTGAAGTTCTGAGCGGTCCACACCATGCCGATCCGACTCGTGATGCTCGATTGCGACGGAGTGCTGTTTCACTCGGAGCGCGCCAACGTCGAGTTCTACAACGCGATCCTGAAGCAGATGGAGCTGCCGGCGCTGAGCCCCGAGCTCGAGCGCTTCTGCACCTACGCCTCGGCGCGACAGCTCTTCACCGCGTGCTTTCCCGGCGACGCGGCCGCGTTCGAGCGCGCGATCGAGATCGCGCACGAGATCAGCTACGAGCCCTTCTACGCCCACATGGTCCCGGTCGACGGCCTCTTCGAGACGCTCGCGGTCCTGGGCGCGCGCTACGGCATCGCGATGGCCACCAACCGCAGCCGCACCGCCGTCGAGCTGGTGCCGCGCTTCGGCCTCGACAAGCACATCTCGTTCGTGAGCGCCGTCGGGCCGGGTGTGAGGCCGAAGCCCGAACCCGACATCCTGCTGCGCTGCCTCACTCACTTCGGCGTCGAGCCCGGCGAGGCGGTCTACGTGGGGGACGCCGAGTCCGATCGCGAAGCCTCGGTGCGAGCGGGCACCCGGTTCCTCGGCCTGGGCGATCGGATCGCGGGCCCCGGCTCGCTGGCGCAGTTCCGGGAGATTCCGGGGGCGATCGACGCGTTTCGCCCCTGACCCCTGACCCACGACATGTCGTGGGTCACATTGACCAGCACCACAACATCCAGTAGAGTCGCGCGAAATCCCGATCCTGCCGGGATCTCGGGGGCTCAGTGCCGATTCGCGAGAACGGGTTTTCCTGGTCGATGTCGCGCTCGACGCGGCTCACCGAGTGCCCCCGCGCCTACTACTACCAGTACTACCTGGCCCACGGCGGCTGGGATCCTTCGGCGCCCTCGGAAGTACGGGAGGCCGACATGCTCAAGCGGCTCAAGAGCCGCTGGGCGTGGGCCGGCATCGCCGTTCACGACATCATCGCCGAGGTGCTGAAGGCGGTGCGCGAGGGCGGCTGGGTTTCGTCGGAGGATGCGGAGAAGCGGCTGACCACGCGCATGCGTGCCGACTGGGTCGCGTCGAACAAGCGCCACTATCGCGGCGACCGGAACGCCGCCGCGCTGGTCGAGCACGAGTATCGCGAGCCCGTGACCAAGGCGAGCTGGCAGGCGCTCTACCAGCAGAGCCTCCAGAGCTTGCGGAACTTCTACGCGATGGAAGTCATGGGGCCACTGCGATCCCTTCCAGCGGAGCAATGGCTCTCGCTCGAGACCCTCGACACCTTCGAGTTCGACGGCACACCGGTCCACGTGGTGCTCGACCTCGCGTATCGGACCGCCGAGGGCGAGGTGGTGATCCTCGACTGGAAGACCGGCAAGGGCCGCAGCAGCGGCTATCAAGTGCAGCTCTGCTGCTACGGTTACTACGCGCGCGGCCGCTGGGCGAAAGCCACCGACCCGATCCGCCTCGAGATCGCGTACCTCTATCACCGCGACATCGAGCGCCTGGAATTCGCCGACGCCGAAGCGGTGGCGGGCGCCGACTACATGCGCGGCTCGATCGTCGAGATGAAGCGCCGCCTCGCCGATCCCACGGTCAACGTGGCCCGCGAGCAAGACTTCGAGCCGCTGCCCGAGTTCCGCCGCTGCAGCGGCTGCAACTTCCGCCGGCTGTGCGACCGACGAGGAATCCTGAAGGGCGTCCTCGGCCGCGACGCG
>CAZYWA010000119.1:0-17233 GCA_964650975.1 uncultured bacterium
ATTCAGCCGCTTGGATCAGCGGCATGCGTGGCGGAAAACTGCTCGAGCGTCTGCGTTTGCTAGTCGGAGGGCTGCGGTCCGTCGCAGCCGCAGGTGTCCATCTTGGTTCAGACGCTGCGGACGCGAGGGACCGCGTCCCTCCGAACAGCAGGCGATCGCTTCGGAGGAAGCGCTCCGGGCAAGGATCCGATTTTGTCCACACCTTCTGAGTGCTCGACGGAGTTGCCGGTGCCAGCGCCGCCGGGCAGCATCGCCACGCGGCGCAAAGCAGCACCGCTCGCGTTACGCGCCTCCGTGAGCTTCGTCCGCTCGCCGACTTTCGACCCGAGTATCGACGTGCTCACCGACGTGCTGCTCACGGTGTGGCGGTCCGCCGTCATCTTCGTCTGGCACGTGGTGATCGCGATTCCTTCGCTGATCCTGGTGGCCGTTCACCCCGATGGAGGCTCGGTCGGCCAGGCGCTGTTCGCCCGTTTCTGGGGCCGGGTGACGCTCTTCATGTGCGGCGTGCGCTGGAAGGCGATCGGCTTCGAGCGGCTACGCGACGGGCAGCCGTGGGTGTTGGTCGCGAATCACGCCAGCGAATTCGACTTCTACGCGATCAGCGCCGCGCTCGACTTGCAGTGGCGCGCGCTGATGAAGCCAGGTCTGCGCAAGATCCCCGGCTACGGCTGGGCCGCGGAGCGCAGTGGGATGGTGTTCGTGCGGCTCGGCGATCCCGATACGCGGAGCCGTGCCTACCGGGTGGCGCTCGAGCAGCTCGCGCGCGGTCACTCGTTGCTGGTGTTCGCGGAGGGAGTGCGGTCCTTCGACGGCCGCTTGCGCCCGTTCAAGCGGGGTGGCTTCGTGATCGCGATCGAGGCGCAGGTACCGGTCGTGCCGATCACCGTCGAGGAGCGGCTCGCGGCGCCGCGGCGGCTCAGCTTCGGGCGCGCGCTCGCGCACCGCATCCGCGAGCTGCGAGTGGTGGTGGGCGAGCCCATTCCCACCGCCGGACTCGGCCTCGCCGATCTCGACGAGCTCCGTGAGCGCACGGTGAACGCCGTGGCCGCTGGGCACCTCACGCCGCCGGAAATCGTCGCCGTCGCCGGTTGAACCGGGGGAGAGCGGTCACATACGCTTCCGGCGGAGGACTTTCATGGGTATCGATCACGCCACCGCCGCGAGCGGACCGGACGTCCGCCACGACTGGGCGACCGACGAGATCGTCGAGATCCTGTCGTCGCCGCTGCTCGACCTGGTGCACCGCGCGCAGACCGTGCACCGCGCCCACAACGCGCCCAACCGTCTGCAGCTCGCGACGCTGCTCAGCATCAAGACCGGCGGCTGCCCCGAGGACTGCGGCTATTGCCCGCAGTCCGCGCACTACGACGCTCCGGTCGAGCGTCAGCCGATGATGCTGGTCGACGAAGTGCTGGATGCGGCTCGGCGCGCGCGCGAGGTCGGCGCGTCGCGTTTCTGCATGGGTGCCGCGTGGCGAGAAGTGCGCGACGGCGCCGACTTCGACGCGGTGCTCGACATGGTGCGCGGGGTTCGCGACCTCGGGCTGGAAGCGTGCGTGACCCTCGGCATGCTGAGCGACTCGCAAGCGCGACGTCTGGCGGAGGCGGGTCTCACCGCCTACAACCACAACCTCGACACCAGCCCCGAGTACTACGGCGAGATCATCACCACGCGCACGTACGACGACCGGTTGCGGACTCTCGGCCACGTGCGCGAGGCCGGAATCACCATCTGCTGCGGCGGCATCATCGGCATGGGGGAGTCGCTGCGCGACCGCGCGCGCATGCTCGAGACCCTCGCCACCATGGATCCGCATCCGGAGAGCGTTCCGATCAACGGGCTGGTGCGGGTCGAAGGAACGCCGCTCGAAGGTGAAGCACCGTTCGACCCGCTCGACCTGGTGCGCATGATCGCCACCGCGCGCATCCTCATGCCGAAGGCGGCGGTGCGGCTCAGCGCCGGACGCACCGGGCTCACGCGCGAGGCGCAAGTGCTGTGCCTCTTGGCCGGCGCCAACTCGATCTTCTACGGCGATCGGCTGCTCACCACGCCCAATCCAGGCGAAAATGCCGACCTCGAGCTGTTGCGCTCGATCGGCGTCGAGACGGTACCCGCACCGGAACCCGCGAGCGCCGTGACGGCGAGAGCTCCGGCCGCGCGACCGCGCGCTCTGCCCGTTGCCCCTCATCGAGCCTGATCGAGCTCCACGCTCGCCCGCATCAGCGGGCTGCACTCCGGACGATCCGAGCAGCAACGCGCGGCGGGGTTCGCCCACCGGGCGACGGATATCGTGGCGATTCGCGACGGCATGGCCGTTGCTCTACCTCCCTCGGGGATCGGCCGCGATGGTGCTCACGCTCACGGTGCTTGCGCTCGGTGCCGCGGTCCTGGGAGTCGGTCTCGCCCGCCTGTGGATTCGCTTGCCCGCGTGCTTCCAGGCGAGCCGGACGGGGCGGGACGCCGTCCTGACACTGATTCCCGCGGCCAGCGCGTTGCGAGCGGTGCTGGGCGGGCTGGCGCTGGTATTCCTGGGATTCGGCCGGCTCTACGGCCTCTCGTGGATGGTCGCGTTCGCGATGGTATTCGGCCTGGAGGAACTCTACGAGACCAGCGCGGTGCTCGGGATTCTGCGCTGGAGCAGGCGCATGCGCCGGAGCACCGGCTCGCTCCTGGTGCCGGTCAGCTATCCGAGGATGAGCCCGGCGATTCGCGCGACGGCGGCGTGACGGCATTGCGCTCGCGGCGCTCCTCCAGCTCTTCCAGGGACCGCGGCCAATCGCTCTTCAGGAGCTTCGAGAGCGCGCGATCGGCCAAGAGCTTGCCGCCAGTCTGGCAACGAGCGCAGTAATTCGCCTCGTTTTCCGCAAAAACCAGCCGTTGCACCGGCGAGCCGCAGTCGGGGCATGGCTTTCCGAACCGGCCGTGCACGGCCATGCCTTCGCGAAACGCGGTGACCTTCTCGGGGAATCCGTCGCCGGTCTCGGCCCGCAGCCGCCGTGTCCAGTCGATCAAGGTGTCGCGAGTGGCACCAAAGAGCCGATTCCAGGCGTCGTCCGAGAGCCGGCTGGTGAGCGTCACCGGCGAGAGCCGCGCGCGATGCAGGATCTCGTCCGAGTAGGCGTTGCCGATTCCGCTCACCAGGCGAGGGTCCGTGAGCGCGCGCTTGAGCGTGCGGTTCTCGCGGGAGAGCGCGGCGCGAAACGAAGCGGCGTCGGCGTCGAGCACCTCGAGCCCGCCCGGATCGTGGGCCATGAGCGCCGGCTCGCCGCGGACCAGATGAATCGAGGCGCGCTTCTTCGTGCTCGCTTCGGTGAGCAGCAGGGTGCCGGTGGGAAAGTCGAAAGCAGCGAGGCCGAGCTTGCCGGGCACCTTGGCACCGCGATCGCGCCAGCGCAGCCGTCCGGCGATCATCAGATGGATCACCAGGAAGAGCTCGCCCTCGAGCTCCAGCACGATGCGCTTGCCGACCCGCCGCAGGCCGGTGACGCGCTTTCCCTCAGCGTCGCGAATCGGCGGATCCACGCTGCGCAGCACGAACGGGCTCGAGAGGCGGATGCGCTCGATCGTTTGCCCGAGCACGCGTGGCGCCAGGCACTCGAGGTAGACGGTGACGTCGGGAAGCTCCGGCACGAGCGCCAGCGTAGCGCCGCGCGCGGCTATGCTTCACCTCGTGCGCGCTCGATCCATCGTGCTCATCGCCGCTCTGGTCGTCACGGTCGCGGGCTGCGGCGGCTCTTCCTCGCCGCCTGCCGCGTTCGACGCGGACGCCGTGTCCGCGGTGAAAGCAGTGGGACGGTCGTTCGTCGACTCGTACGGCCGGCAGGTGATCTTCCGCGGATACAACGCGCGCATCGACGGTCTCTTCCAGTGGGACACGTCGCTCGGCGGTCACGGGCTGGCGCCGTTCGGCGAAGCGGAGGCGCAGCGCTTCGAGGAGCTGGGGCTCGACGTGCTGCGCATGTGCGTCAACTGGTCGGGGATCGAGCCGCAACCGGGCGTCTACGACTCGGCCTATCTCGACCGCGCCGACGCGGTGATCGAGCTTGGCCGCAAGCACGGCTTCCACGTGCTCGTCGACATGCACCAGGACGGCTTCGCCACCGCGGTGGGCGACGACGGCGCGCCCAGCTGGGCGATCGTGCCGCCCGGCACGGCGCCGCCCGGGCACGCCGTGCTCAACGCGCAGTCTGCGCTCGCGACGGTGAATTTCTTTCGCGACTACACCGGCCCCGACGGCCGCTCGCTGCAGGATGCGTGGATCGCCGCCGCGCAGCAGATCGCGCGCCGCCACGTGGGCGATCCGGTCATCGCAGGCTACGAGGCCTACAACGAGCCGGCGGTGCCCAACAATGGCTGGCTCGATTCGTTCAACCAGCGCTTCGGCCGCGGCATCCGCGCGGTCGATCCCGACGCCAACGTGTTCTTCGAGCCGCTGGTGCTCAGGAACGACCTCGACTGGGCGCTCATTCCCGCGAGCCCGTGGCCGCTCGGGGGCGGGGTTTACGCCCCGCACGTCTACACCACGGTCTTTTCATCGCCCTTCGACGGCTACGCGACCGGCACCATCGACGATCTCGCACCGAGCATGCAGCACGCAGAGCGCGAGGCGGATGGCTGGGGCGCGCCGCTCTTCGTCACCGAGCTCGGCAACGACCAGAGCAACCCGAACGGCCCGCGCTTCCTCCACGACGAGCTCGATCTGCAAGATCAGCTCTTGGCTTCGAGCACGATCTGGGTGTGGCAGGAACAAGGGACCTGGGGTCTCTTCGACACCGATCGCGCGGAGCGCCCCGACACCGCGTTCGAGATCTCGCGGCCGTTTCCGCGAGCGGTGGCGGGGGAGCTGCTCTCGATCGAGCGTCCCGAAGCGGGCCACATGGTGGTGCGCTATCGAGCGACGGCCGCGACCGGCCGGGTGCCGCACGAGATCTCCGCGTCGAGTGCCTACCTCGCGAGCTTCGAGGTGAGCTGTGACGGCGCTCCCGCGGTGACCTCCACGCGCACCGGGCGCGTGCTGGTCACGTGCCCGGAAGCCGTCAGCGGGTCGGAGCACACCCTCGAGCTCGACGGCACGACCGCGCGCTGAAGGATCGCTCACCTGGCTCGCCGGTCGCCTGGATCGTCTTCGAGGAGCAGCAGCCCGAGCGGTGTGAACCACGGCGGTCGATTGCGCGAAGTGGGATCGCTCGACTACCTTGCGGCCCTTGGAGCGCAGGACCCCGAGGGGGAACCGATGAAGCTCAAGGTTGGCGATGTCGCACCCGAGTTCACCACCCAGGACACCACCGGCAAGACCGTGAAGCTCGCGGATTTTCGCGGCAAGAAGGTGGTTCTCTACTTTTATCCGAAGGACGACACGCCGGGCTGCACCAAGGAAGCCTGTAGCTTCCGCGATCACGCGTCGGAGATCCGCGCCAAGGGCGCCGAGGTGCTCGGCGTCTCGAGCGACGGCGTCGAGGCGCACCAGAAGTTCACCAGCAAGTTCAAGCTCAACTTCCCGCTCTTGGCCGACGGCGATCACGCGATCGGGAACGCGTACGGCACCATCGGCGGCATGTTCGGGATCCTGGGCTGGAGCCGACGCTGGACGTTCCTGATCGACGAGAAGGGCAAGATCGCGCACATCTTCGACAACGTGAGCCCCACCCGCCACGTCGACGAAGTGCTCGCCGCACTTTGAGCCCAGTGTTCAGCGTGCCGCCGAAAGGGCACGCGCCGCAGGCGCGCGGCGAGCGAAGCGAGCCGACTCGGGGGTGGGGCCCCAAAAAAGTCGCGCCTTTTTTGGGGCGGGGGGCTTGAAAAGCCCCCCGAGCAACACGCACGCAGTGCTCTTCGACATGGACGGAGTCCTGGTCGAGAGCTACGAGGCGTGGTTCCACCTCACCGCCGGCGCCGCTCGCGATCTGGGTTACCCGCCGGTCTCGCGCGCCGCCTTTCACGCCGCGTGGGGACAAGGTCTCGACGCGGACGTGCGGACGTTCTATCCGCGGCACACCACCGACGAGATCGAGCGCTACTACACGCGGCACTTTCGCGATCACGCGGAGCACCTGCGGGTGGAACCCGATGCCGCGCGAGTGCTCGACGAGCTTCGAAGGCGAGGCGTGAGGACCGCGGTGATCACCAACACCCCGGCCGCGCTGGCCCGCGAGATCCTGGGCTGCGCAGGTTTGCGGGTGGACTCGCTGGTCGGCGGCACCGACGTGCCCCAGGCCAAACCGGCGCCCGACATGGTGCTGCGCGGCTGCGAGCTGCTCGAGGTTCCCGCGTCGCGCGCGATCGTGGTCGGCGACTCGCGCTTCGACGCCGAGGCCGCGAGCGCCGCTCGGGTTTACTTCGTGGGCTTCAAGATGGAGGGCGACACGCGCATCGAGCGGCTGGTCGAGGTTCTCGACCTCGTCGGAAGCGAGTGAGGCTGCCCCGTATGACCGACGAATCCGGCGCGATCCTGAGCTGGCTGATCGAGAACCGCGCGCGGATCGCGCCGTGCCCCGAGACGCTCGAGGCGTGGTGGGCGTCGGTGCGCGCGCCGACCGCCCGGTGGCGCGAGCCGGTGGATCGGGCGCTGGCGCGGGCGTTTCTCGCGGATCGCGTGGCGTACGCGTTCGCCGCCGGCTATCAAGCGGCGTTGCGGCGCCTGGTTCCCTCGCTGCCCGACGACCGCGTCGTGTCGCTGTGCGTGACGGAGGAGAAGGGCAACCACCCGCGCGCCATCGAGACCCGGCTCGATCGCGATCCGGCGGGTGTCTCGAGAATCACCGGGCGCAAGCGCTGGGCCACGCACTCGCCGCACGCGATGGAGCTGCTGGTGGTGGCCAGATCGGGCGAGCGCCCGGACGGCCGTCCGCGGCTCGAGCTGGTACGGGTTCTCGGTGGCGCACCCGGCGTGGCGATCGAGCCGATGCACGGCGTGGCGTTCGTCCCCGAGATCTCCCATGGCACCGTCACCCTCGATGCGGTGCCGGTCGCGGACGACGACGTGCTGCCCGGCGACGGTTACGACGACTACGTGAAGCCGTTTCGCACCATCGAGGACGTGCACGTGGCCGCGGCGCTGGTCGGGCATCTGATCCGCTCGGCGCTCGCGTTCGGCTGGCCCGCCTCGATCACCGAGGACTTGCTCGCCTTCGTGGCGGCGGCGCGCGAGCTCGCGCTCGCCGATCCGAAGGCACTCGCCACGCATCTGGCGCTGGGCGGACTCTTCCGCGAGCAAGCGAGGATCCTCGCGGCCATCGAGCCGTGCTGGGCTCTGGCCGACGATGCCACACGCGCCCGCTGGAAGCGCGACGCCGCGTTGCTCGGCGTGGCCGGCGCGGCGCGCGAGAAGCGCCTGGAAGCCGCGCGTGCCAGCCTCACCGCCGAGCGCGCCTCACGGTAGGCGCCAGCGCGGCAGGAAGCTCCACAAGAGATCGGGAGTGAAGATGTCCTGGCTGGGGTGGCAACCGGGGATCAGCTCGGGGCTCACGTCTCCCCACCAGCAGTGTCCTTGGTTTTCCACGATGCAGTCGACGACCTCGACGCCGCCGTCGCAGCCGTCGTAGGTCGTGCAGGTCGCGGCGCCCTTCTGGTAGGTCACGCGACCCGAGCCGCTGCAGTGGTCCATGGTTCGCCAGCGCTGGATGGTGGCCTCGCGCGATTCGAGCTCGTCGAGACTGCCGCTGACCTGCAGCACCGGGATCGGCCGCGCGAGGTTGCACTCGAGCTCCGGCGACAGGTTTCCGACCACCGGCCCGATCGCGGCCACGAAATCCGACGCCTGACAGCCCAGGCGGTGCGACAGGTACCCGCCGTTCGACATGCCCACGGAGTACGTGCGCTTGCGATCGACGCACACCTTCTCGGAGACCACGTCGGCGAGCTCGCGGATGAAGCCCACGTCGTCGAGGTCGTTGGCGGCGGGTTGACCGCAACACTCCTTGCCGCCGTTCCAGGCCGCCGGGAAGCCGGTGCCGTCCGGCTGCACCACCACGAAACCCTGGCGATCGGCCTCGGGATCCATCTGCGATTCGTAGGTCCAGATGTCGGTGAAGATGCCGCCGCCCAGCACGAACGGATGGAGGTTGAAGACCAGTGGCACGGCCTGAGTGCCGTCGTAGCCGCTGGGCACGTGGATGAAGTAGTGCCGTGTCAGACCATCGCGATCGAGCGTGAACGCGTGATCGCCCGGCGGAAGGCTCGTCGCCGGACAGGCGGGCGCCTGCGGGTCGCCACGATCGGAGCTGCCGCCGCAGCCGGCGCTCGCGAGCGCGACGCTCGCGGCGACCAGCAGCGCCACCCAGCTTGCCCGGGGGCTTTCCGGAGCAGCTCCGATCGCTCGCATGAGCCGCAACGCTACGGGCGTTCGTCGAGCCGGTCAACGGGTCTGGGGGATCCTCCGATTGCGCGCGGCGTCGAAGCGCGATATTCCCAGTCCATGCCGCCCCGCTCCCGCCCTTCGACGGGCGCCGGCCGGTGCCCCCGAGTGAGCGCGTCGGTGCGTGGCTCGGTTCTCGCGCCGGCCGTCGTGGCGGCCGTGGTGCTCGTCTGGACCGTTCCGGCCGCTGCCCAGGACGGCGCTTCCGGGGCGGATCGGGTGGACACGCTCGAGCGGCGGGTGGACGAGCTCGAGCACGAGCTCGCGAACCAAAAGGCGAGCCCGGCCGCTCCCGCCGCCGGCGAGCCTTCGGCGCTCTGGGAGCAGCTCAATCAGCGAGTCCATGTGTCCGGAAACGCGGACCTCGCTTTTCTCTATGGCGAGGACTACTCGCGCGCCCCCAACGGGCGGTTCGTGATCGACAACGCACGTCTCTTCGTGGACGTCGATTTGCTGGGGCGCGACGAGACTCCCATGCCGGGCTGGCTCGACGACGCCAGTCTCTACGTGGAGTGGGACGCGTACCGCCACACCTCGTTCCTGAACCAGGTGGGCTCGCTCTACGTGCGCCTCGATCACCTGGGCGGCGTCGATGCGCTCAACGCGAAGCTCGGGCGCATGTCCATCCCCTTCGGCTACGAGTACACGCGCTGGAGCGAGGACCGGCCCAAGAACCCGCTGATCGGTTTCTCGGCGGCGGCCCCCTACGGGTGGGACGAGGGCTTCGAGCTCTTCGGTTCTCTGTCGAGCGGTCTGGTGAGCTACCAGGCGGCGGTCCTCGACGGCGATCAGGCGGTCGGTGTCAACACCAGCTCGGCGCCGTCGCTGGCCGGCAAGCTCACGCTGTCGCCGCTCTCGTGGGTGCACGTGAGCGGCAGCGGCTACACGTCCGGGCGGCTCGGCGGACCCAACCATGCGGTGTGGTCGGCGCTGATCGCGGCCTCGACGCCGCTGCCGGTCTTGAGCCCCAATCCCTACGACCCAGGCTCGGTCGATTCCTCCGGCTACGGCGGCGCGGAAACCGGCGTGGGCGGCGTTCAGTCCGTGAGCGCCTGGGAGGTGGATGTGGTGCTCGACAACGCTCGCGCGGGTGTCGAGTGGCTCGGCTACGGCGAGATCCAGATCGACGGCCACGGAGAGCCGGTCGAGCGCCGGCGTCTCCACTACGGTGTCGCCGAGGGCACGCTCGAGCTCGGCACCCTGACTCCCGCGCTCGAGCGGCTCTACTGCGCCGCGCGCGTGAGCTTCATCGGAACCTTCGACGATCGGCTCGGCTATCTGCTCAACGTCGACGACGACGGCTTCAACCTGGGCTTCGTGACCAAGCTGGTGGAGATCACCGAGCTCGGAATCGGTGCGCACCTCACCAAGCAGCTCACGCTCAAGGCCGAGTACGCGCTCTACGACTTCACGCTGGTCAAGGGCGCGACCGAGGACGAGCGCGACGACGCCAAGGGCCGCAGCTACGGCGGCGTGGCGCTCTCCGCGGGCTTTTGAGCTTCCCGGGCTGTATCCGCTGACCGAGTTGCGCGGCCCCGAGTCGAAGAGTCCCAGGTCCGGGCGATTCGGGAACAGATTCCACATCGGCTGCGCCACCTCGTCGTCGTTGGTGAGCGCCCGCGCGGCCGCTCAGCCGGTCGATGGCGCGCGCGAGCTTGGATCGATCCTGCCCATGGGCGAAGGTCGCCGCATGCCGGGGTTGCCGAGGGCCTTCGCCGTGTGGCGCGCGGTGGTGGTGTTCTGCGCCAACGTTCCCAATCTGGTTCTCGTCGCGTGGCTCTTCTTCTGGGTGACGCGAACCGGTGTGGGGCCGGTGCCCGGTGCCTTGCCGTGGAACGTGTCGCTCTTCGCGGCCTTCGCGGCGGTGCACAGCCTCACGGCCACGACGAGCTGGAAGCGCGCGTTCGCCGCGCTCTTCCCGCCGGCATTCGAGCGCGCGGCGTACGTGATCCTGGCCGGTGTTTCGCTCAGTGCGCTGCTCTTCCTCTGGAAGCCCATGCCGGCGCTGATCTGGCGTGTCGAGGGGATCGCGGGGCGGCTTCTCGACGTGGCTTTCTGGTCCGCGCTGGTGCTCGCGTGGTGGACCGGGCGCCATTTCGACCAGGCCGCGTTCGTCGGCACGCGGCAGCTCTCGGCTCACTGGCGCGGCACCGCGATGCCGGCTCCCGAGTTCGTGGTGACGGGACCCTTCCGTCACGCCCGGAACCCGATGTACGCCGCGATGCTGGTGCTCCTGTGGAGCGCATCGACGCTCACCGCCGGACGGCTGCTCTTCAACCTGCTCGCGACGGCATACTTCGTTCTGGGCGCGCGGCTCGAGGAGCGTCGCCTGGCGGCCGCGATCGGCGAGCCGTACCGGCTTTACCTTCGAAGCGTCCCCATGTTTCTACCTCGCTTGACCCCGTGGCTCGCGCCCGCGAGTGGCGCCGCCGCGAGCCCGGCCGGGCTCCAGGATCGTTAAGATGCCCTTCGGTCGGCGCCTCGATGGTGGTACCGACTCGGGACCAGGTGCGATGAAACCCAAGCTCGGCGCGCGTCTTCTCTTGGTATCGCTCGGGTTCCTCGCCGGCTGCGGCGGGCTTGCGGCCACCGCTCCGCCGGCACCGCGGGCCGGAACGGCCACGCTCTGGGGCACGGTTCGGCTGGTCCCGCACCAGGGCGTGACGTTGCCGGCCAGCGCCGGTGCCTACGCCGATCGGGCCCTGCGCGATGCCGAACTGGTCGACTACTCGAAGCCCGAGTTCGCGGTGGTGTCGGTGGAAGGGTTGCCGTCTCCCGGTGGCACGGCGACGCTCGTGCTGCGGGCCTCGCGTTTCGCGACCCGCTTCGAGCCGCGCTATGCCGCGGTCGGCGTGGGCGGCACGGTGACGGTGCGGAACGAGGACGCGATCCCCCACCTGGTCTCGAGCCCTCGCGCGGGCGCACTGGTTTCGGTGCTGCCCGGTGGCAGTGCCGAGATCCCGGCGCGCGAGCCAGGGGAGCAGAGGGTCTTCGAGGTGAGTGCCCCGGCTGGCGGAGGCGCCAGCGGAGCCGAAGCCTCGGTTTACGTGGCGAGCGGGCCGTTCGCCGTCGCGAGCAGCGATGGGCGCTGGGTGCTGGCGGAGCTGCCGGTACCCGTGAAATCGGAGCCGGGCGGCGCGGCCGCACCGCTCGTGCTGCACGCGTGGCACCCGCGCTTTCCACCGATCGACCAGCCCCTGAGCTTGGCGGCGAACGACTCGCGCCGGCTCGACCTGGAGTTTCAAGTCCGATGAATCGGGCGTGCCGGCTCCTCGCCTCCGCGGCTGGCGTGCTGTTCGCGCTGGCCGCGGTCTCGTCGTCCGCAGCCGAGTCGACCGGCACCGTGACCGGAAAGATCCGGGTGGACCTGCCGGGCATCGATCTCTCGACCCTGGGACCGGTGGTCGTCTATCTCGACTCGGTGGGCACGCCCGTGTCGTTCACACCTCCCACCGACGAGCCGGAGATCAGCCAGAAAGGCGCCAAGTTCGAGCCATCGTTCCTGCTCGTGACCAACGGCCAGACGGTGCGCATTCCCAACGACGATTCGATCGTCCACAACGCGTTCTCGTATTCCCGGCCCAACGCGTTCGATCTGGGTCTCTACCCGAAAGGGGACGCGCGCACCATCACGGTGCGCGAGCCGGGGCCGATCCGGATCTACTGCTCGATCCACAAGTCCATGAACGCGATGGTGTTCGCCACTCCGCTGCCCTGGCGGGCGATCGCCGATCGCGCCGGTGCCTTCCGCATCGACGGCGCGCCGCCCGGCCACTACCGCGCGGTGATGTGGAACGAACGCCTGCCGGAGAGCGCGCAGCCGGTCGACGTGGCGGCGGGGCAGACCTCGAACGTCGAGATCTCGGTCGGCGGCTCGACGAGGTGACGGCGCGGTGCGGCTCTCGTTCCAGCAACGAATGCTGCTCGGCTTCGGCGGCATCAGCGCGCTGGTGCTGTTGGTCCTGCTCGGGCTCACCGATCGCTGGATCGCCAATCGCGCCGACGCCGAGGTGAGCTCGCGGCTCGCGCAGGACGCGCGGGTCTTGAACCGCGTGCACCGCACCTCGGCGAGCCTGCGTTCGCAGCAGCTCAAGAGCCTCGCTGAGGAGCCTCGGATGCACGTCCTCGCGGACGTGACCGACGCCGACACGCTGGGCTTCGCCGCCGAGGAGGCGATGCACGATCTCGGACTGGTGACCTTCGCGTTTCTCGGACCTTCCGGTGAGGTGCTGGTGTGGCGGGGCGCCGGGCGGGCCGAGATCGAGCCGCGCCTCAAGCGTCTGGTCGAGCGCTCGCGGCTACCCAACGTGCTCCCCGACACGGTGCACGTGGGGCAAATCGGGGTCGAGGTGCAGACCGTGCCGGTGGTGGCCGGCGACGTCGTGCAGGGCTACCTGACCGGGGCCCGTGAGCTCGACGCCTCGATTCTCCAGGAATACGCCATCGCCGTGGGCGATCGCGTCGAGCTGCGCTCGGGCGCCCAGGTGCTCTCCGCGTCGCCCGTCGAGCTGGAGCCCGGCCGGCGCTTGCGCACGCTCGACGTGGAGCTGGGAGGCGCCCTCAAGCTGGTGGTGGGCGTCGACGAAGCCGAGTTCACCGAGCCGCTGCGCGCCGCGTTCCGGGCCATCTCGGTGCTGAGCCTCTCGGGCGGCGTGCTGGGTGCGCTGGCCGCGTTCTTCGCGGCGCGGCGATTCTCGGCACCGCTCGCGGCGCTGGCGTCGACGGCGCGCGCGGTGGGCGCCGGGAACTACGCGGTGCGCGCCGCGGAGACCGGCTCGCCGGAGCTGGTCGATCTGGCGCACGCGTTCAATCAAACCATCGGCTCCTTGCTCCGCACGCAGCGTGACCTGCAGGCCTCCGCCGCGGGGCTCGAGGAAAAGACCCGCCAGCTCGAGACCATCGGTGCCGCGCTCACCGAGTTCCTGGAGAGCGGCGACTGGCACCGCGCGAGCGCGCGGCTGCTCGCCGGTGCGCTGAGTCAGACCCAGAGCCGCGGCGGTCTGGTGGCGGTGGTGCTCGCCGGACAGCGACTCAAGATTCTCGCGGCCGAGGGCCCGGACGGCCCGCTGCCCGGAAGCACCGACCCCGCCGAGCTCGATCAAGCCGAAGGCCCGGTGGCCGAGGTGATCCGCACCGGTCGCGCGGTGGCGTCTCCGGATCTCTCGCGCGAGCCCGCATCCGACGAGCTCGGATCGCTCGCGCGCCGGTTGCGCCAGTTCCTCGGCGTCCCGATCCGGCGCGGCACCGAGGTGGTGGGGGTCATCGGCGTCGCCAACGATTCGGGCTTCACTGCCGCCGAGCAGCAGAAGCTCGAGCTCTTGGCGAACGCCGCCGGTGTCCTCATCGACGGCTATCGCCGGCAGCAAGCCGAGGAGGCGCTGCAGGCGCAGTTCCGCCAGTCCCAGAAGATGGAGGCCGTGGGCAGGCTCGCGGGCGGTGTCGCCCACGACTTCAACAACCTGCTCACGGTGATTCGCGGCCAGTGCGAGCTGATGTTGCGCCGGGTGCGCGAGGGCGAGCCCATCCACCGCTACGGCATCCAGATCCTGAAATCCGCCGATCGCGCCGCGGCGCTGACCCGCCAGCTCCTGGCGTTCGGCCGCGCAGGGGTGCGCGAGGTCCGGTTGGTCGACGTGAACCTGCTGATCTCGGACATGGAGGATCTGCTGCGCCGGCTGGTGCGGGCGGACGTGGGGCTGGTGACGAGCCTGACGCAGTCGCCAGGCCTCATCGAGGCCGATCCCAACCACCTCGAGCAAGTGCTCATGAACCTGGTGGTGAACGCGCGCGACGCGATGCCGCAAGGCGGGAAGATCGAGATCGAGACGTGCCGCGTGAGCTACGGCGCCGCCGATCCGGCTCGACCGGTCGAGTGCGAGCCGGGCGACTACGTGACCATCGCGGTCAAGGACTCGGGAATAGGCATGGACGAGGCGACCCTGGCGCGCGCCTTCGAGCCGTTCTTCACCACCAAGGAGGAGGGCCGCGGCACCGGCCTCGGCCTCGCGACCGTGTACGGAATCGTGCGCCAGAGCTCAGGCTACGTCACCGTCACGTCCGCACCCGGAAAGGGCTCGACGTTCGTGGTCCACCTGCCGATCTCGGCGCGCGCCCGCGAGGCGGCCGCCCCGCCGCCCGACGCACGCGTGGCGGTGGGCGGGACCGAGATGGTGCTGGTGGTCGAGGACGAGGCGATGGTCCGATCCTTCGTCCGCGAGGTGCTCGTCGAGGCTGGCTACCAGGTGCTCGAGGCCTCCGGCCCGGAGCAGGCCCTGGAGCTCTGCGGCCGCGAGAACGGCTCGCTGCAGTTGCTGCTGACCGACGTGGTCATGCCCATGATGAGCGGCACCGAGCTCGCAACCCGCGCGGTCGCGATGTGCCCGTCGGTGAAAGTCGTGTTCATGTCGGGCTACACGGACGACGCCTTCGGCAAGGCTCCCGAGCCGACGCGCATCTTGTTGCGCAAGCCCTTCAGCAGCCAGGCTTTGCTGCAAACGGTGCGGCTGGCGCTCGACGCAGGCGCTTGAGCGCAAACCCCGTTGTCTGCTTGATTCCTCGTCGATGACCGCGGTGACGGCGTTCTGGATGGTGTTCGGGAGCACGGTGGTGCTCTTGGGCGTCGATCTCTACACGGGGCTCACCGGGCGCCGTGCGGTGCACCTGACGACGGTGGTGCTCACCGTCGCCGGGCTGGTGGGATCGATCGTGCTGGCGCTGCGCATGGGCAGCGGATCGGCCTTCGCGCCGGGCATCCAGCTGGTGCACCGGGCGCTCGCCCGCACCGTCGTGGTGCTGGTGCTGCCGATGGCGGTCACCGGCATCATGATCTTGTCGTCGAACAAGGCCAGCGCGCGCCGTGTCCACCGGCGCGTGGCGTTCGTGCTGGTTGCCCTGGCCGTCGCCGCCGCGGGGACCGGAATCGCCATGAAGAGCACCGCTTATCCCGCCACGGCGCGCGCGGAGAGGATTCCTTGAAGATCGCCATCGGCCGCATCGTCTCGCTCGATTACCGGCTGCATCTCGGCGACGGCGACATCATCGACGAGAGCCTCCCGGGAGATCCGTTCGTCTACCTGCACGGATCCGGTCAGATCGTGCCCGGTCTCGAGCGCGGTCTCGAGGGGCTTTCGATGGGCGACGCGCGGAACCTGGTGGTGCCTCCCGCGGACGGCTACGGCGAGTACCAGGCCGACGGGCTCCAGGAAGTGCCGCGCACCGCGTTCCCGCGCGACGTCGATCCGCGCGAGGGCATGCAGTTCGAGGCGCGTTCGCCGAAGGGCGAGACCTTCCCCATGACGGTGAAGGAAGTGAAGCGCGAGTCGATCGTGGTCGACTTGAACCACCCGCTTGCGGGCAAGACCCTCCACTTCGACGTGAAGGTGCTCGGCGTCCGCGAAGCCACTCCCGCCGAGCTCTCCCACGGCCATGCTCATGGCCCCAAGGGCGGCCACGAGCATTAGCGCGATTGCTCGCTCGCGCGCGAGGGACCGCGCGCGCTCCAAACAGCGGTCCGCGCTGGCCCATCGTCGATTGCCCAAACCCACCATCGATCCATCCAACCGCCCTCGCGGGCTGATCGCCATCGCTCCCGCTGGAGGCCCACCGGTCCCTCGGTGGGCAGCGATCGAGCGCGTCCGACCGCCCCTCAATTCTCAGAATCGATCAGCACTTCCTCGCCGAAGACGCCGTTGTGGGTCGGGTCGGAATTGTCGGAGTTGCGGGCGCGCATGACGCGGATGGCGCGCGCGCCGGCCGCGATCGACTCGCGGATGTCACCGTCGGAGTCGCCGTAGCTCAGCTGCGCGTGGACCTGCTGGAAGAACGGCAACTTCGAGCTGCGATCCGTGAACAGCACCGGGTCCATGCCGGGCAGGTCGAAGGTTTTCGAGATCAGCTCGGTGAGCTTCTCGGAGCCGGTCTTGACGCGCTTGGTGACGAAGTGGATGCGGTCGCCCCGCGACTTGTGAAGCCGGATCAGCTCGACCGCGATCCATTTCTTCACGCTCCACTGGTCGAGCTCGTTGTTCATCCGGGTCCAGAACTCGCGGAACTTCTGGCGTGCCTCGTCGTTGGGCAGATCCTGCTCGCGCACCGGAGCGCCCGACTTCACCACCGCGTCGCCGTAGGTCCGGCTTCCCCACTGGAAGCCGGGCGTGGTGAAGAGCACGGTGTCGTCGACGTCGAACACCACGTCGATCGGCGGCTCGGGCAAGGTTTCGGCGAGCGTCTCGAGGTCGATCCAGTGGATCGTCCCCGGATCGGTGCCCTCCCGATACGCGACCGCGCCGCAGTCGTGGTGCGCGGCGTGCGGGCAGTGTGGGCCAGCCTCGGGACAGGTGATCGCGTCGTCGGTGGTGACGAGCAGTGGGCCGCAACCGGAGGTGAGGGCGAGAAACAGCGCGAGCGCGGGGGCGAGAGTCGGGGCGAGGCGCCGGGCGCGGAAGCGCGAGGAGAGGGAGGAGAGGATCGTGTCCATGGCCGGCCTCGTGGGATGAAGAGTCGAGCATGCAGGCGCACCCGACGATCGGGCAGATTACAGCCACTTGCGTAGAGCGTGCACGAGCGTGATCGATGTAAGGGCGAATCCGGTTCCTCATGAGCATCGAGCGAGAAGCCCGAGAACCCGGTACGTCGTCCGCGCGGCGCCCGGCGCGCGTGGCCGTCGGTCTCGTGTCCGGCGCGGTCGTGCTGGTAGCGGCGCTGGCTTGCTGGGTCCTCCCGGCGCGCGTCCCACCTGCACCCGACGGCGTGAGCTACGACCGGCGGGACAATGCGCTCTGGCTCTCCAGGCACTGGCTGCACGAGCCGTCGAGCGACGACGAGATCGGCGAGCTGGCGCGTCGTCTCGCCGAGCACGGCATCACCGTCGTCTACCCG
>CAZYWA010000120.1:0-17225 GCA_964650975.1 uncultured bacterium
TCAATGAAATGCGGACCTACCGCGACAAGTTTGTCGCACACCTCGATCTCGACGGGCGCCCGCGGATCGGAATACGCGGCCGAGTTGTCGAGCAAATTGTCGAACACGCGCCGCAAGAGCGCCGCGTCACCCACGATCGAGCCCAGACCGCCCGGAATGCGCGCCTCGAAGGTGCGACCGGGATGCGCCGTGCGAAAGCGCGCGGCCGCCGCTTCCACCACCGACGCGGCATCGACATCGGCGCGCTCGAGCGGCATGGCGCCGGGAGCGCTCACCCGATCGAGCCGCGCGATCGCGAACACGTTGGAGAGGATGTTCTCGAGCTCGGCCAGGTCCTGACCGATCCCGGCCAGCTGCGCGCGCACCTCGGCCGGATCGGCCGAGCCCTCCTCGGCCAGCTCGAGCGCCACGCGCACTCGCGCCAGCGGCGTTCGCAGCTCGTGCGAAAGACCGGCCAGAAGCTCCTTCTCGCTGCGCACGAAGGCCTCGATGCGCTCGGCCATGTCGTCGAAAGCGCGCGCCAGGCTGCCCACCTCGTCGTCCCGATGGAGCCCGGTGCGCGCGGCCAGGTTGCCGCGACCCAGCTCGGCGGCGGTCGCGGTGAGCTGCTCGAGCGGTCGGGTGAGCGCCCGCGCCATCGGCAGCGAGAGCAACGTGAGCACCACCAGCACTCCGGTGAGAGCGGTGAGATGGAGCACCAGGCGTCGCGTGTTGGGAGCGATCCGCACGTACGCGATGTGCGGCATGGGACCGAGCGGCACGGTGCGCACCCAGCGCTCGCGATGCCAGTGCTCGTGGTCGAGCGGCGGCCACGGTCCGGCGAGCGGACCGGGCGGGAAGGCACCCGACTCCGCGAGCCGCGATCCGTCGGCCAGGTACACCGCGACGTCGGCGCCGAGCAGCGCGGCGAGGCCCTCGACCTTCGCGTGCAGCCGGGGCGGATCGCCGAGGTCGCGCTCGAGATCCGCGCCCATGACGCGCTCGAAGAGCACCGGTGGACCATGGAACGGTCCCGGCGGCCCGAGCCACGCCACCACGGACACCACGGCCACGACGCAGGTCGTGACCAGCACCAGCCCGTACGCGTAGATCCGCCAGAAGAGACGCCCGCGGCCGAGCGGCGCCGTCGCGGGCGTCATCCGCTCCGCCGCAGGAACTGGTAACCGGCGCCGCGCACCGTGCGGATCCGCCGCGGATGGCGGGGATCGTCGCCCAGCTTCTGGCGCAGCCGCGATACGTGCACGTCGATCGAGCGGTCGAACGCGTCGTCGGGGCTGCGTCCGGCGAGCTCGATGAGCCGCTCGCGGCTCAGCACTCGGCCGGCGGCGCTCACCAGGGCGGCGAGCAGCGCAAACTCGTACGAGGTCAGGTCGAGCGCCTTGCCGTCGAGGGTGGCGTCGAGCGTCGCGGGATCGAGCTCGAGCCCCTCGACCGAGAGCGGGTGGCTGCGCGGCCCGGCGCGGCCGCGAGCGCGCCGCACCTGCGCGCGGATGCGCGCCAGGAGCTCGCGCGAGGAAAACGGCTTGGCGACGTAGTCGTCGGCGCCGATCTCGAGGCCCATCACCCGGTCGGCCTCTTCGCCGCGCGCCGTGATCATGACGATCGGCACGTCGGATCGCTCGCGGATTCGCCGGCACACCTCGACGCCGTCGAGCTTGGGCAGCATCAGGTCGAGGAGCACCGCGTCGAAGCGGTGCGCCACGGCTTCGGCGAGGCCGCTCTCGCCGTCGTGCCGGACCGTGACCACTAGGCCGTGGCGGTCGAGATACGTGCGGGTCAGATCGGCGAGGCGCGCGTCGTCCTCGACCAAGAGCACGTGGATGAGCGGTTCTTCCGAGACGCTCGCGGCTTTCGGCGATTCTTCACGGCTCATCGGTCGATGCTCGATGGGGGGACCTTCGGGCTGGTGCGGACCAGATCCGCTCGCGCCGGCCCGACTTGCGGCCCGGCGCGAGCGGCCTCGAGTCGGGCGTCACCCGGCGGGCTCGTCGGTGGGGCTACCACCCTGCGGGCCGCCGTGCTTCCACTGCTGGTGCTGCTTCTTCATCTCGTCCATGTGCGCGCGCAGCGCCGCGGCCACCTGCTGCTTCTGATCGGCGGCGAGCTGGTCGTAGAGCGAGAGGTAGCTGTTGCGGATGTCGTCCATGCTCTTCTTCATCGGGTCGTGGGTCGCTTCCAGACGGGTGCTGAGCGCGCGCAGGTCGGGCTCGGGCTTCGCGAGCTCCGTCTCGATGTCCGAATGGGCGCTCTGGAAGTGCGACTGCGCGTCGGAGCGCAGCTGCTCGGCCTTGCTGGTGATGCCGTCGAGCGTCGCCTTCTGGGCGGTGGTGAGCTTCGCTTGCCCGAGCGCCTCTCCGAGGGCCGCTTCGATCGGACCCGCCATCATCATGTGATGGCCGCCGTGCGGTCCGTCACCTCCCGGGCCGCCGCCCGCGTGGCTCGGCACCACCAGCGCCAGCGCCGCGCCCAGCATCACGCCCACCACCAGCAAACTCTTGTGCACACTTTGAGGTCTCATCGTTCGCTCCTTCGTTCCAGCCGCCGCCTTGGCGGCCGATCTTGTGCGCCGGATCATCCAGCGGCACGCGCAAGGCTCGCGCACCCGCCTTGCGGCTGTGTTGTGGCTCCGTGAAGAAGTATGAAGCCGTTGGCAGCTCGTGTGCCAGCGCCAAGGTTGGCGCGAGTGGCGTTCTGCGAGAACACTAGACCCCATGGCCGACGATCTCGCCACCATCCGCGACCGCTGGAACGCGTGCCGCTATCGCGTCGACGGCAGCACCGGCCACTACGAGAGCTTCTTCCAGCGCGCCAACCATCCCACTCGGCCGCTCGCGTTCTGGATCCGCTACACGATCTTCCGCCCGGCGCGCGACCGGCACGGAGCGCTGGGCGAGCTCTGGGCGATCTGGTCCGACGGCGAGAAGCAGAAGATCGTCGCGGTGAAGCACGAGGAGCCGCTCGCGTCGTGCCGCTTCGACGAGCAGAAGCTCGGCGCCCAGATCGGCCGCGCCACCCTCCACCAGGGAGCGCTCGACGGCCGCGCGGCACTCGGTGGGCACGAGATCGTGTGGGAGCTCGACTTCTCGGAGGGCGAACGCCCGCTCTTGCTCTTGCCTGAAGGCCTCTACGAGAAATCGCTGCCCAAAGCGAAAGCGCTGGTGGGCTCGCCCAACGCGCTCTACCGAGGAACGATCTCGGTCGACGGCCAGAACCACGCCATCGACGGCTGGCCCGGCAGCCAGAACCACAACTGGGGTAGCAAGCACACCGACCACTACGCCTGGGGCCAGGTGTGCGGCTTCGACGGCCGCCCCGAGAGCTTCCTCGAAGTGAGCACCGCGCGCCTCAAGCTCGGCCCGGTGTGGACGCCGTTCATGACGCTCGTGGTGCTGCGTCTCGACGGCCGCGAGCATGCGCTCAACTCGATGAGTCAGGCCGTGCGCGCCAAGGGAAGCTTCAGCTACTTCGACTGGAGTTTCCGCTCGGAGACGCCCGCGGTGACGATCGCCGGACGCATCCACGCACCGGCGACTTCGTTCTGCGGGCTCAACTACTACAACCCGCCGGGCGGCTCGAAGATCTGCCTCAACAGCAAGATCGCCGCCTGCGAGGTGACGGTGAGCTCACGCGGTGAACCGCCGGTCACGCTCACGTCCGCGAACCGCGCCGCCTTCGAGATCCTCACCGACGACACCAGCCACGGCGTCGACGTTCGGGCGTAGCCGCCGGAGATCGTCGTGAGAGGCCGGTCATGCCGCACCGTTCGGCTGGGCGGCGGCAAACGGGATCTCACGTCGTGGAACTGGGAGGACGGTGGCACCTTTCAGATGCCGGGTCGCGACCATCTGGTCGCGACCGGAAACCTCGTCACCGCGACCTGGATCCGATACGACCTCCGTAGGGAAGAGGATCATACACAGCCCGATCACGAACCGGATGCCGAAGTCTGCTATCGGTCCGTGGAGCACGGCCGCATTGAAGCTGCCGCCCTCGTACCGCACCCAAGGCTCGGCCACGATGCCGAGCTTTCCGTAGACGATCATGAGACACGACTCGCCGAGGTTTCCAAGCGCCGGCACAGCGACGAACGTCCCGACGACCATTACCGCCGCGTTCCCCAACCGAGAGCCGTCGACGCCGTCGATGATGCCTGCCTTCTCCGAGGCGTCGAAGATACGTTGGCTCATTCGCGTCGCGCCGTTCCAGAGGAAGACGCCCACGAGAGTCGTCGTGGCAACCTGGGTCAACGCAGCCAATGCGCCAAAGCGTGTCCCCGAATCGCTCTGGTGGAGCAGCGTCTGCGCAGCGAAAACGAGTTGGGTCGGCATCTGAGCGATGCCGGTGGCGATGAACCACAGGCCCAAACCGCGAATTGATATGAGAGAGAGATCGAATCTGTTCACGATCAAGCCACCGAATCACTCACGGGTGAGGCGTAACGCCGAGCGCAGCAGGGGCCACGGACTACCACGCGATCCAGACGAGCGCCACCACGGGTGCCAGGCAGGTGCGGCGGCGAGTTCGGCCTGCTCCGGTGAAATTCGGGAGTTTGGAATAAGGCCTCCACATCAGTTGGAGGCCCGGATGCGAACTGCCTCCTCCGCGGCGTTGGACAGATGCTCCGCGATCCAAGCGTACTTCGCCTTACTGTCGACGCCTGCAGGGCTCGAGCATTTGACCACCGATGAAAGCCTTCTCCCCGTTTGACCAAGTCCGTTGTAGTCCGAAGGGATTTTGTCCTTGGATAGACACCTCGCCCGCCAGGTTTCTTGAGTCCCCAAATGTAAATTCCCACAACGCCCATGCCTTGCCGTACATTTGATCGGCGATCCACTTTTTGATGGCGGCGTTGCCACCAGCGGTTATGGCATGCCAGTCGTTGTCGGTGGCGGGTCGATTGCTCTCGATCGAACCAATTGGCGTACCTGCGCCGCCCGATGGCAATCGGGCTGATGGTGGAAACTGAAGAGGCACCTTCGTGAACTACTGATATTCGTGCTCCGGTTCGGCGCGCGGATTGGGCTGTTTCGAGGCGTTTTTGGCGCAAAATGGGCTCTGCGGCCCCCTTGGGCCTTTCGACCGCTCGGCGGCGAGGGACTGCCGCCCTCCAAGGGGGAGTGGACCCCGTCGGCTACTCAATCCGGAACGAGCCGTCGGGCTCGATGCGGATGCGGTCGCCGCCCACCACGTCGAGCACGGGCTTCAGGCGGTCGAGCTTGGCGAAGGCGGCTTGCAGGTCCTGGACGTTCGAGAGCTTGAGCAGGTCGATCGCGGGGACTTCGAAGCGGTTGGTGGTGTCGTAGACGATGTTGAGTGCGCGTTCGAGGAAGCGCGGCACGTGGGCATGGATCCCGTACTCGACGCGCACCGTGAGCGAGCCGTTCTGGATCGGGATCTCGACGCGGTTGATGGTGAGATCCGTGGTTTTGAGGATGGTGCGAAAGGTCGAGATGGAGCTCTGGTCGCCCTTGGGGTCGAGGAACACCAGCAGCTGATCGAGCGCCCGCTCGCCGATCCGCGTGAGCGTGAGATCCGCGTTCAAGTCCCCCAGGCTCACGGTGCCGCTGCCTTCGCCGCGCGCCAGGTCCACGGCGACGCGCGCGGTGCCGCTCACCTGCGCTTCCTCGTCGGCGAGGTCGTTCTGGAGCGGCAGGAGCTTCCGCAAGTCGATCTCGCCGAACTCGGTGGAGAAAAGCAGCCGGTTCCGCGCCGGCGAAAACGACGTCTCCGCGTTTCCACCGACCCAGCCGCCGAGCAGTCCGACGCCGAAGCGATCGAGCTCGAGCGCGCGATCGGCGAACGCGATGTCCAGATAGATGTCGTGCGCGGCGAGTGGGCCAGCCACGAGATTGGCGAGCCGCAGGTTGTCGCGGTTGGCGCTGAGCGGACGTAGTGCGCCGTAGACCGAGCGGTTCCGCTCCCCGACGCTCGGATCCGCGTCGCCACTCCGGGCCGCGTCACGCGCGCCGGGCGCCGAGCTCGACGGCTTGGTGTCGGCGGTCACGATGCGCAGCGTCTTCTGGATGGGGAACCTTCCGGAAAGCCCGGTCACGTCGAGCGACGGCGGCTGCTTCGCGTCGAGATCGGCGAAGAACGCTTGTCCCTCGATCGCGAGATCGCGTCCCGGCCTGAGCTTCACGGTCACGCGCGTCGAGGAACCGCCCTTCACCGTGAGCCCAGGCGCCATCTCGGTGGGGCTCGGCCGCGCGAAGCCGGCCGCCACCTCGAGCTGTCCCGCGACGCTGCGCAGGATCTCGCCCAGCGGCGGCAGCGCGCGCGCTTCGAGCACCGGCCGGATACCGGACAGCTCGCCGCCTGCGAACGCGAAACCCCCGCGATTCAGCACTCCGAAATAAGCCTGGCTCAGCGTCAGCCGGTCGCGATCCTCGAGCCGCGCGTGCACGGTCGCGGTGAGATCCCACGACTCCGATCCCAGGTGTGGGCGATCCACCAGCTCGAACGCTCCGGCGTCCAGATCGACGGCGACGTTCGCCGGATCGATCGCGAGGCCGAGCTTGGCGCTCGCACGCGGCAAGTTGAGCTGGCGCTCGGGCCAGGCGAGCGACGCCTTGGGCAGCTCGAACGCCACGTGACTGGTGAGCGGCAGCGTCAGACTTCGGATCTCGTCTGGATTGGGAAGGCGGCCCTTCACGTCGACGTCGAGCGTGGGCGCGCCGGTGGCCGAGATGCCGGACACGGCGCTGCCGATCGAGCGCGGCAGGCGCATCGCCACGGTCGCGAGCGAGAGGCCGTCGAGCCGCGCGCGCGCTTCCAGCGCCTCGCGTCCGAAGGCGCGCGCACTCCCTTTCGCGGTCAAGTGCCCGCCGCGGTCGATCAAGAGGTCGAGATCGTCGAGCGTCAGGTTGCCGTGGGTCGGGTCTCCGCGCGCGGCGAGGTGGAGCTTCACGTCTTGCAGCGGCGTCTCGAGATCCGGCGTGCGGTAGCGAGCGCCGGTGAGCTTGAGGTCGAGCTTGGCGGTGGCGTCGGTGGGAGGAGCGCCGTTGGTGGCGGCGTCGATCGACAGGCTTGCCGAAGCGAGGTCGACCGCGTCGATCGCTTGTACGCGCTCGACGGCCAGGTTTCCGCTGATTTTCGCGGGACCGGGCTGAAATCCGTCGGCGAGCGACACGTCGAACGCGAGCTCTCCGGAGGCGGAGCCGAGCGACGCGTGCGCCGGTAGCTCGTTCGCGGAGAGCTTGGCGAGCTTCACCGTGCCGGCGCTCGCGACGGCGCGGCGTCCGAGATCGCCGGTGGCGGTGGCGTCGATCGCGATCGATCCGCTCGCGTTGGGTACGGCCATTCCGCCCAGGAGCGAGCGCGGCACCAGCGTCAAGAGCGGCCCGGGCTGCGCGGCGATGCTCGCCTTCACCGCGATCGGGCCCTTGCCGAACGCGCCGACGTCGCCGGTCACGTGCAGGTCGAGCGCCTTGGGCACGCTCGCCACCACGTCGATGCCGGTCAGGTTGCCGGTGGTGAGGTCCGCGTTCGCCGTCACCTGCGCGTCGACGGCGAGCGGCGTGGCGCCGGGTCCGAGGGCGGGCGGAACGAGCGTCGGGACGTGCGCCTCGACGTGCGCCCGCACCGCGCGGAAGTCGGTGCCGTTCGCGGTCGCGTCGAGGGTGACGCTCGCGTGCTCGGCGCGGCCGCCGTCGGGCAGGCCGGCGTGCGTGAGCGTGAGTCCGCCGTTCGCGGCCAGCTCCGCGGGCAGGTAGTGGACCAGCTTGGCGCGCGCGAGATCGATGTTGCCGTCGAGTCCGGTGGCCGTGATGCCGACGTCGGGGTAACCAAGGTCGATTCCCGCGAGCACGATCTTGCCCGAAGCGGTGAACGGTGCTTGCTCGGTTCCGCCGGCGAGATCGCCGTGCGCGGCGAGGTTTTCGATCTCGACCCGCCCGGCGGCGGTCAGGGCGGGAAGAAACGGGGCCGCGAGCGGGAGCAACTCGCCGAGATCGAAATGAGCGTGTGGCACCGAGGCGTCGAGCACCGGTGCGCTCAGGAAATCGACGAGTTTCACGCGCGCCTGGAGCGAGCCGCCGGTGCCCAGGTCGAGGGTCAGCGGGTCGAGCGTCGCTTCCGCCTTCGAGAGACGTGCTTCGCCGCGGGCCTTGAGCGCGAATGTCACCGGTCGCGCGCCCGCGCCCAGATCGAGGCTCGCGCCGGGCAGAGCGAGCGCCAGCTCGATCGCGAGCGTGTCGAGGTCGGGGCCGTGGACGTGAAGGTCGAGCGCCAGCTGGCCGCGAGCGCGAATCGCGCGAGCGCCGTTCACGGTGACTTGCAGGTCGTGTTCGTCCCCGGGTCGATGCGAGGCGTGAAGGGTGAGATCGGTGCCCTGCGATCCGGCGTGACCGTCGAGATTCAGGTCGAGCCCGCGCGATTCGACCCGCGTGGCGCCGTCGAGATCGAGGAGCAACGTCACGTCGGCGAGCCGCAGTTCGTCGAGCTCGATGTTGACCGGCAACGGCGGGATCGCGATGCCGTGCTTCGGAGCGGGGATCGCGACGACCTTCGCCCCTGGCGCCGCGGGTGGCACGGCCGCTCCCGGCGCGGGCACCACGACCACCACGGTCGGAGCCGCGCCGCCACCGGCCAGCGGCAGATTGCTGTTCTTTCCGCGAAACACGATCGCGAGCTTGGCGCCGCTCAGCGCCAGATGATCGATGCGGAGCGTGCCGTGCAGGAGCTCCGAGAGCGAGTAGCCGAGGACCAGCTGGTCGGCGATCAAAAACGGCTGGCTGGCGAGGTCTCCCCGCGGCACCAGCTTCACGTCGCCGACGGTGAGCCCGGAGAGAAGGTGCAGCTCGACCGAGCCGAGCGTCACATCCTGGCCGAGGACACCCGAGAGGATCGAGGCGAGGCGCGCGCGCCCGCCGTCGGTGTCGAGGTAAGTCTGCGCGCCCGCGAGCAGCACCAGGATCAGCACCACGAGAATCGCGAGCGTCGTGATGAGCCGGCGCGTCCATCGCCACGTGCCGCGCAGCACGCGCGCGGGTCGCGACGGCTTCGCCATGGTCGGCGCGGTCTCCGTTTTCTTCGCGTCGCTCACGTCAGCTGCTCTTCTTCCGGCACCGTCTCAGGCTGCCTACGCCGCGGCGGCGAGGACCGCCGCCCTCCAACGGAAACGTCACCTTCCTTCACGTTCCCTTCACGTCGAAGGCGTCGCGCAAGCCGTCGCCGAGAAAATTGAGGCCGAGCACCGTGATCAGGATCGCGAGGCCCGGAAACGCGGCGACGTGGGGCGCTTGCTCGAGGTAGAGGCGGCCGTCGTCGATCATGCTGCCCCAGCTCGGGGTCGGCGGAACGACGCCAAGACCGAGAAAGCTCAGGCTCGCCTCCGCGACGATGGCGCTCGCCATGCCGAACGTGGCTTGCACCAGCACCGGCGCGAGCACGTTGGGGAGCAAGTGGTGCATGACGATGCGCGTGCGACTGGCGCCGAGCGCCACCGCGGCCTGCACGAACTCGCGTTCACGGAGCGCCAGCACCTGGCCGCGCACCAGCCGCGCGTAGCCCACCCAGCCCAGCACACAGAGCGCCAGCACCGTGTGATCGAGACCCGGGCCGAGCACGGCGCTGAGCGCGATCGCGAGCAAAATGCCGGGAAACGCGAGCAATACGTCCACCACGCGCATCGCGACCTCGTCGACCCAGCCGCCCGCGAGGCCCACGGCCGCGCCGACCGCGCTGCCCACGGTCGACGACACCAGCACCACGATCAGCCCGACGGCGAGCGACACGCGCGCTCCCACCAGGATGCGGCTCAGCACGTCGCGGCCCAGCGAGTCCTGGCCGAGGATGTGGCCGGCGCTGGGTGCGTTGAGCCGTGCCGCCAGATCCTGCGCGATCGGATCGTGGGGAGCGATCGCCGGACCGATGAGCGCGATCACCGTCACACAACCGATGAGCGCCAGTCCGCCCACCGCACCCCGGTGCGCGACGAACCGGGCGAGCACCCGGCTGCGGCCGGTGGCGCGTGCCGCGCTCACGCCGCTCATCCACGGCTCCCGAACCGGATGCTCGGATTCACCCACGCGTAGAGCAGATCGGTGAGCAGATTCACCGCCACGTAGGTGAGCGCCACCGACAGCACCACGCCTTGCACCACCGGGTAATCGCGGGCGCGAATGCCCTCGAGCAGCAGCTTGCCCACACCCGGCCACGAGAAGATCGTCTCGGTGATCACCGAGCCCGCGAGCAACGCGCCGAACTGGAGCGCCAGCAGGGTCACGATCGGCACCAGCGCGTTTCGCATCGCGTGCTTCCACACCACCACCGTCGGGCTCACTCCCTTGGCGCGCGCGGTGCGGATGTAGTCCTCGCCCAGCGTCTCGAGCAGGCTCGAGCGCGTCATGCGGGTGAGGATCGCGGCGAGGCCGAGGCCCAGGGTGGTCGCGGGCAGGATCAAGCTCGCGAGCCCCTCGCGGCCCGAGACCGGCAGCCAGTCGAGACGGATCGAGAACAGCAGGATGAGCATTGGCCCCAGCCAGAAGTTGGGGATCGAGACGCCGAGCAGCGCGGCGGCGCTCGATCCGTGATCGATCCAGGTGCGTGCGCGCAACGCGGCGAGCACGCCGAGCGGGATCGCCACCAGCGTCGCCACCAGCATGGACGCGAGTGTCAGCTGGAACGTGGCCGGGTAGCGCTGGACCAGGAGCGCGCTCACCGGCATCGAGCGGCGGATCGAGGTGCCGAGATCGCCGTGCGCGAGCCCGCCCAGGAACCGCAGGTACTGGACCCAGAGCGGCCGATCGAGACCGAGGGCGTGGCGCAGCTCCTCGCGCTGCGCTGGCATCGCGGTCTCGCCCAGCATCGCCTCGACCGGATCGCCGGGCACCAGATGGAGGAGCGCGAACACCAGCGTCACCACTCCCAGCACCACCGGAATGGACGTCAAGAGCCGCCGGAGCAGAAAGGCGCGCATGGCGTGTCGGTAAATCGGCGGGCGAGTCTACCCCGAGGCCATCACCGATCGGTGCAGACGCGGCACCGGAACGGGCGGCCGCGAAGGACCGCGTCCCTCCGAGGAGCAGGATGACAGTCGGAGGGCTGCGGTCCCTCGAGGCCGCGGCGTCACCTCGCGATCGATCGCTGACGCGCCGGGGACCGGCGCGCTCCATGGAGCCCGCCGGTCCCCGGCGGGTAGCGCTCCACTGGCCGGCGGTTACTTCTTCCTCTTCCTCGTGAGATACGCGCGCCACGGCCCCCAGTAGTACTTCGCCCAACCCTCGCTCACTCCGACGTGGTCGTGCTCGGGCACGCCGACGTGCGCCAGTTCGATCCGCCCGGACCCGCGCTCGGCGGCCGAGAAGCGCAGCACCAGGATCGAGTCGAGGTCGGACTTCCCGAACATCGACGATCGCCACGCCTGCACGATCAGCTTCCTGGGCACGATCTCGAGGAACCGTCCCTCGAGCATGCCGTTGAACGCACGAAACGCACCTCCCACCTTGGGCTTGAGCGACACCGGAAACCCGGTGAACGCCGCGTGCTGCTTGGCGTCGAGATACATCCCGAAAAGCCGCGCCGGCGACGCCGGCAGCACGACGACCTGCTCGATGGTCGGGGTCATGTTCCTCTCCTCCGAATACGATCTCCGAGGAGGATACCGCGCGGATCTCGGACCTCGGCGTGCGAGCCATGCAACGGAGGGCTGCGGTCCCTCGCAGCCGCGGCGTCACGTCGCGAATCGATCGCCGACGCGCCGGGGACCGGCGCGCTCCAAACGACCTGCTGGAGCCCGCCGGTCTCCAACGGGTTGCGCTCGCTAGGACAAGAAGCGGCGGTGGTTGTCGAGGAGGTAGGACGCGTTTCGGACCGATAGCGCCTGGATCGTTTCCGCGGGATTCACGCCGATCGGCGTCGGAAAGAGGCTCGCGTCGCTCACGACCAGGCGGTCGAACCCGTAGACGTGGCCGTAGCTGTCGCACACGGCGCGCGCCGGGTCCGAGCCCATGCGCGCGGTGCCCATGAGGTGCACGGTCACGATCTCCATGTGGCTCTTGGGGATCGGTGTCGCGAGCATCTTGCGCGCGTCGTCGACGGTGAGCAGGTCCTTGACGCCCGCGAACGGCATGATGATGCGCTTGGCGCCGGCCGCGAAGAGGAGCTCGCAGAGCAACGACACGCCGCGCTTCACTTGCTCCGCGTCGGCGTCGTTCAGCTGATAGAAAGCGTAGGGCTGGCCGTTGGGGCCCAGGCGCACGCGGCCCACCGTGGTGTCCTCGACCAGGATTCCCGCGGTCACGATCTTGGCGTAGTCCTTCATCGCCTCGCCCAGCTCGGCGCCGTAGGTCGGCATGGTCATCGCGACCACGTTGGGCGGCACGTTGACCGCCGCCATCAGGAAGCCCTGCTCCTGGAACTCGCGCACCTGATAGGCCTGGTGGACGCCTTCCCAGCCGCGCACGTCCTCGTCGAACACTGCGAACACCTTGCCGTTCGGGTGCAAGCTGAGATTTCCGCCGAGCAAGCCCGAGGCGGAGCGGAAGCCCGAGCGCATGAGCAGCGCGGGCGTTTGCATGGCACCCGCGGCGGAGACCACGAGCCGCGCGTGGACCCGGAAGCGCCGGCCGAGCTTGGTGTTGGGATCGACGACCCGCGCCTCGACGCCGACGGCGGTGTTCCGGTGGTGCAGGATCTTGGTCACGCGCACGTTCGAGTAGACCCGTGCGCCGAAGTGGAGCGCGCGCGGGATCCAGCTCACCAGCGCCGATTGCTTGGCGCCGGTCGGACAGCCGAAGGCGCAGTTGTTGGAGCCCGCGCAGTGGTTTTGATTGCGAGTGTTGTGGATCCACTTCCAGCCCTGGCGCTCGGCGCCGATCCGGAGCAGCTCGTTGTCGCGGCCGACGGTCTCCGGGTCCTGCCGCGCCACGTGGATGCGCCGCTCCACGCGCTCGTAGAAATACGCCATGTCCGCGGGGCCGATGCGATCGAGGTGATCCTGCTTGTTCCAGCGCTCGAGGATCGGCTCGGGCGTGCGCCAGGCCATGCCGCCGTTCACCACGGTCGAGCCGCCCACGGTGCAGCCTTCCTGGAAGAAGACCGGCGGTGTGCCGAGCGCCGCGGAGGCACCGCCGTCGCGGTACATCATGCGGATCATCGCGGTGGCGTTCGACGTGAAGTCCTCGGTGCGGTGATAGCCGCCCTCTTCGAGCACGATCACGTCGAGCCCGGCTTCCGCGAGCTCGGCGGCCATCGACGCACCGCCCGCACCCGAGCCGACGATCACCACGTCGCAGTCGAGATCGGCGATGCCCGCGAGGTCGTCACGCGTGAACACGTTCGACGGACGCGCCGCTCCGGACTTGGCCGCCTCCGGTCGCGGCGCCTCGCTCGCGCGCCGCTTCCGGCCCGCCCACGCGGGCGGCGTGACGCCGCGCAACGGATCGGGCTGCGTGTGCGTGGCATCGTGAGCGCGGACCTCGTCGCCGTGCAGCTCCATGCGGCGCTTCTTGACTAGCTCGATCCACGGATCGGGCGTGTAGCCGAGATCGGCCTTCACGTCGTCGAGCTCGTAGTAGCTCAGGCTCCCGATCTGGCGCACTCCCTTCGCGAACTCGCGAAACAGCGCGAAGTGGCTCTTCCACCACGACGCGTAGTAGCGCCGCGCGCGATCGGGGTCGAGCCGCGACGCGGGCCAGCCGCCGTTTCCGGGCCAGAAGACCGCGATCCACTCGAACGCGAGCAGCCCCGCGCGCAATCCCGAGCGCACGGTCCACGGCAGCGCGCGCATCGAGATCTCCATGTGGTCGATGGTCGCGTCGAGACGGTTCTTCGACACGATCTCGGGCGGCAGCACCACGGGGAGCACCACGCGCAGCAAGGCGCGGGTCGAGGGCGAATGCCGGTAATCGGCGAGGGTCGGCTCGGTCATGGGTTACCTCAGCCAGGTTGAAGGAAGCGCAGCAGGCGCCGGTCGTGGCGCTCGAGATAGGCGCCGAGGACGCGAGCCGCGACGCGCGGCTGGTGCCGCTCGAGCGCGGTCAGGAACGTGGTGTGCGCCTCGCGGTAATCGGTGGGCGGTGTCACCGCGCCCGTGAAGATCCGCGCCAGCTCGAGGTAAACGCCGGCGAGACGATTGAGCAGCCACACCGCGGGCAGGAAGCCGGCGGCCTCGACCAGCGCTCGCATCACGCCGAGATCCGCCTCGACGAAGGCCACCGAGTCGTGGCGCGCGGCCCACGCGGCGTCGAGCTCGCGGCGCGCGGCCGACGTTCCGCCGGAAGGCAGTCGTTTGGCGATGAGCTGCACGGTCTCGAGCATCAGGCTGCGGCGCAGCGACAAGAGATCCTCGACCAGTGCCGCCAGGTTCCCGAGCTGGCCGTCCTGCCAGGCGCCGTAGCGCAGATACGCGGGCAGCACCTCGATCGACCAATCGCGCCGCTCGCGCACCACCACACCCGAGCCGCGCTTCGCGTCGAGCAGGTTCCACGCCGCCAAGCGGCGCAGCGCCTCGCGCAGCGTCGGCCGGCTGGTGCCGAGGCGCCGGGCGAGGTCGCGCTCCGCGGGCAGATTGCTTCCCGGCGGGAACGTGCCGCTCACGATGTCGGCGAGCAGCGCCTCGAACGTCGCCTCGCTGGGCGAGGCCGGCGCGGCGGCACGCGCGAGCGGCGAGGTCGCCGGGCGTGGGGTGGCTGCGGCGGAGCGGGTCATGGCGAGATCTCGGACGGTCGGGCCAGGGCCGAAAAGTGGCCTGACCAATTGGTCAGACCACTATGGCGGCGGACGCGATCGCTTGGCAAGGCGCGCCTTCGGACGACGGGTGAGCCAGGTTGTCCCCCGGCCGCGCGGGAGCGCGGCGCTCCCAGCGCCCTTTGGGCGGCGGTCCCTCGCCGCCGCAGCGTCACATCGCGATCGAAACGCCGCGGACGCGAGGGACCGCGTCGCGCCGGAGACCGGCGCGCTCCATGGAGCCGGCCGGTCCCCGGCCGGGAGCGCACTACCCGGCCCAGTGCGTTTGCGCGAACGACGCGAAGCTGCCGCGCGAGTCGAGCACGAAGCCCTCGAGCCGCTTGCTCATCACCGCGATGTGCTCTTCGTGCCAGAGAAAGACGTAGGGCAGCTCGTCGGCCAGGATCCCCTGGATCTCGGCGTAGATCGGTTTCCGCGCCGCGGGCTCGAGCAGGGTGTGCGCGCGCACCGTGAGCTCGTCGATCCGCGGGTCGCGGAAGCGGCCGCGGTTGGCGCCGTCGGGCGGCACGTTGGCCGAGTGAAACGCGCTGTAGAGCATGTCGGGCTCGACCACCCCCACCCATTGCAGCGTGTAGGTCTGGAAGTTGCCGCGCTTCACGTCGTCGAAGAACGTTCCCCATTCGCTCGACTGGATCTGGAGCTCGATGCCCACCGCGGCGAGCTGGCTCTGCAGGACTTCGGCGACGCGCCGCCGCAGCTTGTCCTCGCTGGTCTTGTGCAGCAGCGTGAAGCGAGCGCGCGGGCCGTCGCCGTCCGGGTCGCTCTTGCCGGCCTCGTCGAGCAGCCGCTTGGCGGCCGCCGGGTCGTGCGCATAGGTCGTGACGTTCCCGTCGTAGGCCCAGTTGGACGGCGCGAGCAGCCCGGTCGCCAGCACGGCATGACCGCCGAGCAGCGATTGCACGATCGCGTCTCGATCGATCGCGAGCGCGATGGCTTTTCTCACCCGCACGTCCGCGAGCAGCGGATCTTGCAGGTTGAAGCCCAGGTACGTGGTGTTGGCGCTCGGAGCGCGCTGGATCGCGAGACCCGGCTCGCGCTCGAGCTCGGCCACCCGGTCGGGGGACACGCCGTTCAGCAAGAAGTCGACGCTGCCCTTCCGCAGCTCGAGCGCGCGCGTCGCTTCGTCGGTCAGGATCTTGATCTCGATGCGCGGGATCGAGGGTGGCGTGCCGCGATAGGTCGGGCTCGCTTCGAGCACCACACGGTCGCCCGGGCTCATGGACGTCACGCGGTAAGGCCCGGTGCACGGCGCGCCTTGTGGCATCTTGAGCGAGTGGTCGCGCGCTTTCGCCGCCGGCACGATTCCGACCGCCAGCGCGGTGAGCAGCGGCGCATACGGCCGGACGAGGTGGATCACCAGCGTCGAAGGATCGCGGACCTCGACCTTCTGAACCGACTCGAAGGCACCCTTGGCCGGCGAGGCGAAGGCCGGATCGAGGATCGATTCGAGGGTCGCCTTCACGTCGTCCGCGGAGAACGTGCTGCCGTCGGCGAAGCGCACGCCACTCGCGAGGTGGAACACGTAGGTGTGGTCGTCGGGCGTGTCCCAGGACGTCGCGAGCGCGGGGCGGGGAGTGCCGTCGCCGCCGAGATGCACCAGCCCCTCGCACACCAGGTCGAGGATTCGCGAGCTGGCCGCATCGCTCGAGAGCCGCGGATCGAGATTGGTCGGATCGGATTCGAGGCCGATCACCAGCGGCGGCACGGCCCCGCCGGGCTTGGTGCCTCCGGCCGATCCGGAATGACAGGAACCCGCCAACACGATCACGAGAGCAAGCGTGAGGCCGCTCGGCCCGATCCTCGCCGCGCAGCCCTCCATGGCGACGCTCACTTGGGCGGCTTCTTCGCGGAGAGCTCGGCCACCATCGCGGCGCGGCGCGAGGTGGCGTCGGGACCGAACCAGTGATCGAGGAACGTGACGCGGGAAGACTCCTTCCGCTCGCGGATGCGCGCCAGTCCCTGGTCGCGAAGATCGGCTTTGGTGAGCGCGAACGAACCGGGAGGCAGCTCGGCCAGCTCGCGCGCCTTCGCCTTCGCGACGTCGACCAGCTCCGCCGCTCCCACCACGCGGTCGGCGACGCCCAGTCGAAGCGCCTCGTAGGGTGTGAGCCGCCGTCCTTCGAGGATGCACGGCGCCCAGCTCTCGCGCGGGATCGCGTGGCGCGCGCACTCGAGCGCGCCCACCGGAAACGGAATGCCGAGCGGCACCTCGGTGAGGCCGATCGCGAAGTCGCCCGACGCCACCACGCGCCAGTCGGCGGCGCACGCGAGCACGCAGCCGCCCGCGATCGCGTGGCCGTTCACCGCGGCGACCACCGGCTTCTCGAGCGCGAAGAGTCGCACGAAGAGATCGTCGAACGCGTCCACGAAGCGCGTGGCGGCGGCGCGATCGAAGCCGTGGCTCTCGACCAGATCGAGCCCCGCGCCGAACGCGCGGCCGCGTCCGGTGATGACCAGTGCCCGCACCTCGGGGCCCGCGGTCTGGTCGAGCGCCGCGTTGAGCGCGTCGATGAACGGGTGGTTCATCGCGTTTCCCT